>JAHQYM010000071.1 GCA_024421095.1 Acidimicrobiia bacterium
ACCGCCTGTTCACCCAAGCAGACGACCTCGCGGCATCCTCGGCACCCGACATCGAAGCCCCCACGTTGGTCCTCGCCGGTGAACGCGATACTGGTTCCACACCCGAAATGGCTGCCGCTCTAGCCGACGCGATCCCAGGCGGAGAAGCTCGGACAATGCCCGGGATGCACCACCTAGCTCCCATCGAAGAACCGAACCTGTTCTCGAATGCCGTTCTTGAGTTCCTCAATCAGGAGAGACCCGCATGACCGACTATCAACTCTTCATCGACGGAGTGTTCTGCGATGCTTCTGACGGCGGCCGTTTCGACTGTGTCAACCCAGCGACCGGAAAGCGCTGGGCCAGCGCGCCGGCAGCCACCAGCAGCGACACGGAGCGAGCCGTAGCCGCGGCTCACCGGGCGCTCCGGAACGGACCGTGGCCTGAAATGACCGCAACCCAGCGGGGACAGATGCTGTTCCGGCTCGCTGACCTCGTTGCCGAGCACGCCCACCGCCTCGGCAGTATCGAGATGACCGACAGCGGCAAACTGGCTGCCGAAACCCGCTCGCAGACCGCCTACGTGGCCGACTACTACCGCTACTACGGGGGGTTGGCCGACAAGATTCAGGGTGCAACGCTGCCCATCGACAAGCCGAACATGCACGTCTTCACCAGGCGCGAGCCGATCGGGGTGGTTGCAGCCATCGTGCCCTGGAACGCCGCAATGTTCCTCACCGCAACCAAGCTCGGCCCGGCGCTCGCGGCAGGGAACACCGTTGTCATCAAGGCATCTGAAGAGGCGCCGGCGGTGATGTGCGAGTTCGCTGCCCTGGTCGAGCAAGCGGGTTTCCCTGCTGGTGTCGTCAACATCATCACCGGTTTCGGAGAACCCTGCGGCCGGGTGCTGACCAGCCACCCGCTCGTCAGCAGGGTCGCCTTCACCGGCGGGACAACAGCAGCGAGCAGGGTGGTCGCCAACACCGCAAACAACTTTGCTCATGTGAGCCTCGAGCTGGGCGGAAAGTCGCCGATACTGGTGTTCGACGACGCCGATATGGAAGGTGCAGTCAACGGAGCTATCGCAGGCAACTTCGGTGCGACCGGGCAGAGTTGCGTGGCGGGCTCGCGGGTCCTGGTGCAAGCAGGCATTCACGACGAATTCCTGGCGAGACTCATTGAGCGGGCCAAAGAGATTCGTATCGGCGACCCTCTTGAGGACGGCACTCAGATGGGGCCGTTGGCGACACGGGCGCAGCTTGAACGGATACAGCAGGTCGTGGCGGAGTCCGAAGCGCAAGGGGCCGTGGTGCAGACAGGCGGCAAACGGCCCGATGGTTTCGATTCCGGCTGGTACTACGAACCGACGATCATCTCCTGTATGGACCAGAACACACCGAGCACCCAGGTCGAACTGTTCGGTCCCGTCATGTCGGTGCTGCGGTTCGAAGACGAACGAGTTGGCATCGGGTTGGCCAACGACAGCCCGTTCGGCTTGGGTGCGGGTGTGTTCACCAAAGACGTCGCTCGGGCCCATCGGGTCGCCGCGAACATCCACTCCGGCATCGTCTGGATCAACACCTACAGAGTGATCTCCCCGATCGCCCCTTTCGGGGGTTTCGGCCAAAGCGGCTATGGCCGCGAAGCCGGAGTGGACGCCATCTACGACTACACCCGCACCAAGACAGTCTGGGTCAACACTTCTGAAGAACCCATGGCCAACCCCTTTGTGATTCGCTGAGGCGTATCGGGCCTTCAGTAGGAAAGGAGCAACCGCAATGAACACCGAAGCCCAGTCGAACACAGCAGTGGTGCTGCTCGACGACATCGAGACGGTCACCAGGCGAGCCCTGCAAGCCCACGGCGCCGCCGAGACCGTCGCCGCCCAAGTCGCGCATGCGGTGCGGGTCGCCGAAGCCAACGGCAACCGGATCTGCGGCCTCTACTACCTTGAGAGCTACTGCCGACAGCTGCAGTCGGGTCGAGTCGACGGTCGCGCGGAACCGGTGGTGACCCACGACAAGGCGGGAGCCGTTCGGGTCGACGCCAGGTTCGGGTTCGCCCAGAGTGCCTTCGCCGCGGGATTCGACACCGCGGTCGCGGCCACGAGAGCAAACGGGACCTGCGGCTACGCTGTCGAGCACAGCCACACATGCACATCATTGGGCTACTTCACCGAGCAGTTCGCCAAGGCCGGGCTGATCGCGATCGGAGCGACGAACTCCACAGCGCGGGTCGCTCCCCCCGGTGGATCACGTCCCCTGCTGGGAACCAACCCGATCGCGATGGCGGTCCCCGCTCCCTCCTCGGAGGTGGCGTTCCAGTTCGATTTTAGTACCAGCGCGGTGGCCCTCGGCAAGATCACCATGGCGGCCGCGGCAGGCACTGCGATCCCCACCGGTTGGGCCGTGGACGAGAACGGCAACGACACGACCGACCCCGAGGCAGCATTGCGAGGATCACTGGTTTCTGCTGGCGGGTACAAGGGTTACGGCATGGGGCTGATGGTCGAGGTGTTGGCGGCAGCGTTGACCGGGACGCTCGCCAGTGTCGACGTGCCTCCGCTAAAGGCCCCAGAGGGCCCACCGCACGATCTGGGCCAGTTCTACCTGTTGATCGATCCCCGATCATTCTCCGGTGATGCGTTCTGGGAGAGCCTGTCACGACTGGCGGATCGGGTTGACGAACAACCTGGCGCCCGTCTGCCAGGTGCCGCCAAGTCGCCTGCTGATTCGGTCGAAGTCGACAGCGGGCTCTGGAGTACCGTGGTTGAATTGAGCGAGACCCTGTGACGGCCTTGTTCCGTAGATGCGACAGTTGCGGACATCGCCGGGCTAGCCGGTGTTGCGGAGGTCGTCGGCCACGCCGTTGCCCGTCAACAGCAGCGCACGGCGCAGGTTGAGGCAGTCCGTTCTTGTCGGCTATGACCTCGCCCTGTTCGGTGATTTGGAACTCGAGCACTTCGAGAGTGATCTGGGGTGTGACGTTGGGATTTCCGTCACGGTCGCCGCCTACCCACGAACCGAAACGAAGAAGCAACACTTTCTGGATTTGGGACATGCGGTAGCACAGTTGCAACTGGTGATGTGGGTCTTTGGGACCTGAGATGTTCTTCCTTGGCCTGAGCGCATTCGCGCTGGCGGCATTGGTGGTTGCGCTGGGCGACGGAGCGGCCGGCGCATCGAACGGACGCCTAACCTTCGTGTGGATTCCCGCCGTGGTGTCCCGGCAATCCTTTGAGTCCGAGCGTAGAAGTCCCGTTGCACAGCAGGGATAGTAGGAATTGGCGCTGCGCAGCAGGGGTAGTAGGGGTTGGCGCTACGCCCGTGGTTGTCACAACCAACCCTTGATGCATTGATCTCGCCGCTTGATGCTCATTGTCAGCAGCGTTTGGAGTGTCGGGGAATCTCGGAACTCTGGTTGCAGCTCGTCGGCGGCCCGCTCCAGCGCTTGAGGGACCGCGTCGGCGATCCTTTGGGCGCGCCTGATCCCTTCATCGGGGTCCAACCCCATCGCTAGGGCAGTCGCAGCCCACGTCTGCGGGTTGTCTGCTGCTATCACCCGTCGGTCCGCTTGGGGAGACATGGCTAGAGTGTAGGAACGGTAGTGGTCGGGGTCATGGGGCATTATCGACCACACATCGTAGAGAGGCGCGAGGCGGATTTCATTGCCGTTGAAGAGGATGCTGTAGTTCTTGGAGTGCGCGTCGGTGTTGCACAGCACCCAGTTGAGCGCCAAGGCATCGAAGAATCGCCGTTTGTCGTTGTCCGGGTCCGCTGAATTGTCTGCCAGCAGGCGGGCCAGGCGCGCGATGTTGTGGCCCTCGCCGTGTTCACCCTGGTAGATGGAGGCATCGGGGTCGCCGCATGCTTGGTGCAGGTCTTCTTGGTGAACGCGTCGGATAACACCGTCAGCACCGCGGAGGCGGTCAAACCGGTGGACTACCAGCACCCGGTGCCCGTCGATCACTGTCATCTCGGTGCGTGCGGATGCCAGCCCGCAGTAGCGTGCCGCGGTCATGCATAAGTGCTCGTTGAGTGACTGGTCCACGAAGTCGGCCATCGAAGGTTTGAGGATGTGGGTGGTCGGTGTCTGCCCCCAGGGTTCGCCCCAGCGGTCGTTGTCGCCGTCTTGTCGGTAAAGAGCAGTTTTTGCTTGGGCACCGGCGAGGCTGAACGCGCTGTGTCCCTGCGGGCGGACCCACCGTGAGGATTCGCGTGCCATGCCCGCAACGAGATCACCGAGTTCGTTCTCCGATAGCCAGTCGACCCCGCCCCCACGACCTGTCAGTGCTTCGACGGACTCTGGTTTGCAGAACTGGACCGCTCCCGGGCAGTCCATGCCGATGCTGGTTCCGAGAAGATCGAAGGCTTGGGGGGACACCGCGCCGTATTTGGCAGCCCAACGCCTGCGGACATCGGGGTTGCCCGGCAACAGACCCGATATCCAGCTTTCGACCCGTCGGTCGTCGAATTGGGCAACTTGCAGCGGCATGGACAGTGACAGGGGCGACGCTGTGGGTTGTTCGGCGTATTCTTCGGAGTAGACGAGACACAGCTGCGGCCCTCGGCGGGTGATGTGGGCGGCCTTGTGACCCCGCAAGAAAACTATGAGCGTGTCGTTGGCGGTCATTCCGCCTCGGTTTCGATGCCGTCGAAAATCTCGTCGAGTTCCGTGCGGTGCCGCACGTGCAGCGCCACAGACAACCCGAGCACGTCGACAACCCGCATGACCCGCCTCAAGCCGCAACTGCCTTTGCTGTTCTCTAACCCCGAGAGCCACTGGACAGACACGTTGGCGCGTTGCGCCGCTTCTTGCTGGGTCATGCCGAGCGCCTTCCGCCTCGCCTTCAACGCTCTCGATAATTGGGGTTGGTTGCGCAGGTCAAAGTGACTGGCTTCGAGGTGATACAGTTTCGGTTCCGCCATTCGGGTTCTCCTTAGCGTGTGAGTCACTTCAAGGATAGACGAAGCACGAGGACAAGTCCCAAGATTTCGACAATTCTTGAAGTTCAGAAAAAACGAGCCCAACTTCAACAATAAGCGAAGTTTGTTGCTCACTGCGCCACCAGCGGATGCCGGTCCTGCTCCAAAGCCTCTACAGTTTGTCCTTGGCGTTTCAAATGCTCCCCGCACCTCTTGCACGACCGTTCGGTGTTGGAGCACACGTTCTACGAGACCAGCCCGAAACGACCAACCACAACGTGAGCCTGTGCTCAAGGGATATCGTCGAACTCGAGCGACTCTTGCTGACAATTGGCCCAGACGTCCCAGTGCGAACCACGGCCGCGGTTCACCATGTGTCGGATGTCCACATCGGCCCCTTTGGGGTTGTCCAAATGGCTGGGAACACGTGGGTGATGACCTGCACGAATTTCTTCGCAGAGCGCGATATGTGCCCGTTACTTGGCCGATATAGTCCCAAGGAATTCATGAACCACGAGAGTGCCTTCTACATCCTCAAGGGCGGAATTTGGACCTCGCCATCCGTGTGCCTTCGTTCCGACATCCAACGATGAAGAGAACGACCGTGCAGAGAGTGAAAGATTCGATGGCGAAGCTTGAGGCTGGAGGTGACGCGTGGCTGGCCACCTCCGGTCCATTGGGACCTCATCTAATCCCGTTGAGCCTAGCGTGGGACTCGGACTCTGGCGACTTAATATTCTGCACCGAACAGCGAAGCGTCACTGCGCGAAACATCGCGATCGTGCCGACCGTTCGAATCGGGCTCGGGCCGACACGCGACGTGCTGATTATAGACGGTGCAGTTCGAACATCTGAGCTGGTACAGCACGACCCTGGGTCGGCCAATGTCTTTCACAGCAAGACCGGTTGGGATCCGCGCCGCGATACGGGTGATTGGATTTTCATCCGTATCAGACCCTCTCGGATGCAGGCATGGCGCGAAGTTGACGAGATCGCGAACCGAACCGTAATGGTCGACGGCACGTGGTGTACGACTACGTGAACCGAAACTCCAGACAACGCCTGCCGCGCGACTTCATTCACCTTTGGTTTTCGCGGGCAAGCGCGAACCTATCAGATGGCATCGCCCTCGCAATGCTGCCTCTGCTGGTTAATGGGGAACGTACAAGCGCTCCTATATTGCAGCAGCGAAATCGACCGTGTCGATGAGGCCGTTGCACAGAGCCAAATGCGCCTCTGGTCGTGGGGGAGGATGCTGCTGATTGAGGGAATATATCACTTCAATTCGCAGCCTTGAATATTGACTAATGTGTCCTTGAAAACATCTTTGCGCACGAAGCAATCATAACGGTCGAGAGATTGGTCAAAGCTGAAATAGACAAATACGTTATGAACACCTTGGTTTACCCTCAATTCATCAATATCTTGTGGGCACCCAGAACACAGCCAAGTTTCTCGTTGCACCGTGCCTTGAGGAACCAATCCAATCTCAAAATCTAGCAAATCACCGATATTCAGAGGGCTGTTGAGTCGCGCCGGTATACTCACGGTCACAGGAAGCCGTGCGTTCTCACTACCCCAAAAATCATCCGAGTCTGCGGTCCAATATTCCAAGGCCCCGACATCAACAATGACTTCCGCGTTTTCGCGTGGGGTGTTTGTGCTTGCGTCGTCAACGGTGTTCTCTATTTCATTCGCTACCAATGCAGTGCATCCTGCGACGAGTAGGAACACGGCAAAAATGATGCCCGCTGCAATTATCCCGATCCACAGGATGCCTTTAGCTACTTTGTTCATGATTATTTCCTTTCGGTGGCACATGCCTTTTGCGTGTGCGTTTTCGATTGTGGAAAGAGTAGGTTGGGGGTGTGACACTGAGGTTGATACAACGTGCCGCGGCTTGGTTGGCGACCACGAATAGAGCCTGCCTTGCCATGTCGCGTATTGCGGATCACCCGAATGGCGCGGACAACCTCAAACGCATCGAGCAACGGTGACTAGGATTGCCGGATTGGGTGGAGACCGTGAAGCTGTTCTCACACAAGAAGCGTCCGGTGCATCTCGGGCCGTAACCGTTGGAGCGGCTTCCCCGCGTGAGCGTGACAGACTCGCCGGTGGTCTCCGTTGACGGGACGCGCCCGGTCGAGCGCCGGCCTGAAGGGCCGTTCGGGGCGGGGCACGCTTATCAGATCTACGTCGACCTGTTCGATGAACAGCGCACAGGTGAGGTCTCGCCGGCTGCGCCTGTTCCCGTCGATGCTGTTGAGCGGGCCAACAATCTCAAGGCGGGCCTTTACTTTCTGGACGCGGACATGGTGGGGTGCGGCCTGATTTGCGACGATGCCTCGACTAAAGAACGCCGGGATCATGGCCGAGCACCTCCGCTCGCTCGGTTACAGTTCACGCAGCCACAACGACAGCGAGGTGCTGCACATCCCACTGGTGCTCGCAGCCGGCCTCGGAGAGATGAGCCGGATCGGCGAGCTGCTGCTCAACCCGTTCGTCGGGCCCCGCTTCAAGTCGGTCGTGCTCACCACCGACATGCCGCTCACCCCCGACGTCAAGATCGACTTCGGGCTGCAAGACTTCTGCCCGAAATGCACCAAATGCGCCCGCGAGTGCCCCTGCGCGGCGATCCCGTTAGGCGACAAGATCATGTTCAACGGGTACGAGACATGGAACCCCGACGTCGAGAAATGCACCAAGTACCGCCCCGGCAACTTGAAGGGCTCGGCCTGCGGCCGATGCATGAAGACCGGCCCCTACAACATTGAGGGCGTGATGGTAGAACGCCTCTTCCTCTGGTCGGCGATCAAGCTTCCGTTCACCCGCCGGTTCATCGCCAAACTCGACGACCCCGTAGGCAACGGCTCGATCAACCCCACCAAGAAATGGTGGTGGGACCTCGAGTGCAAAGATGGGCGGACGATGCACCCGATCGGGACGAACGCCCGCACCCTCGACCTCAACGGCGGCCGCGTCGCCCAAACCCAAAAGGTCGCACTCTACGAACCCGACATGCTCCCGCCCGGCGACAACCAGTTCGTCCCGGTCAAACTCGACCGCAAAGAAGCAATCCGCCACGGCGAGAACGCCGAAACCCCAGCCGAGGCGCAGGCACGAATCGGCCGGTGAACTAGCGGCACCGGTGGCTCGCAGCGCCAGAACCTCAACATCGCTGTGCGTCTAGCCGACCGCGTCTTGGTCATGGACCGAGGCGAGATAGTCGCCGACATGACGACCCCAGAGTTCGTCAAACGACCCGATCTTCAAGAGGCATATCTAGGTATCAGTCGCTAGGTAGGCCAGTAGACGGTAAACCACGGGCTCTGACAATTTGGCAGTTGGTTTAGAGGGGCTGATTGCCCCGCTATCACGCAGTGTATTGACGATACAATCTCAGTACCCATCTGCGCTTGCAAACGAGGGACTGATGCGAAAACTGTTCACGAGTCTTATTGCGATGCTAGTTGGTGCTTCGCTGCTCGTCAGCGCACAATCCACCACCGCTAGCGCTACCGATAGCTATGCCGATGTGCCTGATGGCTTGTACTACAGCGATGCGGTTGCTTGGTCTGTGGAAGCCAACATCACCGGCATCACTGGCGACAACTTTCTGCCCGCGCAACCCGCTACCCGAGGCGAAACGGCCGTCTGGCTTTGGCGTATGGCAGGCCAACCCTCAACATCAGCGGCACACAGCTTTACCGATGTCCCCGACGCGCAGTCCCCGGCGGTTAGCTGGTTGGCGTCACAAGGTATCACTAGCGGCACCTCTGCAACCGATTATTCGCCCGACCGCATACTCAACCGAGGCGAACTAGCGGCACTGTTGTGGCGTGCGAGTGGTAGCCCCACTGCCGAAGCGCACTCTTTTGTTGATGTTGTACTTGATTGGCAGCAAGGCGCCGTTTCTTGGTTGGCGGCCACTGGGATCACTACCGGCACATCGGACACCACTTTCTCCCCCGACAACACGTTGTCGCGTGCTCAACTCATCACTTTCTTGTTTCGATACAACCAGCGACATCCCAGCGAGAGCAGCATATTCTCCACATCCACTACATCCACCACGTCTACCAGCACTACCACATCTACCACACCTACCACCACCACCACCATGCCGCCGCAGGTCACCACGATCACGGTGCCTTCGTCCGCTCCCTCCGGGCGTTGCGCTAGCGCAGTCTTGAGCGGCGTTTACAACTGGGAGACATGTGCCTGGCGGGGCTACCGCGAAAACAAGAATTTTCACTACTCATTGTCGGATGAAAACGCCAAAGAACTCATCGAACGAATCTGGGCCGAAGTCAATGTGGTGAACAAACGTACATCTCCCCCCGAGAGTGAACTCGTCCCCGCAGGGTCGCGATGTGCAACAATTAGCGGTAACGGAATCATCATCGGTTGTTACGATTCCTCTCGCCACCACATCCGCCGCTTGGATGCGTTTAACGACACGCTTCTCCACGAGGTGGCCCATGCTTTGGTAGTTGATCATCCCTCGGTGGCTGCTTGTTCCAATGCGGCCACCAATGCCGCTTACCAAACTTGCGCTCACAACGACATTTTCCGTTGCGTAGCCGACCATCTATATGTGACCTACACCAACATTCCATCAGCAGGGGTATGCGGCAACACCCAGACCACACCCGGCGGTGGTTCCGGAGATGGCGGCGGGGGCGGGGACGGCGGCGGTGCTGGGGGCGGTGGTGCTGGGGACGGCGGCGGCGGAAGTGGCGCGAGCAGTGGGAGCAACCCGGGCAGCCCAATCGGCCCCGCACCAGAAACCACAACGTTATGGCAACCGCCCCAACGCCTGAGCAATGGCGCTCTGATCACCTTCGTTGACGCAAGCTCCCATACCCGCAAATTTCCATATGCAGACTCGTGGGCGAGTTTGGTAGCCCGATGTTCGGCAACGCGCTCGTTTGAAGTGTACTTTGTGGTCGAATCTGGTTTTCTATTGGGACGCTTTCAAGACAACCGCATACCAGTCAGATACGCGTTTTTTCCAAAGGGATGGGACAAATTGAGCGCAGCCGAGCAGTCCGCTTGGCGTGATCGCAACCCTGCGACTCGCGAGTTGTGGAACGAACGCAGCACCGCTCGAGCCGCTTTCCAGCCAGTCCGCTTAATGGAAGATCTGATAAATGACCTAGCCGATCCTGCTCACGCAGTCATGTTGCTGGCTGTCACCAATTGGAATGGTGCCGATTTCGGGACATTTCAATTCTCCACCGCTGGTTCTGCAGACTATCTCCGTGCTGTTACCGAAGAGTGTGGTTGGAGTTGGACGTAGACACTGCATCTTTAGGTTAAGTCTCATAAGTTAATTTTCGTAACCAAGACAAGCGTTGGTTGTTTATGCAGCAACGATGATGCAGCGGGGGTTGAGGGTCAGCCGGCGTTCTGCTGTTGTGCGAGCATTCCCAGGATCTGTTCGCGGTTGCGGGCTGCGAGTTCACGGGTGGGGTCTAGTTCCAACGCCCGCTCTGTGTCGGCGACGGCCTCGTTGAGGCGACCGAGGCCGACGTTGACGACGCTTCTGTTCACATACACGTCCGCGAGGTCGGGCAACTCAGCATCATCAGAGTGGAGCGGAACCAACCCTTGTGCAAACAACTCGATCGCTTCGTCGAACAGTTCGAGCGCTTCATCGTTTTGTTCCAGCCGAGCCGACAACAAAGCGAAGAAATACACGGCGCTGATATCCTCATTGTTGATATTGTAGGCGTTTCGATAACTTTCCAGTGCTTCTAAGTCCTCGTCAAGGTTCTCAAGTGCCACGCCGAGTTGCACATGGGCAGCCAGATTCTCAGAATCCGCAGCAATCGCCGCCTCGTACGCTTCTCTGGCCAGATCGTATCGGCTCTCATCAAGTAGCAGGTTGCCGCGCTCGACCTCCGAAACAGCAACCGAGGGCCCCAAAGATTCGATGAAACCGTCTTCGACAAGTTCGGCCGCTTCGTTATCACGGCCCTGCAAGATGAGCGCCGTAGCCAACGATTGTGCAACATCGTCGCGCATCGGGTATTGCTGCAGCGCACTTCTGAGAATAGGTTCGGCTTCGGCCGGGAGTTCCTGGTTGACCAAGAATATGCCGTAACTTGAGAGGAGTCCCTCATCGGAGGGATGCAATTCCAAGCCCCGCCTGAAGTGTTCTTCCGCTTGCAGGAAATCGCCCATCTCCCGATACAGAATCGCCGCATTGTGTTGCACGATGGCATAGCGAGGTTTCAGACTCAACATGTCTTGTACTAGGGTGTGGGCCTCGTCCAACTCGTTATTGTTCAACAGGATCGTCGTCAAGTTCGATATCGCTGGAACGAAAGACGGATCTGAAGCGATTGCCTGCCTGAAATATGATTCTGCGGTGTCGCTCTCTTCAAGTTCAGCGTA
>JAHQYM010000222.1 GCA_024421095.1 Acidimicrobiia bacterium
TGCTCGATGACTTTCGCCTGCTTGTTCTATGTCTGTGTAAGCTTCGGCTTCGGTTTCTGTTGGGCATTGATTGTCACCCGACTGAGCGGTCGCTGTGACCGTAGCTAAACCCAGACTGCCTGCGACGACGACAAAGACCACCGCCAAACGCAAAAAACGAAGAACACCCAGCCGACTTAACCGACTTGGCTCCTTCACCGGCATTCCCTTTCCCGTTACTGTTGAACTCATTTTTGCTCCATTCTTGGTTGATTGTCTGGCTCTTCGCAGACACCAGTCGAAATCTAGCGGATATCTACGCCTAGTAAACCACTAAGTGCAGAAAACACCAAATGCGATTGGCACGCACATAATAGCGCACACCGTTTTCTAACACAACACAACCTCAAAAGTTTTAAATCTTTGAGATTAAGCGAAACGTTAGACTCGCAAGGTGTCGGTAATAAACCGCTCTTGTATTCAAGGGGGCTCAGCATAGCGCGCGAAAACGGCGCGCGCAGCAATTTTCAAAACAACTTGAAATTTCTTGAATTTGTTTTGGGTTTGCAGACACGCAGTTGCAGACACATAGGCAGATGCGGTTACGCTAATCACCTAGGCACAATCCACTAACGCCTAAGGAGAAAACCATGATTGAACTACCAGCACTTCCCTACCCACAAAACGCTCTCGCCCCACACATCAGCGAGCGCACCTTAGAGTTCCACTACGGCAAACACCACGCCGCCTACGTAAACAACCTAAACAAACTCCTCGCCAACGATGCCACCTCAGGCGCTGACGGCACACCGAGCCTTGAAACACTCATCACAAATGCCGGACCTGGGGCCGTGTTCAACAACGCCGCCCAAGTCTGGAACCACACCTTCTACTGGCAATCCATCAACCCCGACGGCGGTGGCGAACCCAACGGCGAACTCGCAGCCGCCATCGACGCTAGCTTCGGATCTGTAGACAATTTGCGAACCGAGTTGACCGCCAAAGCCTGCGGCAACTTCGGATCAGGATGGACTTGGCTCGTCCGCCGCGCCGCAAATGACTCAGGTGACGGTGGCCCAGAATTAGCTGTTGTCAACACCGACGATGCCGGCAACCCAATCGTTGACGGCCACCAACCACTACTCACCATCGACGTCTGGGAACACGCCTACTACCTCGACTACCAAAACGCACGACCCGCATACATGGCCACGTTGCTAGAGCACCTCATCAACTGGGACTTCGCCGCCACCAACTACGCCAGCTAACCAACCCCGGTTCGGGAGCGCCGTGTAGTCAAAATCCTCGGCAGTGTCTCACCATTGCGTTATTGTCGTTGCGTAAACATTGTCGTTGCACAATTGTCGTTGCGACAACATTGTCGTTGCGACAACGCAGACACGGCATGTTCGTGTCTAATCAAAACAGGAGTAGCGCAAATGAGTTCAACATACGGACGCTTGCATGAAGACATTGCGCTAGTTGTCGCGCTTTGCGAAACCTTGGTGCCCTCAATGAACGGCACTTCAATGAGGCGGTTGCAGTTTCTCCTTGACGAACTTGCTACAGACCCCAACGGAGACAAC
>JAHQYM010000223.1 GCA_024421095.1 Acidimicrobiia bacterium
GCAGTCGGTGATCCACCACGACCCTCGACGTGACTTTTCACTCAAGCGTGACATCCGTCCATTAATAACACCAACTCGACGATATTGCAAATGTTGCAAGAAAGATTGCAGTATATGCAGTCAGCCACTCGGCGCATGTCGCACCCCGCCTGTAGAGTGGCAACATAACACCCTGAGTGCTTCGTCGCTCAGAACCCGGGGCCCCTCCGCGTGAGGGGCCCCTGTCATTCCCACATGAGGTGACATAAGGTAATTGACTTATGCGCAACACACGCAATCGGTTGACAACAATCGTCAGTTCTGGTGTGTTTGGTGTGCTCGCGGTGCTTGTTCTCATGGCGTTTAGCAACGGCGCGAATGCAAGCGCCCGAACACAAACGGCACAACCGCGCATTGATCTCGTCACGCAAACAGTTTTTGTGAGTGATGAACCCGCCGTCATCGAACTACGTTTGGATGCCTCCACCGACAACACCATCCGAGTGCGCATATACAAAGCACGTACCACTCGTGACGAAGTGCGCGCAAGCTACAACGCCAGCGCGACCTCAGACGAGCAACCCTTCAGCAATTTCACCTGCGCGATCCACCAAATCAGCCAAGAGAGCCCCTGTTCAATCAACGATCTGGGCAACCTTGTTATCGAACTGCCAGACCACGAGATCGGCGAGATCCTGCGCGTCAACCAAGGCGCGCTAGTAGTAGCAATCACCCTCGAAAACAGTGACGGAACCATCATCGACACACTAATCACTCACCTACTCGTGCTCGAAAACCAACCACAACCCGCCCTTCACATCGCCTTCATCGCAGACCTAACCGCACCGCTAGCAACCAATGCAGACCAAACAATCACCCTAGACACAGAAAACCTACTCAAAAAAGCCCAACGCATCGCGGCGCATCGCCAGATACCGATAACAGTTGCGCTGCAACCCGAAACCATACAAGCTCTAACCAACCCGACACTCAACGGAAACGCAGACCTCAGTGGAGACCGAGACCAAAGCAACGCCAACCCACTCGCTGAACTCGCCGCGCTGCTCAGCGACCGACCAATCCTCAACGCCCCGTGGGTTGAACTCGACGAAGAAGGCTGGCGGCGCAGCGGCAGCAGCAGCCAAGTCACCGAACAATACGATTACGGCGCTGCCGTCGTAGACGAAACTCTCGGTCGGCGACCCACAAAAGTTACGCGGCTTGATAAGTCAGCCAACGCCCAAACACTCTCACTTCTGCGTCAAAACGGCACCGAAGCCGTGATCGTGGCAGCCGACCAAATCGCCGTCAACCCCAACAACATTCGAGGCTCCCGCAACTCACTCGCGCCACTGCAGTTGCGTGATAGCAACAACGTAACCATGCCAGCCATCAGCATAGAACAGACGCTTCAACGAACGCTCAATCACGCCGACCCCGAACTCGGGGGTTACCGGGTACTAGCCGAACTCGTCATCGCAACCGTCAACAGCCCCAACGGCAACGACCAAGCCGTCCTCTTGGACTTCGACCAAATTCACCCCGCAACCCTTAAAGTGCTGCTCAACGGCATCGCCCAAAGCC
>JAHQYM010000224.1 GCA_024421095.1 Acidimicrobiia bacterium
GCAGTCGGTGATCCACCACGACCCTCGACGTGACTTTTCACTCAAGCGTGACATCCGTCCATTAATAACACCAACTCGACGATATTGCAAATGTTGCAAGAAAGATTGCAGTATATGCAGTCAGCCAGGCATCGAGCAGGCATTGAGTGCCTGGGAGGCGTGAGGGGCCCCTGTCATTCCCACATGAGGTGACATAAGGTAATTGACTTATGCGCAACACACGCACTTGGTTGACAACAATCGTCAGTTCTGGTGTTTTTGGTGTGCTCGCGGTGCTTGCATTGATGGCGTTTAGCAACGGCGCGAATGCAAGCGCCCGAACACAAACGGCACAACCGCGCATTGATCTCGTGACACAAACAGTTTTTGTGAGTGATGAACCCGCCGTCATCGAACTACGTTTGGATGCCTCCACCGACACCACCATCCGAGTGCGCATATACAAAGCACGTACCACTCGTGACGAAGTGCGCGCAAGCTACAACGCCAGCGCGACCGCAGACGAGCAACCCTTCAGCAATTTCACCTGCGCGGTCAACCAAATCAGCCAAGATAGCCCCTGTGCAATCAACGATCGGGGCAACCTTGTTATCGAACTGCCAGACCACGAAATCGGCGAAATCCTGCGCGTCAACCAAGGCGCGCTAGTAGTAGCAATCACCCTCGAAAACAGCGACGGAACCATCATCGACACACTAATCACTCACCTACTCGTCCTCGAAAACCAACCACAACCCACCCTTCACATCGCCTTCATCGCAGACCTAACCGCACCGCTAGCAACCAATGCAGACCAAACAATCACCCTAGACACAGAAAACCTCCTCAAAAAAGCCCAACGCATCGCGGCGCATCGCCAGATACCGATAACAGTTGCGCTGCAACCCGAAACCATACAAGCTCTAGCCAACCCGACACTCAACGGAAACGCAGACCTCGGTGAAGACCGAGACCAAATCAACGCCAACCCACTCGCTGAACTCGCCGCGCTGCTCAGCGACCGACCAATCCTCAACGCCCCGTGGATTGAACTCGACGAAGAAGGCTGGCGGCGCAGCGGCGGTAGCAGCCAAGTCACCGAACAATACGATTACGGCGCTGCCGTCGTAGCCGAAACTCTCGGTCGGCGACCCACAAAAGTTACGCGGCTTGATAAGTCAGCCAACGCCCAAACACTCGCACTTCTGCGTCAAAACGGCACCGAAGCCGTGATCGTGGCAGCCGACCAAATCGCCGTCAACCCCAACAACATTCGAGGCTCCCACAACTCACTCGCGCCACTGCAGTTGCGTGATAGCAACAACGTAACCATGCCTGCCATCAGCATCGAACAGACGCTTCAACGAACGCTCAATCACGCCGACCCCGAACTCGGGGGTTACCAAGTACTAGCCGAACTCGTCATCGCAACCGTCAACAGCCCCAACGGCAACGACCAAGCCGTCCTCTTGGACTTCGACCAAATTCACCCCGCAACCCTTAAAGTGCTGCTCAACGGCATCGCCCAAAGCC
>JAHQYM010000072.1 GCA_024421095.1 Acidimicrobiia bacterium
GAATATCAACTGGGTCAATCCCCTCGCTTATGTCGATCGCGACTCTCGACAATAACAAGTCGAAGCTGTCTCCGCTGTCAACCAACCCTCTCGGAAACTCTAAGCTGATCCCGCTGGAATGGTCATAGACGATCACGGTGGTGTCTTGCCCAAACAAACTCTGAGCGTTCGCCTGAGTTTGAAGGCTGTCACCGAGAAATACTGGGACCGCTACCTTTACTGCTCCGTCTGCCGCGCGAATCAATTGACGTGCCGCCAAAATCCAAGCGGCGCGCGCAGGGTGAACAGCCACAGGGTGGATGTCCACCCCAATCACCTTGTTTTGCAACGACAGCAGCGCATCGCGCGCCTCAACATTTTCCGCTTCTGCTGCGGTAACGAACACTTTAACGCACTCACGAAGGAATGTCCCCGAGCCACACGCAGGGTCTAGCACCCTTTCGTTTAAGGGGTCTTGAACGGTTTCCGCAACCACCGCTTCAGCCAACCAGTCGGGCGTGTAATATTCGCCAAGGCGCTTACGTTCGTTAGCGCTGATAACACTCTGATACAACACGCTCCCTAGATCGAACTGAGTCCCTCCCCAGTCAAAGCGAGCAACCCGACGCGCTAGCGCGGCTATCCATGATTGGCCACCGGTTGCTTCCGCCAACCAACCAAAGAAGTCTGATTCGATGACTCCGCTTACTGCTGTTCGCTCCGCGAAAACCGATCCATCTATAAGCCGGTTCGGATCTTCATCAGATATACCTGCGACATCAATTCCAAACGCAGACTGCAGCGCCAGCCCAACAACGGCAGTTAGATAGGTATGACGCACAAACAGATCATCCAAATCGTTGGTCTCAGACACCACCTCACCGAGGGCTGTTCCGAGCAAAGTTTCCCACAATTCGCGTTTGACCTGTATGGTCGGACGCGCACTGTGCTCGTCATAAATGCCACGAAGTTCGGCGACCGCGTTGCTAGCCATTAAACCAGTCCCGAACGCTCTAGCCACGACTTCAGGGGTTGCGTGTGCGACTTCAACAGACGTGAGTTCGGCTGCTTCTCGCATCCACACCAGCCAATCAACAACCGCCTCCGCACTCTTTAGTGTGAACGTTCGGGCGTTTGAGAACTTGAGGGGGCATCCGGTTTCTGCGCTCGGACGCAACACCCAATGCTTACCGTCAGTGAGCACACCCAAACGTTCGCTGCGGCCTTTCCTGCGGGCCTCGTTGAGGTAACGGTCAATCTGCACAAGATGCTCTGCATGTGGGCGTGTCCCAACACCGATCCTTCGTTTCACCTCGACCAGAACGTGGCCAGTGCGAAGGTCCGTTCGGTCCGACTCCAAGGCGATCTCGTCACGATTCGCCAAATCCCCGCGAACCAACATCTCCACTATCGCGGCTCGTAAATCGCTCTCAGAAGATGTCGGGTTCTGATCTACTACATGATCGTGGTGATCCAAAGTCTGCTTTGCTGCTTCGGACAGTTCATCAAGGCTTTGCATAGATTCGACAATCTGCTCAGGGTATCTGACAGCACTCAAACGGGTTCCGGGTCAAGTATGATCGCCAGTTGGAGACTGGCACGCCTTCCTACTATAGGCACCAAACAGATCCTTCGTGTTTGTTATCGGACCACGCACACCCAACCCGCTCACGAATTCCCGTCAACGATCAGGAGCATTCGGTCGACGATCAGGACCATTAGTATGCAAGCGACATTACCAGAAGCGTGTGGCAGGTTACCGCCACCAACACATGCACATGCCAGATTTCGTGGTACCCGAAGGTGGCGGGCCAGGGGTCGGGGCGACGCGCACCCACTACAATCGCACCCACGGTGTAGGCCACACCACCACCAAAAAGCAAGGTCGACTCGAGGATCGATAACGAAGTCACCAGCCACGGCGCGAAAACGACCATGAACCAACCAAAACTCAAATACGCACCATTCATGACACCGGCGCGAGGATGAATGGGTAACCACTCAGCGGAGATCCCCAAAATCGCACCGCTCCAAGCCACGCCAAGCAGCAATCCCGACACTGGCGGATCCAAGCCCAGCAAAGCGACCGGTGTAGCACAGGTACCAAACATCAAAAAGATCACCGAATGATCGAGGCGCACCAACAATTCAACCCGATTTTGTGGCCAATCCTTGCCGTGAACCAAAGCGCTCACCACCAACATGGCGGTAATGCCAAACCAATAAACCAACAACGACAACTGGGCTCGCGCGCCTTGCGCAAATACCGTACTAGTAATGCCCAAAGGCAGAGAAGCCAACGCCGCCAAACGATGCGAATAACCTCGAAACTTCGGGCGTGGCCGCCGTAAAAGACGCAGGGCCGAATCCGAAAGTTGCCCATCTCTGAGGGGTGCAGTTGGTGGCACAGACACATAATAGTGGCTCTAGAACCTACAGGGGCGGTCTAGACTCACAAGCCGCATAGTTATGACGACCATTTCATCCACCTCTGTATGCAACAACGCCGAACTAGACCAGATCCGCCAACCCCGCACCGATATTGTCGCCGAACGCCCCGACGGTTCCGACCGTTGGGTATGCCTTGAAGGACCATTTCGTGTTTATCGACGCACCCTACGTGTACGCCAAAACGGTCCAGATCAATACCACGTCACCGAAACCACAACCTACAAACTAGCCGTTGTGCCCTGGGGATGGTTGTTGCATTTTCCGATACGCCACGCAATCGCTCACCGCACAACGCATTATCGCTATTGGTGGGCACCACCTGACCGGCTCAGCCAACGGGCCGCAACCGTGCTCGCGCTGTTGGCCGGTATCCAGTTGGTGGACGGATATTTAGGCACAGTGTTGAGCCAAACAATAACTTTCGCCGCCGAAGAGTTCGGCCATGGCAATCGCGCCCAGGGCATAGTTCAGAGCGTGGTTCGCGCTGGTGTGTTAATCGCCTTGGGCACCGCGGTTATTGCCGACAAAAGAGGCAGACGCTCGCTATTAATTTCTGCTGGAATTGTGAGTTGTTGTTTCACTGTGATTGGAGGATTGTCGCCCAATCTTTGGGTCTTGGGCGGTTCGCAACTGGTAGCCCGAGGATTATCAACAGCGTTGGGCGTACTAATAGTCATCGTTGCAGTCGAGGAGATGCCCGCACAATCACGCGCTTGGGCAGCATCAGTCTTGACACTCAGCGCTGGCCTCGGGTCGGGAATAGCGGTGTTGCTTCTACGCATAATCGATTTTAGCGAGTATGGATGGAGACTAATATATTTTGCTTCATTTTTCGGTGTTAT
The DNA here is from genome assembly GCA_024421095.1 of Acidimicrobiia bacterium. Lineage (GTDB taxonomy): Bacteria > Actinomycetota > Acidimicrobiia > Acidimicrobiales > Aldehydirespiratoraceae > VXYK01. The sequence continues at coordinate 3,273 of JAHQYM010000072.1, forward strand.
GGTGATTGCACCGTTAGGAAAACGATTGCCGGAAAGCCAACGATTCGTTGCTGCAGTCCCCCCCAAAACGGCAAACCATGCATTGAGCAAACTGCGGCAAAGCCGTTTGTTGCTATTAGCCGTGTCGGCGTTCCTGTTAGCGATTTACTGGGCACCCGCATCTGGTTTCCGTAACGACTTTCTCAAAGACGAACGCGGCTTCTCTGGAGCGGACATCTCCTCTTTCACTCTGACGACCGCGACACCAATCGGTATCGGCATTCTCATCGGTGGATACCTCGCAGAAAAACACGGGAGGCGCCGTGTCGGTGCATTTGGTGTCGCCTTGGGCGCAACACTCAACAGTGCCTCGTATTTCTTTGAAGGGATACCTTTGTGGTCTTTGACCCTATTGGGAGGGATCACAGCAGCGCTCGCCGTACCGGCGGTCGCCGTCTACGGGCCTGAATTATTTGGCACGCTCAACCGCGGCCGCAGCAACGGCGTACTCGCGACCGTCGGGGTGCTCGGAAGCGCACTCGGGTTCAATTTCGTAGGTGAACTATCGGATCGACTCTCAACCGTGGCGCCAGCAATCGCTCTGTTAACAATTGGGCCATTAGTCGTTGCCTGTCTATTGTTGCTTTGTTTCCCCGAAACCAGTGGGCTCGAACTAGAAGAACTCAACCCCGAAGATTCCTAACCCGACAATTTGCGTTGACGATACCGCTTCGCCAATCGCGCTGAGGCCCTATTCGAGCGCACAGCACGCAACTTCTCAAGTTCCGCTTCGTCAACCTCAACATTTGCACTTTTCCAACGCGGGCGCAGCGCCGTGTAAAGTGCTAGCGCAAAAGCCGCGATACCAATCGGTACTATCGCATCTCCGCTACCCGTATAAGTCGGATACAACACAAACACCGACAACAACGCTGTCCACATCCACAAAATGAACACGGCGCGAGCGTGTCCGTGACCAAGACTCAACAGACGATGGTGGAGATGCTCCTTATCTGCCTTATGTAGCGCGCCGCGCCGCGCCGCGCGCCGCACAATAGCAAACAAAGTGTCAAGAATCGGCACACCAAGAATAACTAGAGGGATGAAAATCGGCGCGAAGAAGAAAAACGCTTGGCCAGAAAATTCTTGCGTCGTCCGACCACCCACCGACATGGTTGCAACCGCCATCAACAAACCCAAAAGCAACGATCCTCCGTCACCCATAAAAATCTTCGCCGGATAAATATTCTGAGGCAAGAAACCGACACAAACACCCAAAGTGATACAAGCCCACAACGCACCCGGGTTATTCGCTCCGATCACCAGAGCGTCACCCAGACGCAACGCATAAGCCAAAAAAGTCGCCGACGCAATAGCCACCGTACCACCGGCGAGGCCGTCAAGACCATCCATCAAATTCACCGCAGTCGCCATAACCACAACCCACAGCACCGTTACCAAAGCAGACCAATCAGCCGACAAAAACAGCAAATCAAAAAAAGGCACACGAAACACCAGAATAGAAACACCAGTCAACGACAAAATCCCCCCAGCCAACACCATCCCAGCAACTTTCGCCGGCGCAGAAATCTCACGCACATCGTCAACAAAGCCAACACTCCAAATAACTATCGCCGCAAGGAGCACCCCAAACACTTCCGAACGCGCAGACATGATCTCGTTGAAATCGTCCATAACCGCGGCCACAAAAAACGCCGCGATCACCCCCAACAGCATCGCCGCGCCACCCCCAACTGGGGTCGGTTCAGTATGCACATGACGTTCATCAGGTGCTGCTATCGCGCCACAACGAACCGACAAGCGGCGCACCACAGGAGTAGCCACAAAGGTTACTAACGCCGCCGCAGCAGCGACCAAAAGATAGGCCGACAATGACGGTGTCGGCATTAAATTACCTCAATTCGGCGCTCAAACCCCAAGCTCGGGGTAAGGGCGGAACCGATCGCAAAGCTCAACCACAGCAGCTTTGACCGAAGCAATCGCGCTGTGGTCACCTCGCCCTCGCAACGCCCTCACAATAAGGTCGGCAATCGTTTCCATCTCCGCAACACCCATACCTTGGGTAGTCACAGCAGGCGTACCGATGCGCACACCCGAAGTCACAAAAGGCGAGCGCAGATCATCAGGAATGGTGTTCTTGTTTAAGCTAATTCCCGCCTCATCAAGCACTGCTTGCGCCTCTTTACCAGTCAGATCAGCGTCAAAGGTTCGCAAATCAATAAGCAAAAGATGATTATCCGACCCGCCGCTAACCAACCTGAAACCATGCGCTGACAAAGCCGCCGCAAGCGCCGCGGAGTTCGCCACAATCGCCGCCGCATAATCCTGGAACTGAGGCGTAGCTGCTTCGGCGAACGCAACTGCCTTAGCAGCGATCGTGTTCTCAAGCGGCCCGCCTTGAATACCAGGAAACATCGCCTTGTCAACAGCCGCGGAATGCTCTGCGGTGCAGAGGATGCAACCACCGCGCGGGCCACGCAGAGTCTTATGCGTAGTAAACGTGAGGAAGTCGACATAAGGCATAGGGTTAGGGTGAACACCACCCGCTATCAACCCGGCGATGTGCGCCGCGTCAAACATCAACAACGCCCCAACCTCATCAGCCAACTCACGCAATGGTTGCGGGTTGATAATGCGCGGATAAGCAGTAGCTCCAGCAACTATCAACTTCGGTTTCTCTGCATGAGCCTTGGCAGCCATGTCGTCAAGGTCTATGCGTTCATCGCTAGCGGTAACGCCATAAGACACAAAGCGATACTGGCGGCCCGAGAAATTCACCGGCGAACCATGCGTCAAATGGCCGCCGTGATCCAAACTCATACCCAGAACCGTGTCGCCGGGTTGTAGAACCGCCTGATAGACACCCATATTCGCAATCGCCCCAGCATGCGGTTGCACATTGGCGTGAGCCGCGCCAAACAACACACAAACACGTCTACGAGCCTCGTCTTCAACCTCATCAATCACCATGTTGCCCCCGTAATAACGCTTATAGGGGTAGCCCTCAGAATACTTGTTGGTCAACACCGAACCCGTAGCAGCCATTACCGCGGGAGACGCAAAGTTCTCCGAAGCAATCAACTGCAAAGTGGAATTCTGACGTTTCTCCTCCCGTGCGATCATCTCAAAGACTGGATCATCAGCGCTGTTGGGCCACGGCATAGGTTGCTCCTAACTAGATCGATATTCGGCAGTTCATGCCAACTAACGGAATCGTAGCGCCTCAAACGGTTTACTTGAGCGCATAAATGAGGTTAGCTCTCCAGAACATTTATCTTGTTTACTCTTGCTGAATGGCGGCCACCCTCGAAATCTGCGCCTAGCCAGGCTTGCAGCGCAGCCGCAGCCACTTCAGCCCCAATCAAACGCTGGCCCAAACAAATCACGTTCGCGTCGTTGTGCTGGCGAGCCAAAAGAGCCGAGGTGACATCCCAAACCGTAGCCGCACGCACCCCAGCAACCTTGTTAGCCGCCATCGCAATCCCAATCCCGCTACCACACACGCATACCCCACACTGCGCTTCACCGTTGGCCACTGCCCGACCCACGGCCGCTCCGAAATCTGGATAATCAACCCGCTCAACGGAGTTCGTCCCACAATCCAAAACCTCGTGGCCCAACTCATCAAGCAATGCAATGAGCGACTCCTTCATCAAGAAGCCAGCATGATCCGAACCGACAGCCACACGCACATAGTCAGCCTAGCGCACCACTGCTTCGATATCCGCTAACAAAACCGGCCCCCGCCTCAAAAACTCTTGTCCAGCGTTCACAACCGACACCACGACCCAAGCGGAACCCCGACGAGGGCCACCGTCAACCACCACCCATACCTTCAGCCTAGCGCACCACTGCTTCGATATCCGCTAACAAAACCGGCCCCCGCCTCAACAGTTTTAGTTCATCGTTCACAACCGACACCACGGTACTAGCGGAACCCCGACGAGGGCCACCGTCAACCACCACTTGAACCGAAGGGAACATCGCCGCGGCAGCAGCGCAGTTATTTGGCGTTGGTTGACCATGAAGGTTGGCGCTGCTGGCCGCGAGCGGGCCGACCCTACTAGCAACGTTGCACACGAATTCGTCATCCGGGCAGCGCACACCTAACGTTGTTGACGTGCCAGCAACGATTGCACCATCATCAATACGCTCGGCAACGATAGTGAGCGCACCCGGCCAAAAACACTTAGCCAAAGTCGACCCACGCATTCCGAGATCCACATAGCGGGAGGCTTGCATTGCATCAGCTACCAACACCGCCACGGAGGTGTCTAGCGGGCGATGCTTGAGACTAAAAAGTGTGTTGAGAGCGTCAGCATTGCTGGCCGAGACTACTAGTCCGTACACAGTGTCGGTAGGGAGTAGCACTACCTGACCGTCAAGCAAAGCGTCAACCACAAGGTCTAAATCACCAGGCTGGCAGGCCGACGCAGGCTCTCGCGCCACAGGCAAGCGCACCGCGGGCTGACGCACCGCAGGCTCCTGCGACCCAATATCTCGCGCCACAGGAGGCTCTCGCACCGCGGGCTCCCGCGACCCAATATCTCGCGCCACAGGAGGCTCTCGCACCGCGGGCTGACGCACCGCAGGCTCCCGCGACCCAAGTTCCCACGCCACAGGAGGGCGCGCTACAGGTTGGCGCGCCACTCCAACAATCTCGTTCATCGCTGAGTTGCCACGGCACGAGGTCTACGGCGCAGATCGTCATGCACCGTGACCTGTCCACCCAGTTTCTTGCACCAACCCGCTACCGTATCGGTTTGATGAGGGGCAGTCTCAAGCACCAGCACCCCATCAGGTGCAAGCCAAAACTGCGCTTCATCGACGATCTTGCGAAGTGCTGCTAGGCCATCGACACCCGCTCGCAATGCCACCTCTGGTTCCCAATCGGCGACCACAGGAGGAAGCCTTTCATTATCCGAGACGTACGGTGGGTTGGAAACTATCACATCGAGGTTTCCGCAAAGCTCTTCGGGTAACGCCTCAAACCAGTCGCCTTGGTGCAGAGTAACCGCAGTGGCAGCCGAACCAAGCCCCACAAGGTTGGCCGCCGCAACCGCTAACGCATCAACTGAACAATCTGTGGCATACACCAAAACACCAGCGCATTCCAGCGCTACTGAAAGCGCCAACGCGCCCGACCCGGTACCAAGATCCGCTACCCTCACAGCGCTCTCGATGCTGTCACCATGACCAATACCGAAGCGACCACCCCCAGCGGCACGCTGGCTTAGTTTAGTTTGGGTGGCAGCAATGGCGAGTCCGGCAACCATTTCGGTTTCTGGCCTCGGAATCAACACCCGCCCATCAAGCATCAAATCAAGGTTTCGGAATCCCCAACGACCCAGCACATATTGCAAAGGTTCACCATTGCCACGACGCTCCAGCATGTCATCAAAACGAGCCAGCGCGCGAGACGTTACATGATCGTCATAGAGCCGATGAAGGCCCGCAAATGGTGTACCAGTTACCTCCGCAACCAATCGCCGAACTTCTGATTCCGCGGCATCAACGCCGGCTAGTTCTAGCTTCGTGGTCGCCTCAGCCAACAGGCTAGGCCAGCTCAATGCATCCCAAGTTGCCGAATCGTCGACAGTGGCGTGCTTAGACATCTTCTTGGAGTTGACGTTGACGTTCTTCAGCGACCAACGCATCGCTGAGGTCGTCTAGCTCGCCGGCAAGCACCCGATCAAGTTTGTGAACCGTGAAACCAATGCGATGGTCGGACAAACGGTTTTCCTTAAAGTTATACGTGCGGATTTTCTCAGATCGGTCGCCACGGGAGACCTGACCCCGCCGCATATCGGAAGCCTCCGCATCGGCCTGCTCCGCAGCGAGTTGCCCGAGCCGTGCGCGCAGCACACGCAATGCCTTATTCTTGTTCTTCAACTGGCTCTTCTCGTCTTGCATCGTCACCACCACACCAGTCGGCTCATGCACAATCCGCACCGCGGAATCCATGGTGTTCACCGATTGCCCACCATGTCCAGAAGCTCGGTAAGTGTCAATACGCAAATCGTTGTCGTCAATATGCACCTCAACCTCCTCAGGCTCCGGCAACACAATCACCGTGGCAGAAGAAGTGTGAACCCGACCCTGCGATTCGGTGACCGGCACACGTTGCACCCGATGTGTGCCCGCCTCGTGCTTCATGCGAGTCCACACCGATGCCCCGGCTAGCAGTGCCGTAACTTCGGTAAGCCCACCGAGCTCGGTTGGTGACGAACTCAACAACTCCATCCGCCAACCCATCCGTTTAGAGAACGCCTCATACATGATCAACAAATCCCGCGCAAAAAGGTTGGCTTCGTCACCGCCCGCCGCACCCCTAATCTCCACAATCACGTTGCGCCCATCGTTCGGGTCGGCCGGCACCATCAGGCCACGCAATTCTTCGGTGTGTTGAACTAGCTGTGCTTCTAACGCCACGATTTCTGCACGCACTTCCTCACGGTCCGTTCCTTGCGCTTCTCGCAACATTTCATTAGCGACCTGCAAATCTTCAGCCGCTGAACGCCAGCGCAAACCCACCGACACGATCTCTTCAAGTTGTTTGAAGCGGCGGCCTAGGGTCGCTAGCTGTGACGCGTCGGATTGCACCGCCGGATCACTCAGACGGGTCTCAACATCACGCAGTTCCTCTTGGAGGCGTTCAACACGTTCCCACATACCGTTGAGGTTAGTGAGAAGACAGGCAACTTATAGCCTGGCGAGAAATTGCTTGACGACAGCAACGATCTCGGCAGTGGATTGCGGTTTGGGATCATGGCCTTGCCCCACCAAAGTATGTGACGTGACCGGCCCCCGAAATGCCTTGATGTGAGCGGCCAACTCAGTTGGCGTACCGAACGGATCACGGTCGCCGCTCACAAACAATGCGGGCACCGACACATCCTTGAAATGTTCAACGCGAAGTCGGTCGGGTTTGGCAGGCGGATGCAACGGATAACTCAAAGCCACCAGAGCCGCTGCCGCCAACCCCTGCGCGATGGCCATTGAGCAAACACGCCCCCCCAGGGAACGCCCCCCAAAAGCCATGGTGCGAGGGTCTACATCAAGTTGCTGCGCTGCCACTGCCACCTCAATGCGCAAAGCCTCAATCAATTTCGGGACACGGTCGGGAAACTTGCGTCCCTCTTTGCGATAAGGAAAATCCATCCTCCACACCGGTATCTCCAACTGCTCTGACAAAGCCACCAAAACGCGGTGCGAGGAGTCTCCACCAGCACCGTGGGTCAACAACAGCGCACGAACGCCCACATTAATCACGGCCGCAACACACCACCGGACTCATCGAAGTGTCACGGGTACCACCCACGAAATCACCACCCACATCAAACACGGCCACTACACACCACCGGACTCATCGAAGCGTCACGGGTACCACCCACGAAATCACCACCCACATCAAACACGGCCACTACACACCACCGGACGCTTGCGTTTCATTGCGGTTGTACCAGCAGCAGTCGCCCCAACAAAATACGACGCGCCAACGCAATATCGGCAATACTCGCCGCCGCACTACCCACCTCACCACCATGATCCGGATGCACAAGCAACAACGCATC
>JAHQYM010000073.1 GCA_024421095.1 Acidimicrobiia bacterium
GTTGACGGCGGGCTTTGACAAGGGTTAGTTGGTCTGGGTCGTCTAGGCGATATACGGTAGTGGCTCGTTGCATTGCGGTTTCGGTCTTGCCAACACCTCGAGGCCCTTCAAGGGCAATCGCAGGCAACCCAGCGAACAGTTCATCAAGTTCGCGGTCGACAATTCGGGGCATGTATTGGTCAGTCATCGCTCTATAATACCAATTCGACGGTATTTGTTAGACGAATTCGACGGCAAATACAATACTAATTCGACGGCGTTTATCAGGCGATTTCGACGGTAATTACGATACGTATTCGACGGACTTCGCTTAGGCGATTGGATTGACATAGGGGTCGGGTAGAATACGGCGATGCACGAGCATTATGACTATGTAATCGTTGGTGGGGGATCGGCTGGTTGTGCTTTGGCGAACCGCTTGTCGGCAGACCCCAGAACCTCGGTTCTTGTATTAGAAGCCGGCAGGCGTGACTGGAAGTTTGACGTATTCATACATATGCCCGCCGCTTTGTCGTTCGGAATTGGTAATCGATTTTACGACTGGAAATACGAATCCGAGCCCGAGCCAGACATGGGTCAACGCCGTGTCTACCATGCCCGTGGCAAAGTTCTCGGCGGTTCCTCAAGTATCAACGGGATGATTTTCCAACGAGGCAACCCACTCGACTTTGAACGTTGGGCTAGCGACCCAGGTATGCAAACTTGGGACTACGCTCATTGTCTCCCGTATTTCAAACGCATGGAGAACTGCCTCGCTGCAGAAGACGGGCCAGACTACCGAGGAGATCAAGGCCCGCTGGTGCTTGAGCGAGGCCCAGCAACCAACCCCTTATTCAACGCTTTCCTTGAAGCCACCGAACAAGCCGGCCACCCACGCACCACCGACGTAAACGGCGAACGTCAAGAAGGCTTCAACGCCTTCGACCGCAATGTCCACCGAGGCCGCCGCCTCAGTGCAGCCCAAGCCTACCTCCACCCAGTCTTGTCAAGAAAAAACTTGGATTTAGCGACCCAAGCCTTCGTCACCAAAGTTCGTTTCGAGGGGAACCGAGCGAACGGCGTGGAACTAAAGCACTGGGGTCGGCCTCGCACTGTGGAAGCCCGTGAGGTCATCTTGTGTGGCGGCGCTATCAACTCACCCCAACTTTTGCAACTCTCGGGGGTGGGCCCGGCCTCACTACTCGAACAACACAACATTGAAGTGATATCAGACCTCCCAGGCGTGGGGCAAAACCTCCAAGACCATCTTGAGGTTTACATCCAATATGCCTGCAATGAGCCAGTCTCAATGCAACCCAACCTCGCCATGTGGAGACGCCCTTGGATTGGCCTGCAATGGCTTGCGCGCAAAGGCCCGGGCGCGTCAAACCATTTCGAGGCGGGCGGGTTCATTCGCAGCAACTCCGAAGTCGAATACCCCAACCTGATGTTCCATTTCCTGCCAATCGCGATTCGCTACGACGGCACCACGCCATCGGGCGGCCACGGTTACCAAGTACATGTGGGGCCGATGTATTCCGATGCGCGTGGGTCGGTTCAGATACGCAGCAACGACCCTAAGGCCAAACCAGCGTTGCGTTTCAATTATCTGTCCACCGACCAAGACCGCCGAGAATGGGTAGAAGCGGTGCGCCACGCTCGCCGCATTCTCAATCAACCAGCAATGGCTAGTTTTAACGGTGGCGAGATCTCCCCGGGTGCCGAAGTCGATAGTGACGAACAAATACTCGATTGGGTGCGAGCCGATGCCGAAACCGCATTACATCCGTCTTGCACAGCCAAAATGGGGATTGGTGACGATGCGGTGCTTGATCCCCTGACCATGCGGGTGTATGGCACGCAAGGGCTCCGAGTGATAGACGCATCGTCTATGCCGTATGTCACGAACGGTAACATTTATGCCCCGGTGATGATGCTCGCCGAAAAAGCCGCCGACTTAGTGCTAGGCAACGAACCGCTCGCCCCCGAGACCCGCGATTTCTACCGTCACCCGCAAGCAGAGCAGCCCAACTCCGTTACCACATCCGCCGTTGCCGACACTGACACTACCCCCCTTACCGACACGCCAACTGTTACCGCAACCCCCGCCCAATGATCGAAGCGGAGTTCTATCGGTTCGACACGCTGAGCCTTCACGCCGGCCAACGGTCCGACCCAACCACCGGCGCTCGGGCAGTCCCCATTTATATGACGACCTCATATGTGTTTGACGACACAGACCATGCGGCGGGGTTGTTCAACCTCGAAATCCCCGGTCACCTTTATTCTCGGCTCACCAACCCCACGGTCGCGGTGCTTGAAGAACGCATCGCTGCATTAGAAGGTGGCGTGGGTGCGGTCTGCACGGCGAGTGGCCAAGCAGCGTTCCATCTCGCTGTCGTTACCCTCATGGGGCAAGGTTCCCACATCGTGGCCAGCCGCAACATTTACGGCGGGACGCACCAAATGCTCAACGTGACGCTACCTCGCTTCGGCATCACCACAACGTTTGTCGGCCCTCGCTCGCCCGAGCAGTTTGCCGCTGCGATACAAGACAATACCCGTCTGGTGTTTGCTGAAACGTTAGGCAACCCTGGCATTGAAGTGCTTGACATTGCTGCAGTTGCTGAGGTCGCGCACAACGCTGGGTTGCCGCTAATGGTGGACTCAACGTTCTCCACACCGTACCTGATTCGTCCCATTGAGCACGGTGCCGACATCGTGATGCACTCGGTTACGAAATTCCTCGGGGGTCACGGGGTGGCGCTCGGGGGTGCGCTAGTAGACGGTGGCCGTTTCGATTGGGAAACAGCGGGCGCAGGCTCAGGGCGTTTCGACACGCTCACCGAACCATACGCCGGTTATCACGGTATTACTTTTGCCGACGAGTTCGGGCCGAGCGCTTTCATCACCCGTGCCCGCGCCGAGGGGTTGCGAGACTTCGGAGCGGCGATGAGCCCAGCGAACGCTTTCCAGTTGCTCCAAGGGATCGAAACTCTGCCCTTGCGTATGCAAAAACATGTGAGCAACGCCATTGCGGTTACCGAAATGCTGGTTGAGCATCCTGCTGTTAGCTGGGTTAAGTATCCGAGTGCGCCGACTCACCCAGATCAAGAACTTGCTAGTCGTTTGTATCCCAATGGTGCTGGCGCGATCTTGAGCTTTGGGGTTAAAGGTGGCCGTGAGGCAGGTCGGAAGTTCATTGAGGCCGTGAAGTTGGCTTCGCATCTGGCCAATGTGGGCGATGCGAAAACGCTGGTGCTTCACCCGGCAAGCACCACCCACCAGCAACTATCTGCGCAAGACCTAGCCACGGCGGGCGTGAGTGAAGATTTGATTCGGGTGTCGGTGGGGATCGAAGACCCACAAGACATTGTCAACGACTTAGCCCGAGCTTTGCGGGCTTCGCAACGCTAGGCCGGTGACCGAGCAATGCAGTTCACGCTGAATGATCGCCAAGTACGCTACGCCACTGGTGGCAAGCCGGCCATTGTTGGCGATGGCGCTGAGAGATGCGAACCAACGGTGGTGATGCTGCACGGGGCGGGAATGAACCGCACGGTTTGGCAATTGCAAACTCGTTATTTGGCACATCACGGTTATCGTGTCGCTGCGCTTGACTTACCGGGGCATGGTGGCACCGGCGGACCAACGCTCAAGAGTGTTGAAGGGCTAGCGGATTGGGTCGCTAAGGCAATAACCGAATTGGGTTTCGGTCAATCTCATCTCGTTGGGCACTCAATGGGCACCTACATCGCTTTGGAAACGGCTAAACGTCACCCGTCCGCAGTGCGGTCGCTGGTGTTGTTGGGCACTGCCGCCACCATGAAAGTGCATCCCGACCTGTTGTTGGCGGCATCAACGGATGCAACCAACGCCGCATCCTTGATGGCCTCATGGGGTTTCAGTAGCAACGCCCACCTCGGCTCGCACCCAACACCTGGAACTTGGCAGTTGGGTGCTGCAAGGGCGCTTGTCGAAGCATCACCTGAGGGTGTTCTTGCGGTTGACCTGAACGCCTGCGATAAATACCGCGGCGCGCTTGATGCCGCCGCCGCAACCCGTTGTGCGGTGTCGGTCATTTTGGGGAGTGAAGACAAGATGACACCGCTCAAAGCGGCGCAAGAGTTGATAGCCGCGTTCGATCCGCCCGCATCGGTGACGGTGCTTGAAGGGGTGGGCCACATGATCCAAGTCGAAGCGCCTACCCAAGCACGGGTCGCCATAGTCGAAGCGCTGAGTAACGCTGAGTAACGCTGAGCAACGCTGAGCGCTAGTGTTTTGTCGAATTTTGTATAGCAAAGAAGCATTTTTCGGCTTTTTTTTAGGTAGTGACGTACAAAAGGCTCGCGAATGTCCCCGCTCGAAGTTTTCTCTTACTTGGCGTACGCGGTGTCGGCAAGAGCACTTGGGCGCAACAGAACGTTCCGAGTGCTCTGCGAATGGATCTTCTTGATGAAGCACCGTTCACCGACCTGTTAGCAAATCCATCATTGTTTCCTCGATTAGTGGGCGACCCACAACATGGTGATTGAGTAGTGGTTGACGAAGTGCAACGAATTCCGCCACTGCTCAACGAGGTTCACCGTCTGATCGAAGAGCATGGTGTGCGGTTCGCGCTGCTCGGTTCGAGTGCTAGGAAAGCGTTGATGCGCGCACAGGTGCTAAACATGTCGGGGTTTGCTCGCGAATCCAAACACCCACCAACCGACAATGCCTACGGTACATTTCTTACGTTAGTGGGTTCAATATCGGCAAGGTCGTCGTGTGCGGCACTTGGTGCTACGATGGACTAACTATGAGCCCAGATGATGGCACCGAGGGCTACCAGCTCAATATCTCCCGACTCACGATCGACAAACTGGGGGTCCGACTCTATGACCGAGCTTCCGCTGTCGTTGCTGAACTGATCGCCAACGGCTACGACGCAGACGCAACACACGTGACCGTGAGTCTGCCTTTGGGCACCCAACTCGACAACCCTTACCGTGACGGTCAATTGTGGCAAATCATCGTCGAAGACAACGGCCATGGGATGAGTCCCGAAGAAGCGCAATCTCTGTTCTTGGATGTCGGCGGCGACCGCCGGAAACGTTCGAAGAACGGACCCAGATCGCCTAAGTTCAAAAGGCCGGTGATGGGTCGCAAGGGTATCGGCAAGCTTGCACCGTTTGGCATCTGCCGCCAGATCGAGATCAACTCCGCGGGTGGTGAACTCATTGAAGGCAAATAGCAGAAGCAGGAGCAAGCCATAACTGGTCGCTGGGCCAACGGTTGCATATTTCACTTGATCGTCGACCAGATAGACCTTGCCGACCAAATGCAAGCCGACTTGCTCCGCCGTTATATCAAAGATGGAACTGTGGTCCACTCAACATGGCTAAACTTGTTGGCGAAGACGAAACGATCTAATGCCGACTTCCTTGAAGCACATCAAGCGTCGCTGCAAGTTGCCAGTGATCCTAGATCACCCAACGAAACGGGAAATTGAGATGAGTTCCTCGACGTTGGACGCAGCAAGCCTTTTCTCCAATTGTGGTGCTGGGGATGTCGGTTACGCGAAGGCAGGTTTTTCTTTCAGGGTCATGGCTGAGATCAAGCAACGCCGCTTGGCAGTAGCGCTGGCAAATCACAAGGACGCACGAGGGGTTCCGGGTGATCTCCGATTCACATGGCGCGATGTCATCGCTTCGTACCATAACGAATCACGTTCGGGCCGACCCGCACTGCTCTCGGCGTGCCCTCCATGTCAGGGAATGAGCACTGCGCGTGGTGGCCGAGGTCGCGAAGGAGATGCCGCGGCGGGCAGTCGTGATGGTCGCAACTTGCTCGTCGAAGTGATTGCCCAAGTGGCGAACAGGCTACAACCGCGGATCGTTGTGGTCGAGAACGTTGCTGCCTTTCTCTCACGGTTGGTTCTCAATCCTCGGAACGGTGAGCCGATCTCGGCTGCTGTGCTGCTGAGAGACCTCTTAGGCCCGCGCTACGAGTGTTTTCCGTTCTTGACCGACTTGGCAGACTACGGCGTTCCGCAACGTCGGGTGAGGGCATTCACAACATTCGTTCGGAATGATGAGCCAGCCATCGCTGCACTCGCCCAATCGGAGTGCGTACCTTACCCGATTCCCACCGCTTCCGCTGAAGCCGGCAACTGGACATCACTTGAACAAGCGTTGTCGCATCTGGGCGCGAAGTGTCTTGATGCCAAGAGTAAGGAGGCTGCGCGCGACCCGTCACGACCGATGCACGCGGTACCAGTGTGGGGTTTCAACCATCAGTACCGCATGGTCGCTGCCATTCCACCCAGTTCTGGCGGACGCGCCTGGGATACGGCCGTGTGCGAAGACCGCTGCAATTCCCCTGTTGGTGCGGATGACGCAGTGTGTCCCGCGTGCAACAACCCACTTCTGAGACCTGTGGTCCAGGAAGCAGATGGCAGCTATCGCCTCGTCCGTGGTTTTCGCCGGTCAAGCTACTCCCGAATGCGACCCGACGCACCGGCACCGACCATCACAACGGCAAGTGGTCACGTCGGCTCGGACAACACGATCCATCCAGTCGAGAACCGTGTCCTTAGCCCGTTGGAGTGCGCTCATCTCCAGACGATTCCTGACGACTTCGACTGGGGAGGGGCACTCGACGACTGGGGCCCAACCGCTGTGCGGGCGATGATCGGTGAGGCCGTACCGCCTCGGTTCACGGAGATGCACGGACGCGTGCTCGTCGCGCTGCTTGAAGGCCGCACCGAAGGTCTCGCATCAGCGAATGACCGCCGCGTGGTAAAAGCCATCGAACGCATGCAGCGCGGCGTTGGAACAACCAATCCCGGGCGTTACACCGCAGATCAACGGCAAGCAATCCCAATTGATTGCCGTTGGCGATAATTGTAGATGTCATTGCGATCCAGCTAAGTTTAGGCTTGCGGTCAGGATCGGCGCTTGCTTTCAGCGTCTGAATTGGCTACTATGTCTGTTTGATGGTCACGACCACCACCGCCGGATTCCGTTTTCATTTGGTACGACTTCATGTTGGTTGTGCGTCAGTTCCATATTGCACTCAATCGAACCGTAGCATCCAACATCGTGTCTATTGAGCTGATTTTGGCAATCGTCGGAGTCGTGGCCGCCGTCGCAATCCCCGTTTGGCAACTTCGTTACGGTGAGCAGCGCAAACGATCACTGCCGAAGAAGATTGAGGTCGCTTATTTTGCGCTTACCGCCTTGGTTGCCGATCAGAATAAATCTTGCACAGATCATTCCGGAATGACGGATGAGGAACTTCGCACGCGCATCATTGAACGCTGCAACGAATCCACAAACGACGGAAATTTCGATACTGACACGAAGAACAAAACGCTTCATTCCTATATCAATAATTCCATCAACGAACTTAGCAATCCGAAATCTGAGACACTCGGGCCTTTGATTGAGGTGCAAGACAATCATCACAAGGTCACGGAATTGGGATCCAAAGTCCACCAAAAACTTTCGCCTGATCCTTCTGAGGCGGGGCCGATTCTGAGTGAGTTTTTGAATGGCAGTCGTGACTTTAACGAGTCCAAGTCTTCAGGAAGTGCAGGCACGGCAGCAACGGGTAGCGTGTCAAAGACATCCACTACGCCAAAAAAGATGCCCATTGACCTTGATGATTGGCGCAAGTACGTTTTCAAGGTGATGTCCAAAGACATGGAATTGGAACTAAGTGATCTGCAACAATATATTAGGTGCAATTTACCTTTGAATGGATATAACGAACGCGAACTTAATGAACGTATAAAGGAAGCAGTAGATTATAACGTTGAACACGGCCGTTTTCGAGAAGAGGATGGCCGGATACGCTTAGCAACTTCCAAGTCCAGCAAGACGCGTGATGATTCAACAAACCGCTAGCAGATACCAGAGAGTCACCTGATTTCTCAACCGCCGTGTCTCAGTGTTTCCCCTTTCGGCGGTTGTGCTGCTTGCATAGAATCTGACAGTTCTTCTCAACAGTTTTTCCGCCTTTTGACCATGGGGTGATGTGATCGGCTTCCATCTCAGACACCTTGAATTCT
Organism: Acidimicrobiia bacterium; assembly: GCA_024421095.1. GTDB lineage: Bacteria > Actinomycetota > Acidimicrobiia > Acidimicrobiales > Aldehydirespiratoraceae > VXYK01. The sequence goes on from JAHQYM010000073.1 coordinate 8,033, forward strand.
GCGCCGCATTCGGCGCATTTGCCATTCTGCTTTTCGTAAACCCTTTGCTTCACAGCCTTCGGGAATGAACGAATGTTCAGATACTTCTCGTCACGCGTGAGAATGTAATGGTAAATTCCCGCGTGCTTTTGGACATCCTCATCGTCAATTAATCGTTGCGTCTCTTCCTCAATATCTGCTGGGTTTAACGGGGCATTCTTGTATTTGTCGTAGAGTGGTCCCCAATCCACAGACTTCATCGCAGGGCGATCCTCATTGAAGGTATGCTTCACCCAATCGATCACCGCTTTGAAGTGCGTCCACAACGCCATGGCATCTGGATCATGCTGATGCTCGCTCATGTACGCCTCAATATTGTCGGGGCTCACCCAGCGGATCGCTGTTTCAAGAAACTCCTGTCGGATTGGGCTGCCTGAGACATAGCGGCCTCCGAGTTTGGACGCGGCGCATCCGTTCTTGCTGAACCACAGTTTGGCATCGGCGACCCACGGCCCGGAATAAACCGCATTGCGGAGTTCTTGGTTGGTCAGTTTCTCTCCGGCGATGTTGATGACCTTGAACCAGTCGAGTTTTTCACTGTCTTTGCCGCTGCAAACGTAGACCGTCAGTTCGTAATCAAAAATGTGTTGTCGCTTGTCGGGGGGGAGATTTTCAAAGAGCATCTGGTCGAGCGAGAACTGATTGGTCACGTACTGGGCGATCGAGATGGTGCGCTGCTGCCCGTCGATAATCTCGTAACTGCCGTCAATGCGCTCAGCCCAGTACATGACATTTAGGGGGAAGTTTTTGTTGACTGTTTCGATCACAGCGTTGCGCTGTTTTTCTTTGTAGACGAACTCGCGTTGGAACGGCGGCCGAATGTCTAACTTGCCGCCATAACCGAACACGCCACCTGCACCGTCATCGCAGTAACCGTTCACAAGTTCTCCCACCGTCACTTTATTGAGTCTGACATCCATTGCTTCCTCCTAATCAATATTCGTGCGTATATTTCTTTGTTGTTAATTTTGAATCGGCTGACTTTGCCCGTCAACTCATACATGAGTGGACGGTCCAATCCTACTATCTCGAACGTTGGATGAAGATTCTGTTGTATACCTTGCGGCCGTTGATCACCGTCAGCCCGCCTTCCCCGATTACCCTCGCTGAGTTTCCTATTCCTAGAATTCTGAACGTTGGATGAGAACTCGTGCGTACTTGGTTTGACCGTTGACGTGCGGAATCCACTGTCCTGGTCCTTGCTTCCCGTCTGGGTAGCTGAGTATCTTGAATCTCTCTCTCTCTCTCTCTATTGGCTGGTCATCGATTGTTGAATCAGAATGCGAAGATATGGTTCCTTCCCTGTTGTGAGTCTCAAGTCTTTCCCGTAGTTGCCTTTGCGGAACCCGACGATGTTGAACGTTGGATGAAGATTCGTCCGTATTTGCGTTGTCCTTTGACGTATCCTCGGTCGTACTTGTCGTGACCATTGATCCGTCTCGCTTCGACAATCCTGAACTGTGGTGTGTGTGTGTGTGTGTGGCAGGGATGTGGTGCGCCATGTATGTGATGGGTACTCCCATCACGCCGTAGTAGTCAACGGGGATGTCAGCAACCTTGTCTACGTTGATTGCGTCGTAGTTGTCGTAGGTCGGGTATTCGGCCGGGTTGTACTCGCGGAACAGAGTCAACGGTGGTTTGGCTCTTTCGTTGTCAAGATTGGTAAACCAGTTGATTCGACCCATACTTATATATTTGATTCCGTCCTCAATCTTCTTCCGGGCTTCGGTTCTTATGTCATAGTCCATTGGAACTCGAAACCATTTTGTGCCACCGTTGTTCACTCCGAGCCACATCGTTTCATCTTTCAACAACGGAAAGATCTCTTTGTAGGTGATAGCATTCTGGTCGCCCAAGATCAGGAACCGCTTGTTGTGCTCCATCAACTTCGCAACGTACGGACGGAACAAACTGAACGGAGGGTTAGTCACCACAATGTCCGCTTCCTCTAACAAGGCTGTGCATTCGGCGCTATGGAAGTCGCCGTCACCCATGAGGTTAACGGCAGTGTTCACGTTGTTTTTCAACAACCATTCCACATCGCTCAATCCTACCGCTTCGTTTCCGTCGTAGTCATTGACCTCGTTAACGACAATCTTGTGTGCTCGCTTCCCGTTCGCCACGCCGATTTCAGCAAAGCTGAGTTGACTCCCAGCAACAGGTGAACCTGAGTAACTTGTGGCGATCAACTTCTTCAAACCCAGATGCTCAAAATTCATAGCGAAGAATTTAAAGAAGTTAGACTCGTAGGGGTCGTCACAGTTGCAGTAGACGACTTTCCCCTCGAAATGGTGCTTGTAATGCCTTAACTCGTTTTCTATGTCTGTGAGCTGTGTGTAAAATTCGTCTTTCGGGTCCTTGCGGGCTTTGTGCAGTGTTGTGTTGCTGGCCATGTTGCGACTCCGATCAAGAAAGGGTGAAAGTTCAGTCCTTAGATTAGTAGAGGCGTGCGACATTAGCCGGCATAAGCGCAATATCGGAACTTGCAGAAAACAACCGTCTTCAAAGTGTTTGGCTTTCGGCTTAGGCGCGAACCGTCAACGTTTGGCTTGAGCGTGCTGCGTCGGGGTGGTGCAGCCCTGGCTTACCTGAGCCGAAATCCAGCCTCGCACCGAGTTGATTAACCAAACCGCGTCGGCACGGTCGAGGTCTTCAACGGGCACGATCTCCTCACGGATACTGCCACTCTCCAACAACTCTGCCCGCAAAGTCCCGGGCAGAAGCCCACTTGAAGCAGCCGGGGTGACTGCCTCACCGTCAATCT
>JAHQYM010000074.1 GCA_024421095.1 Acidimicrobiia bacterium
CACGTCGCGTTGCGGGTTGACGCGTTCGCCGAACGCGCGTGTTAGTTTCTGGTGACAGTGACGACGCAGCACCACGTCGCGTTGCGGGGGTTGCTTCGGGTGCTTTGACGGGTTCAGTTTCAGGCGACGGCGGCGACCCAGCATCAAGAAACGTTGCGTGGGGGGTTTCCCAAACTCGGGCATTGTCAACGAACCTGTGACGGTGGCGACGCAACATCACTTTGCGTTGCGTGCCTTACTACGGACATAAATGAAGGTTCCAGCACCAGCCACAACCAGCAAGATGACCACAATTAAGACGATAGTTCCGGCACTTCCGCCGTCTGGGTCGCTACTGCCAGAGTCGTTTGCGGGTGCTGCCGCGGTTTCTGGTTGCGGCGCTGCTGTGGACGTTGTTGGAGGTTCGGTGACGGTAGGTTCAGGCTCAGCAACGGTTGTTGGAGGCTCGGTGACGGTGGGCTCGGGCTCAGGTTCGGTAACCGTAGGTTCAGGCTCGGGTTCAGTGACCGTCGGCTCGGGTTCGGGCTCGGGCTCGGGTTCAGGCTCGGGTTCCGCTTCAGCTACCGCGGCAAAGGTTATCACTACTGCCGAATAGTTGGCGTTTGGCCCAAAGCCATCGCCGGCCACGACGAAGCATGAATTTTCGGAGTCACAACGCTCTGGGACGACCGCCACAGGGTAGTCGTAACTACCAGTTCCGTCGTCAGCGATCGTCACCGTGTGCATTCCGTAGTTACTAAGTTCGCAGTCGCTCGGGCCAACCGCCGGATAGTTGAAGCAGGTGACGATGGTTGCCGTCTTACCGGGTAGGTAGCTAGAAAGCATGACGGTAACGACTTCGCCGTCTTCGATTAGTTCGCTCTTTGAGAGCTCCATGGTTTCGCCGTTGTGCCCCTCACCATGATCCGCGAAGGCGGCTGGTAGGGCTGCGAAACTGGCGAGAGCCATAACGAGTAGAGCGCAGATTGCACGGTGTCGGGTACGAGACATGATGTCCTCCAAGAAATCGGTTGTGGATTGCGGGTGACTTGCCCGCAACCTGCTTTCACACTATACCGAAACACTGTTCCGTTCAACGAAACAATGGAGATAATCTGATCATCGCACCAATTCACCCACCTCAACCAATTCGTTTCGCATCATTTGCAGAGCATCAAGCATGGAAACTTGCCGCAAATAGGCGTGGCACATCTCCGGGTCGGCTGCCCGAGCAGCCATTAGATCAAGTGCGCGGGCTCGTGATGCACCATCAGCCGCAGCCAAACTCGTGGCGTTTTCATGGGTATGACGCTTCACATAATTGATAGCTAATGTTCGACGCAGCGCGGCGTGGTGGTGAAGCCGAGTTTCGTCTAGCCCATCACGCAAGACTGCAGCCACCGAAGCGCCCAACATTATGGCATCGTGGATTCCGCCGTTCATGCCCATACCACCCAAGGGATTGTTGATGTGCGCGGCGTCCCCCAACAACACCACCCGACCAACACAGAAACGATCAGCAACCCGTTGATGCACACGATAGATGGTGCGGTGTGCGATGTCGTAGGGTGCCGTTCGGGGGACCACACCATTAAGGCGGCGTTGAGCGCTCTCATCGCTAAGAGCCTGACTATCGCTCTCCTGCTCACCAACCGGAAATAATGCCCTCCAGAAACCAACCGTACGCAACAAAACCAACCACTCGTTCGGGTCAGAAATATAGTTGACGTAAGCGAGATTGTGGAGATGATCGGCTAACTCAACCGATGTGGACACCACCAGATAACGATCCTCATAGGTCATACCCTCAAACCCCAAACCCAACGACTTGCGCACCGCGCTAGCCGCCCCGTCAGCAGCCAAAACAAAATCGGCGGTAAGTGTGTCACCGGAAGCCAACCGCACAGTGGCTTGGTCACGCTGGTTGATGGCCGCCGCAACCTCAGCACCAAACCTAACCATCACGTTAGGCGACTTGTTGAAGCCTTCGAGCAGGATTTCGCATAGTTTGTATTGCTCGCATTGCAGACGGAATGGGTGGTTAGTCGAATCGGCCAACGTTGTTAGGTCAAACTCGGCAACCACACCTTTGCGACGGTCTCGGTATGCGAAACGAGGTGCTATCAGGCCTCTGCTAATCATCGCGGCGACAACCCCATACTTCTCTAAAAGGTCGAGCGTGGCGGGATGAAAAGTCGAGGCTCGTAACTCTTTGGGTAACTCTGGTGCGGCTTCTAGGAGGGTAACGCGAATCCCTCTCGCGGCGAGCACCGCACTAGCCACACAACCAACCGGGCCAGCACCCGCAACGATCACATGCGGTTCAGGCACAACTCAGAACTCACGCAGCATCATCCCGTGACCCACGAACTGATCCTCAATTCCGAGGCTACGTAACGCATGCCACAAGCAGATCGCATTGATGGCGAGCACCGGTTTTCCTAACCAACGCTCAGCTTGGTCTGCTACCTCAACCATCGAGAGGTTGGTACCGCATTGCACGATTGCGTCAATGTCTTGACCGTCAAGCCGCTTGAGCACATCAACTAGCGTTTCAGGGGTGACATCTGCGATTGAGGTAGCGGAGGCGCAACGTAGACCATGCACCCGTTTCACGTCGAGCCCACATTCGCTGAAGTACCCGTAGACCTGTTCATCGGCGGCGGGTTGGTAGGGGGTAAGGCAAGCAATCTTGGAGACACCGAGTTTGCTGAGCGCGGCGTTGCAAGCTGCGGCACCTGAGGTGATACCGATATCGCCAGCGATGGCTGCCACCCGGGCGGAGAAAGCGGCGTTGCCTTCTTTGCCTCCCCAGAAAGTTTCGGCGGACATTCCCATGAGAATGTGGTCTGGTTTGCAGGTCATGATGTCACGGATCGCCGTGGGAATCGTGTCACGGATCAGGTCAAGGAAGTGCAAAAACGCTTCGTCTGTGCTTAGGTCGGGGGCTTCAACTAGGAAACGCCCGCTATGGAAGGTCACTCCGTTTGGGCGGACACGGGCAAAGTCATGTTCCACTACGGTGTTGGTCGACGGCAAGATGACCCCGATTTTGGCCCGGTATCCTACAACGTCAGGCATAAGCGCCCCTTTCGATAGTTCGCTGATGTCATCACATGATGACGATTGCGGAATATTGTTCCGCTCACGGGAACACTATCAGAAATGTGGCTATATGCTCACAATATGAGCTGCCGGTCAGTGGCCGGGGGACACCGCTGACCGGCAGGCTCTAGCGCATTGGACACCACCGACAGATACGTATCGGCAGTGACCTTAGCAAGGGGACCTCTCATGCTTTACGGTCTCTCGCATGGCATATAACTCGGCCTCGTTAGACAACATAATTTAACTCTACCACACTTTCTGGACTTAATCAAATAAAGGATAAATGAAAATATATGAATTGTTAACCGCAAGGTCGCTAGATAAGCACCGCAACGCGATGGCACCGGCACACTTTCGCGCTAGCCTCACAACTCTGGAGACGTGGCCGAGTCCGGTTGAAGGCGCTTCCCTGCTAAGGAAGTAACGTCGCAAGGCGTTCGTGGGTTCGAATCCCACCGTCTCCGCGTATAATAAACCGCTAATGCGCCCGTAGCTCAGCTGGACAGAGCGTCTGACTACGGATCAGAAGGTCGGGAGTTCGACTCTCTCCGGGCGCGCCACCCAAACGCAACCCTTTTCGACCCTATTCGTCACGATTAGAAACGCGGCTAGACGAACGCAACCTAGCGGGGTTTAGGCAGGCGTTTTTGGAGCTTGGCCCATTCATCACGCAAGCCGACAGTGCGATGGAAGGTTAAATGATCGTTCAGGTCGTGCGCGAAATAACCGAGACGTTCGAATTGCACTACCTGACCCGCTTGTGTGTCGGCGAGAGCCGGCTCAAGTTTGACACCGTTGCGCACTTCTCGGGAAGCAGGATTAACCGAATCTAGCGGATCACCCCCGTCAGCACCCGGCACCGCGTCGTTGAACAAACGGTCGTAAAGCATGGCCGTCCCTTCCAGCGCGTGTTGAACAGACACCCAATGGATCGTGGCTTTCACACGCCGGCCATCAAGAGCTTGCCCACCCGCAGTCGCCGGGTCATACTCACAAAAAACCCTCGTCACATCACCCTGTGCATTAGTCTCAAAATCAAGGCAGGTGACTAGGTAACCAGCACGCAAACGAACCTCACGCCCCGGAGCCAAACGAAAAAATTTGCGTGGCGGATCCACCATAAAATCACCCCGCTCAATCCAAAGCCGCCCGCCAAATGGCACTTTGCGTGTGCCTGCGAGCTCGTCTTCAGGATTGTTGACGGCGAGCCGTTCGTCCACCAAACCCTCAGGCCAGTTGACAATCACCAGTTCAAGCGGATTGAGCACCGCCATGCGGCGCAACGCAAAGCGGTTGTGGTGTACACGCACAAAAGACTCAAGCAACTCAATCTCATGGGTGCCATTAACTCGGGCCACCCCAATGTGTTCACAAAAAGCACGGATCGCTTCGGGGGGATACCCCCGCGCGCGTAACCCTCGAAGAGTGGGCATTCGCGGGTCGTCCCACCCATCAACATGCCCCTGACCCACCAACTCCGCTAACTTCCTTTTAGACAACACCGTATGGGTCAGGTTGAGGCGAGCGAATTCGGTCTGCCGGGGGCGATCAGCAGCAAGGCCGATGTTTTCAATAAACCAGTCGTAAAGCGGGCGGTGCGAATCGAACTCAAGCGTGCAAAGCGAATGGGTCACACCTTCCACAGCATCGCTTTGCCCGTGAGCCCAATCATATGTTGGATATATTTTCCAGTCATCAGCCGTGCGGAAATGATCGCGGTTGCGGATGCGATACATGATCGGGTCTCGCATCGCCATGTTGTGGTGCGCCATATCAATCTTGGCTCGCAGCACCTTAGAACCGTCCGTAAACTCACCAGCACGCATCCGCGCAAACAGGTCAAGGTTTTCTTGAACGGAACGGTTTCGGTTGGGGCTATCTACACCTGGCGTGGTGAAATTTCCTCGGTTTACTGAGATCGTCTCAGCATCCTGATCGTCCACATAGGCAAGCCCTTCACGGATTAGTTTCTCTGCCCAATCAGCTAGCTGCCCGAAATAGTCGGATGCGAAAGCCGGCTCGCCCGGATCGAAACCTAACCATGCCAAATCTTCACAGATCGCCTCAACGAAACTGGCGTCTTCGGTTTCGGGGTTGGTGTCATCAAAGCGCAGTCGGCACACCCCGCCGAACTCGGCAGCAACACCGAAGTTGAGCACAATTGACTTAGCGTGCCCAATGTGCAGAAAACCATTCGGCTCAGGCGGGAAACGGGTTTGCACACGCCCTGCATACGGGCCGTTCACGGCATCATTAGCCAGCATTTCCCGAATGAAATCAGCACCAACATTGCTCGTTGCGAGGTTTGCTGAAGGGTTAGATGTTTGTTCCACGATCCTCAGCCTAGATGATCAACTGCAACCCCGACTGTGCTGGGGTTTAGCCACCAGCTATCGGGGCAATGAAATGCACTTCGGTTGATGCCTCGACCCGTTCGAAGATGCCATTGGGGATTAGCTCACCGTTAATTGCAACGCTCGCACCGTCAGTCAGCAAGTGGCCTAACCCGGGGTAACGGTGTTCGAGTTCATCAATCAACGCACCGACCGTGTTGCCCTCTACCGTAATGACGTTTTGGCCATTCGTGAAACGGCGATGGTCGGCTTGGAGATGGACGACAGCCACTAGTTCAGTTGCCGTTGCGTTGGTTGAGCGCAGCCAAAAGGCGTGGTGGAGACATCGGCAGCGCGGTCATCCGCACGCCACACGCATCAGCGATGGCATTAGCAAGGGTGGGGATCGGTGGCACGATACCGGTTTCACCAACACCACGTACGCCATATGGGTGGCTAGGGTTGGGCACTTCAACGATGATGGGATCAATCATCGGCAAGTCTGAGGCTACCGGCATACGGTAGTCTAGGAAGCTAGCGTTTTCCATCTCACCGTTGGAATCATAGATGTATTCCTCGTTGAGCGCCCAGCCAATGCCCTGCACCGACCCGCCCTGGATTTGACCTTCCACATACGACGGGTGGATTGCGGTGCCGGCATCTTGAGCGGCGGTGTATCGCAAGATCTTGGCAACCCCGGTTTCTTCGTCAACGGCCACATCAGCGACATGAACCGCGAATGAAGGCCCCGCGCCGGCAGCGTTCAGTGAAGCTGTGGCTGTGAGCGGGCCACCAGTTTTTTTCGCCAGCGCAGTTATCTCGGCGATGCTCAGTGGGTCTTGACCTTCTATTTGTGCGGTGCCGTCAACCCATTCAACTTGTTCAATGTCGACACCACGGATGGTGGCGGCCCTTTGTTGCAACTCGCTGATGAGCTCGCGGCAGGCGTTAACCACCGCCATGCCAGTAGCGAAAGTGGCACGGCTGCCTTCGGTTATGTCGGTGAAGCCAACGGATTCAGTGTCGGCGACTATCGGTGTGATACGGTCGACAGCGAGCCCGAGTTCTTCGGCTGCCATCAGCGCCATTGATGCACGACTGCCGCCGATGTCGGGGCTTCCGGTGATTACGGCGGCTGTGCCATCTTCGTTGAGGTTGACGGTGGCCGATGACTGCTCGCCAATGTTGAACCAGAAACCTGTGGCCACGCCACGGCCCGCGCCTTTTGGTATCGGCGAGTTGTAGTGGTCGGAGTTTTTTATCGCTTCTAGTGTTTCCACGAAACCGATTTTGGGGTGCGGTACGCCCATGGCGGTTAGGTCACCTTCGACTACAGCGTTTTTGAGGCGCAATTCAATCGGGTCGAGGTTGAGGTGTTGCGCTATTTCATCGATTAGTGTTTCCACCGCGAAAGCTGCTTGCGGTGCGGAGGGGGCGCGGTAGGCCGCCGAGCGGGGTGTGTTGGTGACGGTGCCGATGGCGTGCAGTTCTAGGTTGGGCAGTTTGTAAGAAGCGACCGACATGGCACCGGTTAGCGCGCTGTAACCCTTGGTTGAGCCGTTGTCGAAATACATCGTGGATGCCAATGTGGTGAGGGTGCCGTCTGTTGTGGCTCCGAGTTTGGCGTGGATTTTGGTTGCCGGTGCGGGCCCTGTGGCACGCAGCACTTCCTCGCGGGTCATCACTAGTTTCACCGGTCGGGCGGCTTTTTGTGACAACAACGCTGCCACCGGTTCGAGATAGATGGTGGTTTTGCCACCGAAACCGCCGCCTATTTCGGCGGGTATGACCTTTATTCGGTCGGTGCTCCAGCCAAGCGAGTCGGCAGTTTTTGAGCGCACCGCAAAATGCCCTTGTGACGATGCCCAAATCGTGACTTTGCCGTCTTGACCGCAGTCGGCTACACAGGCGTGAGGTTCGATATAGCCTTGATGCACCGCGGTTGTTGTAAACTCTCGTTCTACGATGATGTCGGCTTGTGCGAAACCGGCTGCAATGTCTCCCCTGTCGAATTGGTTGATCGACGCAAGGTTTGATGGTTCGGTGTCTTTGGTAAAGAGGGTGCGGTTTTTGAAATTGGCGATTGGGGCATCATCGGCTAGCGCTTCTTCTATTGTCAACACTGCGGGAAGTGCTTCGTAGTGGACTTCAACAGCGGCTGCGGCGGCTTTGGCTTGCTTGGCGCTGAGCGCGGCTACCGCGGCCACAGCGTGACCGTTGTAGAGGGCTTCGTCTCGCGCCATGATGTTGACCGCAGTGTCGAATTCGGGGTGTTTGATGTCTAGGTTCGGGAAATCAGCACCAGTGACGACTGCTTTCACTCCCGGCATCGCCTCGGCTTTGCTGGTATCGATTGAGATGATCCGGGCGTGCGCGTGGGGGGAACGCACGAAGGCACCATGGAGTTGTGCGGTCATGTTGAGGTCGGCGGCGAACCGGGCTTTACCCGTAACTTTTTCGAGCCCATCGTGGCGCACCGGGCGAGTGCCAACATATTTGTAAGGCCGGGGTTTCGTGGCAACGGTCATGTGCTGGCTCCTCGCTGTTTTGATGTTTGCATTTGTACGGCCGCTTCTTGGGTGGCGCGGATTATTTTGTCGTAGCCGGTGCAGCGGCAGAGGTTGCCGGCTAGGGCGTAACGGATTTCGGTTTCGGTTGGGTCAGGGTTGCGGTCGAGCAGTGCTTTGGCAGCTACGAGGAACCCCGGCGTGCATACCCCGCATTGCAACGCTGCACCTTCTAGGAAGGTTTGTTGCAGCGGATGCAACTGTTCGCCCAAAGCCATGCCTTCAACGGTGGTGATTGTTAAACCTTCTGCTTCGGGGGCGAACATCAAACAGGCGCAGTTGATTTTGTCGTCAACGACGATGGTGCAGGCACCACAGTCGCCCGTACCGCAACCTTCTTTGACGCTGATCAACCCGAGTTCGTCGCGCAAAGCGTTGAGCAGCGAGGTGTCGTCGGTGGCTAAGAAATCGACTTGGTCACCGTTGACGGTGCAGTTCACATGGGTTCGTTGCATCAGCTCGCTCCTTGGGCGCGTTGTGCGGCTAAGATTACGGCTCGCTTAGCCAAAACCCCTGCAACCTGGCGGCGATACTCAATGGTGCCTCGCTTATCGTCTATGGGGTTGGCAGCGCAGCGTGCTGCTTGTGCAACAGCAGCAAGCGTATTGTCGTTTATGGTCTGGCCCGTTAGGGCTGCTTCGGCTTCATGTACTCGCACGAAGGTGGGTGCCACCGCACCTAACACGATACGTGCCTTGGCTATTTGGTTGCCTTGCAAGGTGACCGCAGCGGCCGCGCCGACCACCGCGATATCCATCTCTGTGCGTGGGATGAGACGCAGGTAAGCATCCGCGCTATGCGGCGGCGGGTCGTCCAGCAAAAACTCAACGACGAATTCGTCGGCCCGCAGCGAGGTTCGACCTGGTGCCACTACCACATCGGCAACTTTGACTGTGCGTTCCCCAGAGTTGCTTGCGACCACGACGTAGGCATTGTTGGCGATTAACGCGGGTACTGAGTCTGCTGCTGGTGAAGCATTACAGAGGTTTCCACCCCAGCTTGAGCGGTTTTGAATCTGGTCAGACCCGATCAACCCACTTGCTTCAGTCAGGCCCGGAAAAGCCGCAATGAATGCTTCGTTGGCGGTGATTGTTGAGGTGGGTGTTGCTGCTCCTACCACCCATTTGGCGTTGTTGTGATTGAGGCCAACAAGACGCTTGATGCGTTTCAGGTCTATCAACACAGCCGGTTCGGGGCGACCGGCACGGATTTGAGGGATGAGGTCGGTTGCACCCGCGAAGACCTGAGAGGTGGGGTCACCGCGCAACACTTCTAAGGCCTCATCTACGGTAGTTGGGGCTAGATATTTCATCAGTGGATAACCTAGCCCGCTTGACACTTGAAGGCACGCTTTCTTGCCTACGATGTTTCAAGTATCTTGGTTGTTTTTATGAAGTTGTGCTGCGTTATCCGCTGCGTTGAGTTCTCTGGCACGGTGTTGCAGGTCGAAGGCGTGCGCTTCGGCTTCTTCGGCGTGGCGCACTAAGGCAACTCGGGTTGCTAGGAGTTGGTCGGCCGCATTCCAGACATCTCTAGCGATCATTCGGTTGAGCTTCATCCGGCTGATGTCTGCTGCAGTTGATGACCACACTTCAGGTAAGTGCCTGCGCACGCAGGGGTCGAGTCTGTTGAGGAGCGCGATGCGCCGTTGATCGATTGCGGCAGCGAGGTCTCTAACGGTTGACGCTTGAGCGAAATAGTGGTCTGCTATTGTGAACAGTCGAGATGACTCGTCTGGATTGAAGTTACGCATTTTGGTGTCCATTATTTTCCGTCTTGTTCAACATGATATCTTATAATTTGGTTTTTACTGAAATATTATGAAAATAATCTGTACAAGGGGCTGTGGTTGCGGTTCGCACAACTAACGTTTAGGTGTGACGCAGCCAACAAGTTCACCCAAGGCCAACCACTCCGATATGGAACTTTGCGTGGAGGTCGCTCAAGAAGCCGGGCGGGTTACCCTCGACTGGTTCAACAAAAATTACTCGATTGATTTGAAAAGGGATGGTTCGCCGGTGACTGCGGCTGATCTGGCTGTGGAAACACTGATACGAGAACGGCTTACTGCGGTGTTTCCTCACGATGGAATGCTTGGCGAGGAGCACGCCGATACTTCAGGTTCGACTAAGCGAACTTGGGTCATCGATCCGATCGACGGCACGAAGGCGTTCGTGCAAGGCGTGCCTTTGTTTGCGAACTTGTTGGCTTTGGTTGACGAACACGGCCCAGCGGTGGGCGTAATTAACCTGCCGGCACTGGGTGAAACGATTTGGGCTGGCCGGGGTTTAGGAGCTTTCTTTAACGGAGAAAAGTGCTGTGTGAACGATCGGCGTGACCTGATTGGGGCTTTCGTTTGTACTAGCGGTTTCGGCTATTGGCCTAAGGATCCGCTGTTGGCGCTTCTCGAGAGTGGTGTGCGCTTGCGTACTTGGGGTGATGCCTATGGTTACGCACTGGTGGCAACTGGTCGAGCGGAAGCAATGCTTGACCCTGAAGCATTCGCTTGGGATTTGGCATCTGTCGCTGTGGTCATCAGCGAAGCTGGTGGCAGTTTCACTTCTTTCGGTGGCGCTGGTGGCGTAGATGTTTGGCGTTCGGGATCCGCAGTCGCCAGCAACGCCCAGTTCCACGAAGACTTACTAGACCTCGTAAGAACCCCTTAGC
>JAHQYM010000075.1 GCA_024421095.1 Acidimicrobiia bacterium
AAGAGTCGATTGTTTGGGAGGATGGTAATGAGTATCCGCTCGCCAAAGTTGAGATATCTGCCGAGAGCCACCCGTTCTACACGGGGCAGATGAAGATTGTGGATACGGCTGGCCGCGTGGAGCGCTTTGAGAAGCGTTACGGCAGACGCAAAAAGCTTAGTTCTTAGAGGTTGGTGCGGAAAGAAAATGCACGTACAGTGGCAGCGGTTTATGAGCGGGCACCGTCGGCCCATTAGCAAGAGGTTCTAGTAGTGGACTCACGGGATCAGCACCAGATACGCAAGAGCGCGGGCGATGGCCTAGCGGCGGCATTTGAGATGGTTGTCACACCCGCATTGTTCGGCCTTCTGGGTTGGTACATAGACTCTCTTGTGGGTCTGTTTCCTTTGTTCACATTGTTGTTGGCGGCGATTGTGCTTGCTTATGAGACCTATAAGTTGTATGCGTCATATTGTCGTTCGCTTGATGAGGCGTTGGCGCAACGCCGTGCTCGCTATAGACATGATCGGCCATGACTCTAGTCGTTAGTGAGGATTCTGTGCATGCGCCTGAACGCGAGATAGCACGCGATTTGGCTGTTCGTAGTTTGCTTGTCGCTCCGTTGATGGTTGCTTTTGGGGCTATTTTTTGGGGTTGGGCTGGTGTTTGGTCGTCTGGATACGGTCTCGCTATTGTGTCGTTGAATTTTTTGCTGGGTGCGGCCATCATCACTTGGTCGGTGAAGATTAGCCCAGCGGTTATGTTTGGCGCGGTTATGGTAGGTTTTATCGCCCGGTTGGGCATTATCGCCGGCGCAGTCTTGCCGATACGTAGCGCAGTCTGGTTTGAGATTGCGCCTTTCGCGATCGCCTTGCTTGTAACCCATCTTGGTTTGTTGGTGTGGGAGACACGCCATGTTGCTGCGTCGCTCGCTTTTCCTGGTTTGAAACCTGGCTCGGCGGTTTTGTCTGCTGGCTCTGCTGCTGATACAACTTTGGAGCGCCCCTGATGAATCTTTTAGCTGTTGATTTTCCGCCTGTCAACCAGTTGTTTGATTGGCCGAGTATTTGGTTTGAGGGATCACTGTTCGCGGTCAACAAGACGGTCCTGATCTATTTGAGTTCGGTTGTTGTGACGATGGTTCTGTTTGTGCTAGCGGGTCGGCAAAACGAGACCTTGGTGCCTCGTGGAGTGGCGCATGTGGCCGAGTCTGGTGTCAATTTCATTGAAGAGTCCGTGGTGATGCAGACAATGGGGCCAGACGGCAAGAAATTCATGCCTTTCTTGACCTCCATGTTTTTCTTTATTCTTTTCGCGAATATCACTGAGGTGATTCCCTTTATTCAGTTCCCTGCCAATTCTCGGATGGCTACTCCGATCACGTTGGCGCTTCTTGTGTGGGTGATCTACAACGTGGTCGGTGTGCGTAGTCAGGGTTTCTTCGGTTATCTCAAGAATTCGTTATTCCCGCCGGGCGTGCCAAAATTCCTGTATCTCATCGTCACTCCTATTGAGTTGGTGTCAACATTTGTGGTACGGCCTTTCTCTTTAGCGGTGCGGCTTTGGGCCAACATGGTGGCGGGGCATTTGTTGCTGGTGACTTTTGCGGTCTTGTCGGCAACAATGTGGGCTGCTGGTGGTTTAGGCTTTGGCGGGGCGTTGTTTTTGTCGTTCCCGATGCTTATCTTGATGACCGGTTTTGAAATTCTGGTCTCGGTGCTGCAAGCCTTCATCTTCACTATACTTACTGCTGTATATATTGCTGGTTCTATGCATGCTGAGCATTAGGCAATATAAACGTCTTACTTCCAACCTTTTCAATCAACATCAACTGATTTTATTTGATCTTCAATATAAACAATAGGAGAAAGCAAGTGTTCAACTTATTAGCACAAACTGCATCGGGCGAGTTCCTTGAGGGCCTCAGAGCGATTGGCGCTGGGCTCGCTTATGGCCTCGCCGCGATTGGGCCGGGCATCGGCATCGGTTTAGTGGTTGGTAACGCGATCTCAGCGATGGCCCGCCAACCCGAATCTGCTGGCATGGTTCGTACCACGATGTTCTTAGGTATCGCCTTTACCGAAGCTCTGGCACTGATCGGTTTCGTTGTCTTCATATTGTTGCAACCCTGATCTCGCTGCCGAATTAGATGCAAGCAATCCAAAGCTCAAATCAGGAGGTTCAATTATGACAGCAACCATGAAGCGTTTGGCCCGAACATTTTCGCTGGTCGGGGTGGTGGTGTTATTCGCCGCAACTCCGGTTGGCGCGGTTGGTGAAACGATTGGCACCTGCATGTTCGAGAAAATCGAAAATGCAGACCTGGCTGCTTTGAAGGGCCCGGCCAACAAAGATGCTCTACTCAGCTTTGAGGCCGATTTGGAGAAGTGCTTTGAAGCGCCAAACCCGATCCTTCCTGAGTGGGATGAGGTCATTTGGGGTGGTGCAGCGTTCGCGATTCTGTTTGCGTTCATGTGGTGGAAAGGTTTCCCCGCGGTGTCGCGAGCGATGCAAGCTCGTTCCGACAGAATCGCCGCCGATCTTGGCGCTGCGGAACAAGCAAAGAACCAAGCGAACGCGGTGCTCGCTGATCATCAAGAGCAACTTGGGGGTGCCAAAGCGCAAGCCGCTCAAATTATTGAGGAGGCTCGCGCCCAGGCCGACTTGGTTGCCGCTGATATAACCGCTCGCGCCAACGAAGAGGTGGCGCAGATGCGTGCCAAAGCCGCTGCAGACCTAGAAGCGGCTCGCATGCAAGCAGTGTCAGACTTGCGAGGCACGGTGGCTGATATCGCGGTGGGAGCGGCGGAAAGAGTCATCAAATCAAACCTGGATGCCGACACCCAACGTGCCTTGGTGGATGCCTATATTGACGAGGTGGCTAGCACCAATGCCTGATCAACGGGTCGGTGCTTACGCTGAGGCATTGTTGGCGGTTGCTTCCGTGCAGGAACAGTCATCGCGCATTACCGATGAACTCTTTCGTATAGGCGAAGCTTTGCGCAACAATGAAGGTTTATTGACGG
Organism: Acidimicrobiia bacterium; assembly: GCA_024421095.1. Classification (GTDB taxonomy): domain Bacteria; phylum Actinomycetota; class Acidimicrobiia; order Acidimicrobiales; family Aldehydirespiratoraceae; genus VXYK01. The sequence goes on from JAHQYM010000075.1 coordinate 3,006, forward strand.
CATTGGGTAACAACCGTTTGCCGATTGCAAACCGCCAGGGAGTGGTCGAAGATCTGTTGGGCGACAAGGCATCTGAGGTCACCACAGCGCTGGTTTCAATGGTGGTTGCTACTGGTATTGGCGGCCATCTTCCAGATATTCTTGATGCCATGGCGGAACTAGCCGCGCAGCAGCGCAATCGAGTTTTAGCAAAGGTTCGTTCGGCGATTGAACTGACCGAAGATCAGAAAACAAGATTAGCCGACGCGATCAAATCCTCAACCGGCACTGACGTTGAGATTCGAGTGATAGTTGACGAAAGCATACTCGGTGGTCTTGTCACCGAAATCGGTGATGACGTGATAGACGGCAGCGTGCGCTTTAGGCAAGCGCAGCTAAGGGAGACTTTTGCTTGATTATTCCCCACTAATCACGCCACACACCATTCAAGATAACCACGCACAACACAGCAGAAAAGACACTAAATGTCAGATCTCACAATCAATACCTTAAACATCAATACAGATGACATCATTGCGGCAATCCGCGGCAATTTAGACGACTTTACCCCGAGCCTAGAACAGACTACGGTGGGCCGCGTGCTTGAAGTCGGTGACGGCATTGCCCGCGTTTCGGGCCTTCCCGGTGCCGCGGTCAACGAAATGTTGCGCTTTGAGAACGGTTTAGTAGGGCTTGCTCTGAACCTTGACGAAGATTCCATCGGCGCGGTTGTTCTTGGTGATGTGGAGGGCATCGTTGAAGGCCAAGCAGTGGTGGCGACGGGTGATATTCTGTCAGTGCCGGTCGGTGACGGTTTGCTTGGGCGGGTGGTCAATCCGTTGGGTGAGCCGATCGACGGCAAAGGTCCGCTCAGCAATGTTGAGCCACGCCGGATGGAGATTCAAGCGCCCGGGATTACTGGGCGCAAACCGGTCCACGAACCGATGCAAACCGGTATCAAGTCGATTGATTCGTTGATTCCGATTGGCCGTGGTCAGCGTGAGTTGATTATTGGCGACCGCAAAACGGGCAAAACCACTGTTGCGCTCGACACCATTTTGAACCAAAAGGGCGAAGGCGTGAAGTGCATTTACGTGGCTATCGGCCAGAAAGCTTCAACGGTCGCTCAATCAGTTGCAACCCTTGCAGAGCTTGGTGCGATGGAATACACCGTGGTTGTGAATGCACCCGCCTCTGACCCAGCCCCGTTCAAGTTCTTGGCGCCTTACGGCGGTTGTGCGATGGGTCAACATTGGATGGAAAACGGCCAGCATGCGTTGATCATTTACGATGACTTGTCTAAGCAGGCTGAGGCTTACCGACAAGTTTCGTTACTTTTGCGGCGCCCTCCGGGTCGCGAAGCTTTCCCCGGGGATGTGTTTTATTTGCATAGTCGGTTGTTGGAGCGTGCAGCCAAGTTGTCTGATGAACGTGGCGCGGGTTCCTTGACGGCGTTGCCGATTATTGAAACGAAAGCAGGTGACGTATCGGCGTTTATTCCCACGAATGTGATCTCGATTACCGATGGCCAGATTTTTTTGCAGGACGACTTGTTCAAGTCTGGTATACGGCCGGCGGTTGATGTGGGAATCTCGGTGTCTCGTGTTGGTTCAGCGGCGCAGATTCAGGCAATGAAGGTTGCCACAGGAACGTTGAAGGGAGACTTGCAACAGTTCCGTGAGTTGGAAGCCTTCGCGGCTTTTGGTTCCGACCTTGATGCTGTCTCTTCGGCCCAACTGGAGCGAGGGTATCGACTAACCGAATTGTTGAAGCAGGGTGTCAATTCGCCTTACTCCGTTGATGAACAAGCAGTTTCGATCTTTGCGGGTACACGAGGCTACTTAGACAAACTTGAGATAGAAGATGTCGCACGGTTTGAGTCTGAATTGCTCGACTGGTTCCGTACGCGCCACAGCGACGTGATGGCAAAGATTCGCACTGATGGGGTTATCGAAGACGCAGCGGTTTTTGAGGCTGCGATCGTCGCATTCGCTGAACAGTTTGTGGGTAGTTCCATGGACGCTTCTGAGCCTGTTGCCCAAGCTCAAGGTGAAGCACAAACCGATATGGTCGATTCGGATGTCACCTTGCCCGAAGAAGAGATAAGCCGAGACGGAAGCTGATTAATGCCAGGAGGCAAGGAACGGGAACTTCGTCGCCGCATCGCAAGCGTGCAGTCAACCAAGAAAATTACTCGCGCTATGGAACTGATCGCCGCTACACGTGTGGTAAAAGCAATGCAGCGTGCCGATGCGGCCCGACCCTATGCACGCCGTATTACGTCGGTTATTGAAAATCTAGCGGCGAGCGGTGCTGAAGTTGATCATCCTTTGCTGCGGGAGGTTGACGGTGTGAAACGTGTTGGGTTTATTGTGATGGCGGGCGATAGAGGACTTGCAGGTGCCTACAACACGAACCCGATCAGGGCCGCGGAACGCCAGTTGATGGCTCACCAAAGCGAAGGTAAAGAATATTGTCTGTTTGCGGTCGGTAAAAAAGCCCAGGCGTACTACAAATTTCGGAACTATCGAGTGGATTATTCGTATATGGGATTTACAGACAATCCCGCATATGAAGATGCGCGCAGGATAGCTGATGATGTGGCGAAAGCATTTTCTGAAGGTGAAGTAGACCAAGTTGAGTTGATTTTCACCGAATTTATTTCGATGGGTACTCAACGGGTTTCGGTTCGCAGGTTTTTGCCCTTGGAGAACACTCGGGTTATGGCTGAGGTTGGTGGCGGGTCGGCTGCGGCTATTGCCTCTTTTGAGTTTGAGCCTTCACCTGAGGCTGTACTTGAGTCTTTGTTGCCTCGTTATGTTGAAGCGCGTCTTTACGGTGCGTTGCTTGACTGTGCAGCTTCTGAACATTCCAACCGTCAGCGAGCCATGAAATCCGCTACCGACAATGCTGAAGAGTTGATTACCAAACTCTCGCGGGAGATGAACGCCGCTCGTCAAGCAGCTATTACTACCGAAATTATGGAGATTGTCGGCGGCGCAGAGGCGTTGGGGGCAGATGTTCCCGCAGACGATTTAACGGCCGCTTTCGCTTCGATGGCACCAGTTGATTCGCATTCGTTATCCAAAACCTAATCCATCCAAGACCTAATCACACCTTGAAAGCACCTAGTTATGACTGTTACACAAACTGATCACAAGTCCGGGCGCATCGTCGGTATCGCTGGCCCGGTTGTAGATGTTGAGTTCCCGCAAGGGGAACTGCCCGAGATCAATACCCAACTTGAGTTCAATGTTGAGGTAGACGGTGAGATCATCAACGTGCCCGCGGAAGTTGCCCAACAGATAGGCGAAAGCCGTGTGCGTGCCATCGCCATGAAGCCGACAGACGGTTTAACCAGAGGAGCCGAGGTGCGCAATACGGGTCACGGTGTGCAAGCCCCGGTGGGTGACGACACGTTGGGTCACATTTGGAACGTGATGGGCGAGTGCCTTGATGATCCCGGTCGTACCACCGAGCAACGTTGGGATATTCATCGCCCCGCGCCGGCCTTTGATACTCTTGAGCCTTCAGCGAAAATGTTTGAGACCGGTGTGAAAGTCATTGACTTGCTCACGCCCTATAAGGAAGGTGGCAAGATCGGTTTGTTCGGTGGCGCCGGGGTTGGCAAGACGGTGTTGATCACCGAGATGATTACCCGCGTAGCGTCTAATCATGGTGGGGTTTCGGTGTTCGCCGGTGTTGGTGAACGTACCCGTGAAGGCACCGACCTTTTTATTGAAATGGGTGAAACTGTCATGGGCGACGGTGAAACCACCGTTCTCGATAAGGCGGCACTAGTTTTCGGACAGATGGATGAACCCCCTGGGGTGCGCTTGCGTGTGGCTTTGGCGGGGGTCACCATGGCGGAGTATTTCCGTGATGTTCAGAACCAGGATGTGTTGTTGTTCATCGACAATATTTTCCGTTTCGTTCAAGCTGGTTCTGAGGTGTCGACACTGCTCGGGCGGATGCCCTCAGCGGTTGGTTATCAACCGACTTTGGCAGATGAGATGGGCGAATTGCAGGAACGCATCACCTCAACTCGGGGAAAGTCTATTACTTCTTTGCAGGCTGTTTATGTGCCTGCTGACGACTACACCGACCCCGCTCCGTTCACCTCATTCACGCATTTTGACGGCACTACGGAACTGAGCCGTGATATCGCCGCGTTGGGCATTTACCCGGCGGTGGATCCGCTCGCTTCAAGTTCCACGATCCTTGATCCTTTAGTGGTTGGTGATCGCCACTATCAAACAGCTAGGCGTGCTCAAGAAGTGCTGCAACGATACAAAGAACTTCAAGACATTATTGCCATCTTGGGGCTTGATGAGTTGTCTGAAGAAGATCGTGTGACTGTTGATAGAGCGCGTAAGGTGCAACGGTTCTTGTCGCAACCAATGTTTGTGGCTAAAGCCTTTACGGGTCAAGATGGCATTTTCACGCCGGTTTCTGAAACGATCGATTCTTTTGAAGCGCTACTTGACGGCGATTTGGATGACCTGCCGGAACAGGCGTTCTATATGGTCGGTGGTGCAGAAGACGCGCAACGCAAAGCCGCTGAACTGCAAGCCCAGACCTAGGATTTAGGCTTCGTTTCGATGTTTGATATTGAAGTTGTCAGCCCTGAAGCCGTGTCTTATAGCGGCGTTGCCGAGATGTTGATTGCTCGCACTGTTGAGGGTGGCGACATCGCCTTTCAAGCTGGTCATGTGCCCTTTATTGGGACGTTGGCGGTGTGGTCGGTTGAGGTTATCAAACCCGATGGTAAACGCGATGTGTTCGCAGTGCATCGTGGCTTTGTGCAGGTTCACGGCAACCAGGTAACCATCCTCTCCGATGTTTCCGAAGCCGCCAAAGATGTTGATGTACCCCGCGCCCAAAAAGCCTTAGAGAACGCTAGTGCGGCGTTAGCCGCGGATTCGGCCGACCCCGAAGCCGCCGCGGCAAAAGCCAGAGCCGAACTTCGCCTGAGGGTTTCCGCCGTTCATTGATAGTTGATGCTTGAAAACTCGGCTAGTTTGTCTAGGCGATGGTGAGCTTCCACTTTGCGTACGGTTCCGGAACGGGAACGCATCACTAGCGATTCGGTGTAACAACCGCGGCTGTCGAAGCGCACGCCTTTTAGCATGGCCCCGTCGGTAATGCCAGTGGCAGCAAAATAACAGTTGTCGCTTTGCACGAGGTCGTCGGCGGTCAACACCCGGGTCAAGTCGTAGCCGGTCTGATCTGCAAGTTTACGTTCACGTTCGTTGCGTGGCCAGAGACGTCCGAGTTGTTCGCCGCCCATGCATTTGATCGCGGCAGCCGTGATCACTCCCTCGGGGGTACCGCCAATACCTATCAATATGTCGGCTCCGGAACGTGGCCAGGCGGTGGATATCGCCCCAGCAACATCGCCGTCAGGAATTAGGCGGATGCGGGCACCGCAAGCTCGCACTTCGTTGATGGTTTCGGCGTGGCGGTCTCTGTCCAAGATCACGACAGTCAGATCACGAACCGATTCACCTTTCGCTTCGGCGACCGCGGCGAGGTTTTCAGCGATGGAATTGTCCATGCTGATGCAACCGACCGCTTCCGGACCCACGGCGATTTTCTCCATATATACGCACGGGCCGGGATCGAACATGGTTCCCCGCGGTGCCACTGCGATTACTGAGATGGCGTTGGGTCGCCCCAAGGAAGCTAGGGTTGTGCCATCAATCGGGTCGACTGCAATATCGGTTAGCGGGGGTGAACCGTCACCGATAGTTTCTCCGTTGTAGAGCATCGGCGCTTGGTCTTTTTCGCCTTCACCGATGACCACCCGGCCATCCATGCGAACTGATTGCAGCACGATCCGCATGGCATCCACAGCGGCACCGTCGGCACCTTCTTTGTCGCCTCGCCCCATCCATCGAGCGGCGGACATGGCGGCCGCTTCAGTGACCCGAACAAGTTCGAGCGCAAGGTTTCGGTCTGGTGTAATTGGTTTGTTCATTGCGCTAAAACTAGCAGTTTCGTCGCTGCTATTAGCAGGTTTGTCGGACTCGTAACGAATCATGGCAAGATAAAGGCGTGGTGTTTCGATTTGGCTTTCGACAGGGCGCTCAGCGACCAGAAGATTCTCCCGATATTGATCCAGAAAACGTTACCGATGATGTGGACGTTACCGATGATGTGGACGTTACCGACGATACGGTGGAAAACGAATTGGAGTTTGACACCCACGACAGGGCTCAAGACGACCAAGGTGAGTGGTTAGAGATTGAGTTGCACGAATGGGCTCTTGAGACTCGTTCGATGTTGGCGCAATTGTTGGTGGCCGAAGGTGTGATGCATGCATGGCAAGGCACCACATTGTTGACACACCAGTCGGTCGAAGCCGAGGTTGATGCGCTCATCGAGGAAGCACAATCAGCGGAAACCCGCCCACTCGACCCAGCACTTGAGCAGACTGCATTCGAGATGACTGGTTGGTCTGGCGAGTTGCAGACGCAGTTGTCGCAGCGGCTGAATTCGGTTGGCGTGCCGCATGAGTTCGATGCCGAAGGAGACTTGGTGTGCCACGAAGCAGACGAGGAACACGTGGATGTGTTGATTGAGGAATTGCTTGCTCGCACGGCAGACTCTGAACTCGACGAACTCGATGGCCTGGAGGCCAACAATTTGTTGAGCGCGTTGTTTGAGGCAACCGATCGTTTACGCCGTGATGTGCGAGACCCTAAGGGTGTGCTTGGCGCGGTCTCCCACGGTCAACGCCTTGCCACTGCTGCTACGCCTTTCGGTTTCTCAGCTTCCGCGTGGAAATCTTTGCGTGAGACGGTCGACCAACTAGTCACCCTGATAGAATCCGATGACGCTTCAGACCGGGAGATTTCTGAACTCGCAAGCGATCTCCGCAATTCTCTCCAACGCTTGGTGTAAAACTGTTATGTTGCTAGCTGAACTTGAGGTGTGCCACTCGCGACCCATTGCACCGACGCGCCGGGTGGCGCTAGGGCGCACCTTTCTACCGTGTGATCCGATGCCCGGTTTCGGTGGTTTGTTGCTTGGCGGGGTGGTGGCGCGTTTCGCTCAAGATATTGACCCGGACGACATCGGCGAACTGCTAAACCTTATTTTCGATTTAGATGCTGGTCGCCGGATACCTCAGCCGCGTTTGCGTCATCGTTTTCAGTCCGACCGCATTGGTTTGGCACGCAGTTCGCATCGGCTATATCGTGTTCACGGCGACGATAGCGGCTTGCGCTTCGGCTTTACCGCTGATAAGGGAGCGCCGGCGCAGCACGTTCTCGGCGCAGTTTATGCTGCTGGTGCTTTACCCGCCGAGCAGAGAAAAGAAGTGTTCGCTACCGTTCGCAGAGCGATGGCTTGGCGCGGCGAAGTGAATGCTAGTTTTTTGGAATATCTCGCTGGCGCTGCCGTTTCCTCGTTCATGAAGTCGGCGTTGCGTGAACCTAGTGATGAGTTGGGTTGGGCGATGCGGGTGCTTGGTTTCCCGGATGACGCACCGCAGCCAAACAAGAGCGCAATCCAGCGCCGCTACCGTGATGCGTTGTTGCTTGTGCATCCGGATCATGGTGGTGAGGTGGGTAGTGCGGCGGCGAGTATTGCCGATATTGCGTTGGCGCGTCGTATTTTGTTGGGGCGACTGCTGCTG
>JAHQYM010000076.1 GCA_024421095.1 Acidimicrobiia bacterium
CAGGTGAGTTCGACCAGATCACCGGAGCGCGTATCGCCACCGCGTTGACCGCCAAAGAACGACAACTCTGGCATCGCGAGGACCCCAACAACCGTGCAACACCACAACAACGCATGGCTGACGCGTTGGCTGAGTTGATCAACGAACCGGTTGGTGATAGCCGGTCTGTGGGCACCGATTTGTTAGTAATCGCCGATTTCGATGTACTCAAACAACAACTCGAAAACCCAAGGTTGGTTGACGGGTCACCAATACCAATCACCGAACTACACAAGATGGCGTTAGAAGCGAACCTACTGCCATCAATCTTCGACACCAAAACACAAGACATGTGGCTCGGCCGGCGAGTACGCACCGCCACCGAAGCTCAACGCATCGCGTTAATCGCCCGCGACCAATGCTGCATTGGTTGCGGCGCTAACCCGTTGTGGTGCCAAGCGCATCACATTATATGGTGGTCAAACAACGGACCCACCAACCTCGAAAACCTCGTATTAGTATGCAGCGACTGCCACCACAAAATCCACGACGATGGCTGGCAAGTCCACAAACACCCCGACACCGGCAAATACTACCTCAAACCCCCAACCCACCCCACAAATGAGCGCCCAGCGGTTTCGTCAGATAAGTCCGCGAGGAACTCGCTAGGCGAGCCGACGACCCAACCATCGGGTCAGCGCCCAACAATCTCACCAAACGATCCCTCAACCAACCCGTCAGGTGAGTCCCCCGCCGCTTCGCTGGCTGAGGCTCCGACTATCTCGTCGGGTGAGCGTCCGACAGTCCCATCAGACAAACCCTCAACCCGCCCACCCGGTAAGCACCCGACCGCCCCACCGGATAATTCGGCAAGGACCTTGCCAAACAAACCCTCAGCCAACCCATCAGGTAAGCACCCAAAAGTTCCACCAAACAAACCCTCAACCAACCCATCGGGCGAGTCCCCCGCCGCTTCGCTGGCTGAGGCTCCGACTATCTCGTCGGGTGAGCGTCCGACAGTCCCACCAAACAAACCCTCAACCCGCCCACCCGGTAAGCACCCGACCGCCCCACCGGATAATTCGGCAAGGACCTTGCCAAACAAACCCGCAGCCAACCCATCAGGCAAGCATCCAACAGTTCCACCAAACAAACCCACAACCAACCCGTCGGGTGAGTCCCCCGCCGCTTCGGTGGCTGAGGCTCCGACTATCTCGTCGGGTGAGCGTCCGACAATCCCATCAGACAAATCCTCAACCCGCCCACCCGGTAAGCACCCGACCGCCCCACCGGATAATTCGGCAAGGACCTTGCCAAACAAACCCGCAGCCAACCCATCAGGCAAGCACCCAACCGTTCCGCCAAACGAACCCTCAACCAACCTGTCGGGTGAGTCCCCCGCCGCTTCGCTGGCTGAGGCTCCGACTATCTCGTCGGGTGAGCGTCCGACAGTCCCACCAAACAAACCCTCAACCCGCCCACCCGGTAAACACCCGACCGCCCCACCGGATAATTCGGCAAGGACCTTGCCAGTTGATCCCTCAGCCAACCCATCAGGCAAGCACCCAAGAGTTCCACCAAACAAACCCTCAACCTACCCATCAGGTGAGTCCGCGACGAACTCGGCAGGTAAACCGCCGAACCGCCAATCGGGTGAGCGCCCGACCGGTTTATCGGATAAGTCGGCGAGTACCACATCAACCGGGTCGTCAACCAGCGGGGCCGGTGACTCCTTGGACGTTTCGGTGAGTGAGCCTTCAACCCACCTAGCAGACCAGCGCCCCACCCTTTCCGTGGGTGAGCCCTCGATCCGCCCAGCAGATCAGCGCCCGATTGTCTCATCAGATGAGTCCATGATCCGCCCAGCAGATGAGCGCCCCGCCGTTTTGTCGGACAAGTCCGAGACTACCTCGTCGGGTCGGCCCGACCGTGCTCGCACCCGCGCAAACTCGGCGGAACCGGTTGTCGGCGACGCACCCCGGTCGACTATTCAGAATGCGCCCGGGCTCAAGCATGGCGAGCAAACTCGGCGAAAGAAACAGACAAACTCCGATGTCGAACAACAACACCCCACAACCCGATCCACCCACCACGACCCGGTCGACGGTATCGACACCTCCTAAAGGCCGCGTGGATGGGTGTCCATCCTCCTGTCGTCGGGTTGTCCCGAGTGGACCTTGTGGTGCATCTAGCAACGACGACCAGTGGTCGCGTGCGGTGGTTTTTTTGCTACTGTGGGTTGGAGTGCTGGTCTGCCGCCCACGTACAGGGTTGCGTCTGACTTCGCGCGACAGATTCTGCTTTTTCTTCGCGACATCGGGCAGAGTTGCTGGTTGACGTCTATGCGGTTGCTGTTCTCGGGTGCTTGCGGGTTTGTCTTCGCTGCATCGGGCTGGGTTGGTGGCCTTAGAAAGGGAGGGCAAGCACTATCGGTGGTTGCGACAGTGCATAGTGTTGACGTGTTGTGCCGGGTTCCTCGCGGCATCGCGCGCTTCGTTTGCGGGTGGGGTCTTTCTGTTAGCTGCGGAGGTAGTAGAGGATGACCGCTAAGAGTTGCTCTTGGTCTAACTGGCGTTTTGTGTAGTCGAAGGCTGCCTTCAAGACTTCGCTCAGATCTAGTCTTCCGTTGTTGTTCGAATCGTAAGACAACACGGTTTTGGGCAGATTGTTTTTGGTTATTGCGATGGTCACGTCTATTTCGCTGCTCTCGCCAGAACCTTCGAGATCGGTGACCGTCACTGTTACGCGGAAGATATTTGGTTCGGATTCATGGTCAAGGATCGTCCCAGATTTAACGGTGATTTGGCCGTTGTTGCTATCGATGTTGAACAGGTTGGCGTGCTCGCCGACGAGGGCGTATCGCAAAGCGTCGCCGTCCGCGTCTGTGGCACTAACGGGGTCTCCAACAGCGGTATTTGCTGGTGAGTTTTCTAAGATTGTTCTCCTCGTGGACGCACCCTCGTTGAACACGGGACGTTCGTTGCTATCAATCTCGGGGGCAACCGGTGTAAACACGGGTCCTACCGGCGGCCGCGACGGCTGCCGATTGTTGATCGGTTGCCGGGTCTGTTTCTTAGTGACTTCGATTGTGGCACCGATTACCACACTGTTGCCAGCGGGGTCGGTGGCTCGAACGTTGACTCGATATTGGTTGCCGCCATTACTATTGAATACGGGACGGGTCTTGAACCTCAAATGGCCCTGAGGATCTATGGAAAATAGACTCGCGTCTCGCCCTTCAAGGCTCCAAGAGATTGGCTGATTTTCAGGATCATTCGCTCGGTATCGTTCTGGTCGGTTATCGCCCTCTACGCGGGTAAAGTAACTACTGCCGACAGTAATCTCAGGTGGTTCGTCTACATCGGTCACCTGGATTGTTACGTCAAGTTCAGCGTTGAGTTGAGCGCCTTGGCCGGCTGTTTCGGTGACGATGATCGTGACTTCGTATCGGTAGTTGCGGGAAGCAAGTGCTTCGTAGTCGGGTGGCGAGTTGAAATGCAAATTGGCGACGGACCCCTTTGATTGCCCGACTAGTGGAAGATTGAAGTGGTCCTTGTCGCGCCCTGATAAAACCCAGGTGACCGTTTCGCCTTCATGGTCTGTGCCGAGGTATTGTGCAACGAAATTGTGGCTATTTTCGGGGAATGCCACTGGGTTAATCAGCGGATCAATTTGCAGTAATACAGGCGGTTCGTCTACATCGGTCACATTGATCGTCACTTTAAGGATGGTCGGCTGGTTAGAACTGTCGGTTGCGGTCACCGTCACGTTGTAAGCATTTGGCAATTTTTCGTAGTCAAGTGGAGCTTTGGTAAGGAGTTGCCCGGTTGCAGGTTCGATATCGAAACTTGCGGCGTGTGCGCCACCGAGGGCAAAGGTGAACGTGTCTGTGGGGTTAGCGCCATTTGGCCGAACGGGGTCTCCTATGGGAGTTGCTGCGGGAGTGTTTTCGGCGACCTCTCGGGTGAGGGTAACAGCTTTGTTGTCGCTTGGAGAGACTGTGCCTTGGTTGCCCGCATTGGGATCGGCTTGTACGGCGTTTGTGGATACGGCGTTTTGAGTTTTGGAAGAGCCGTGGCCGTCCGTGTATGTGGCAGTTGCCCGCAAAATACAGTTCACGTCTCCGGCTACTGGTGTATAAGCATTGGTCGTTGCGCCGCTGATCGCTCCCCAATCGTCTTGCCCATTTGAGCATTCTTGGGTTGAATTACGGATCTGCCAGGTCCAGTTTGTGTTTGTGATGCCACCATCAAGGTCGCTCAGCGCGGCAGTCAGTTGCGCGCCTACTTGTGGTTGCTCAGATGACAAGGTGACGGTACCGGCTTCGTCCACATTGTCGACTTGTACTGTAAAGGTGGTGGATGCAGTATTCGTGCCATCAGTGGCTTCAACCACGATCTCATATGTGTTGTCTTGGTCACTATCTGAAGGCGATTCGTAGTCGGGTGGGGAGATGAACGTCAGCGTTCCGTTAGTGATTTGAAAGTCGCCGCTGTCTGCGCCGGAAAGTGACCAAGCGATCGATACTCCTGTTGGAACCGGAATATCAAATGTTTGTACCGCAGTCGTAGCGTTTTCTTGATAGGTGACGGTTGCACCTTCGGGTGATATGTTCGGCAATGCGTTATCTGTAACCACGATCTCCACATGCTGCACTCCGGAATGAACCCCATCGTTGGCCACCACCGCAATGTTGTAGGTGTTGTCGAAGTGTGAATCTTGTGGTTTGTCGAAGTCGGGTGGATTGCTAAAACTAAGCACCCCTTGGTTATTGATTACAAATTGATTGCGGTCTAACCCTCGCACACCGAACGCAATCGCCGGTTTATTATTGGGATTGTTGGCAGTGTACGTAGCTACTGGGCCCGATTGATTCTCTGAGTATGTAACGCGCACTGGTCCAACGACTTGAGGTGCCGTTCCGTGGCCGTAAACAGTCAACCTCCAATCTTTGAGCGTTCCAGTGTGACCACCGACAATGTCTCTCACTTTGAGTTGCCACTCCCCGTTTGGGTTTTCGCCTAAGTGGCGCGCAGATCCGAACCTGAAATTCCCCTGAACGGATTGCCTTAGTTGATGCAAAATTTTCAATTCGGGCGATGCAGGCACGAGCATCGATTCAGTGCCTGACGGTGAGACAAGCACAAATTCCAAGTCTCGCGCTGAATGATGTGCAACGTCAACGTCGACTTGGACATATTCAATAAACTCAATGTTGGATTGTACGTCTGCGGTTTTTGTGACAGGGTTTGCCGCGTTATCAGAAAGTGCGATATCTGTAAAGTCATCGTAGTAGTCGTCATTAATTAACAAAGGCACTGGTTGCCAATTGGAAGCTAACTCAATTGCGGCGCCAGCGTCGATAACTCCAAAACCGTATTCCCGATTAAAATGATACTTTGTCGTGCTCGAACCGTACTTCAAACCCGCCTCAAGCCAACCGCTATGTGATGGATTATTCTTTCGCGCGGAACCCGCGATAATGAGTTTAATGTCTCGCCAAGTAAGACTCGGATTGGCAGACCTGATCAGGGCAATGACACCAGACACAATCGGTGCTGCCGCGGATGTACCGCCAAACGAGGCATAACTGTTGAGGTCTGCTGTGGTGAAAATACCTGCGGTACGGTTACCTCGCGAGGGCGCGCATACCCAAAGGTTAGAACCGATCAGCGATTCAGAAATTCTCGCATCTGTAGTGTCGACACCGCAGACCGCAACAACGCCAAAATAATTGGCGAACGCGTTCAAGTTGGCATCCGCAACACTCTTTCCGTTACCAGCGGCAAATACGTAGGAAGTTCCTTTGCCGTAATATCCAAGTGCGATTCCGGCATCTATCGCGCGATCAAAAAGAGTTTGAGCTTTCTGAAAAAGGTAACGGTTTGTTACAGCGTAACTGTTGTTGGATACTGCGGTTTGGTGGCTCTTGTGGATGATAGCATGCTGAATATCGGTCAATGGTACTGTTTGGGCCAAAAAATTGGATCCGAACATTTTGGCATTCGGTGCCACGCCCCTGACCCCAGTGTTATTGTGCTGAGCAGCGATTATCCCGGCAACATTAGTACCGTGATCTTCGAATGGATCATGGAAATTCTTTCCGCCGGTGAGGAAGTTGTTATTGTAATCGGTGATGACATTTCCCGATAGATCTTCATGAGAAGAATCGAAACCAGAGTCAATAATATGCACGTTTATACCGTCGCCAGTTACTCCATCGGCCCAAACCTTTTCCACGTTGATGTCTGGGGTCTGTGGTGGATTACGAATAGTCCCATATTGACCTCGGTTCTTGAGATGCCATTGGCATCCATAAAACGGATCATCTGGCGCGTTTGGTCGGCGGTCTTTTCCTTGACAGTTTTTTTTGTTGATTTTAAAATTCTCGTCAGTTGATGCACGGATAGCGTAAGGCCCAAAAGAACCCGAACCCGAGACCTTCAAAAAATACGTTCCCGGTCCTAGCAGCCCTTGATAAGCAAATAAGCGTTCCGGATGACCATGCGCCAAAAACTGATCTCCGGTTATTTCACGTTTGAATGTTGCGAGCGCATTTTGATTAGAATCCAGTAACTCAATCTGTAAGTCTGGTTTAGCAGAATCAGTATTCATTGCATCAATCCGAAATAACTCTTCGTTTTGTAATGTGAATGAAAAATAATTTTCGGGAGCTACCGAGGTTGTTTCACCAGCAACCGAAACACCAACTTCAAGAGGGATAGCGTCAGCGATCGTGGTAGCGCTATTGTCGATGCTATCGATTTTCAACTCGTAAAATCCGGCGGAGGAAGACTCATGACTTTTGACAACCACGAAATATTTGCCAGCAGCAAGACTGACAACCATTTCGGATGATCGGTCGTTTCCGCGAGAAGTCAGTTTCCCCAACCCGTCATCGTTACTCTTAATGCGGCTACCCGACTCATTCAGAAGATAAATTTCCTCGTTGAATGCCGATTGTGTGTGGATGTGCAAACTGCTGTCGGCCGTAAGCGTAATCGTGAAAAAATCCCGATCTTTGTACTTGCCGTCTTGAAGCGCCACCTCAATGATTCCGTTATAAAGAGTGTTCAACTTAGCCACACGAGCGGTAGTAATATTGGTAGAGTCCTTAAACGCTCGGTAAAAAAGATGATAATCACCAACGTCGTTTTGATCTGAAGTCACTTCAAGGAAATAAGTGCCAGGTGCCAACGTACGCGCGATAAGAAAATTATTTTTCCCGTGGCTCAATCCACTTCCGACCTCTGAAGCAATCCCAACCGGGTTAGATTGGCCAGAATTGTGGTACAAGACACCCGTAGTCCTCAATGTTCCAGCAGTGAAATCGCCGTTCTTGTCCAGCGCGCCAGCAGTAAACATGATTACTTCTGATTTCTCGGTTAGTGTAAATGTGAAATAATCACGGTCGTTTATACCCGACAGATGCCCGACGACTCCGGTGTTATGGGTCAATGCCGTAGCAGTATTGAGAGCGTTACTCGGTGTCTTTGGTGTGCCAATCGCGGTCGATGACCAATCACCGTTTGTTCCGAGGTCGATGCGTACTTGAACGTCATATTGCGTGCCGTGTGCAAGACCACTTAAGACAGCTTCAGTGCGGCGTTTCGGAAAATCCGTGTTCACCGTCCAGTTGGCATCAGCTTTATCGGTAGCGTCGCTAGGTATATGACGAATGTCAAACGCAACGATATTGCTTTCCTCCACGGTCGTTGGGATTTCCCAAGTGATGCTCAAAGACTTGTAACCGGGAGTAACTGAAATTATCGTAGGTGCGGTTGAGGTTGATGGTTGAGGTTGCGCCAGGCCAATAGCGGACGCAAAGAAAACCAGTAAGACAATGCCCGCACCGAGACACCAAAACCGTTTCATTGCAATTCGAGTTCAATGGCCCAGTTTGGGACTGCAATATCTACACCTTCAAGTTGAGCCAATTTTTGCGCCAAGAGCAAACTAGGGAAACCTGCAGCGGTGTCAATCAAGAATGTGTTGGGCAGCGCAGAAGGCGTGATGGCGTTGATGTCGATGCCCTGTTGAGCAAAGAAACTATTGATCTGAGCTTCATCCCATTCCGCAACAAAGGCAATTAAGACTCCACCTGGGAGTTCCATCACTTCTCCCGTGGAATCATCAACAAACACCGGAGCCACCTGGCCTTGAGCCCCACCGGTTGCTGCGGAACCAGTAGAGTCGCCGATACCTAGCGGTTCATCGCCGTTTTGCTCGCTGGTCAGATTGGGTGCCAAACGGACACGCCGTTCTTCGTCGCCTTCATACCACACATAAATCTGACCCTGTTCAGGCGCCTCAACATCGTTGCTATTTGCCAACTCATCAAGAGTGCTGTTGCCGGGTGCTTCTGCTGGTGGCTCGATGTCTCCGTGGAATTCGCTGAAGTCTATTTCCACGCCTTGCGGGGGTAAGGTCACCCTAGTTTCTTGTTGGTCTTGCGGCGGTGTTTGCAAAGGTTCCGCTTGCGGAATTTGCTGAGGAATAGATGTCGTTGTGGTGGTGGTAGTTGTCGAAGTGGTGGTGGTAGTTGTCGAAGTGGTGGTGGACGTTGTCGAAGTGGTGGACGTTGCCGAAATGGTGGACGCGGTCGTGGGTGGTGTGGTAGTGGTCGGTGAAGTCACTGTGGCAGTGGCGGTGATCGTATTCGGCACCGCAGTTGTGGTCGGTGCCGTTGCCACCCGCGAAGAATCCGTGAAGTTGATTGCGACAAACACAACCGAAGCCACGACCACGAAAACGGCCACTATCAAAATCGCGAATCGTCTCACGGTGCTTCCTTTACGAACGCGCCAACCAATACAGGTATATTAGCGTAAATCGTCAACAACCAAAACGAAAAACATGCTCAACTTCCGGTTGTTGACCAATGCCACGGCTCGCTAGGCAAGTTTTTGAAACCGTACTGCGGAGCGATACGGGTCATGGCTTGAAACACCGCAGAACCCCGGCTACGAATAATCCTCCCGTTATGGGTGAAGTCCACCGCCAATCCGACCTCATGTTGAGAGAAACCAGGCCGCGCCGTAGGTGGTCGGCACTGCGAAGGCGACATCTGGTAGACGGCGAATTCACTAGTGCCACAATGTTGTTGACGTAACTCGACCTGGCGTGTGTTGGTGCGGTAACCGTAACCACCTAGAGCAAAGCCAGCTTGCTCCATGGCTTCCAAGAATCCACTTAGCGCAACCGCAATCGAAGCATTCACCAAGATCTCGCCCGCAGGCCCGGCAACCGTTACCAAGTCCACAGGGGCATTAACTGGGATCGCAACTCGGCGAGCTCGCCTTGCTGCAGCCGCGATAGCGTCAGCAATTCGCTTCTCTTCGCTACGGATTTTGGCAGCCAACTCGGCATCCAAATCCTCAAGGAACTGCGCTTCCTCAAGGCGATGGTCTAAGCGTGCGTCCAGCGCGTCAAGCGCGATTTGCTCTGCTTCTAATGCGATTTCAAGTGCAGCTTGGCGGTTCTGTTGTTGTTCTTTTAACGTTTCGATTTCAGCCTTGCTCGCCTTTTGGGTTTTTTCCAGTTCTTTTAGTTCGGCTTCTTTGCCCCGTAATCGGTCAAGTGCATCCTCGGTGCTAAGGTTCACGAATCCGCGCAGCGCATCGGTTCTGGCGCTTTGCCAAGGATTGTCGCCCAACACTGTTTGTTCACTGTTCGGTCCCTGGTGAGATCTGAATGCCTCAATAGCAGATTGTCGAAGCAACTCTTTTGTTTCACTTTCCTCTAGTTCGAGTTCTGCGATCTTGGTGTCGGTTTGAGCGATGAGTTTCTCTGCGTCCAATAGTTTGGATTCGATTGCGTCGAATTCTGCCTGAGCCCTGTCACGAGTTTCCATCACGGTGCTAATGGCCTTCAAGGCAACGTCGATTTCTACGTTCAGATAGTCGATCTCACCTTCGAGCACTTCCTCGTCCGCCTCGACCTGCTTGCGTGCTTCGCGCAGTTCATCGATAGTGTTGGTTTGGGCGAAGGCGATGGCATGCGCTGCGCCGACAGCCAAGCAGACGAAAACTACTGCCACAACACGAAGCCCGCGCAAAACACGGAATCGAGTTCGTAATCTAGGGGTATTCCGCATGGCTACCTTTTGTCACACAACCGCAACATAGAGCATCTACGATACCAAATCTCAAACCACATCCACTAACAAGGACGCGTCCACTCCTCGAACCTCATCAACCGCCGTGGGTGGATTTGTTGCCGTGGGCGTGTGCATGCGTAGGACTTCGTCTGCTGCCGCGGATGCGTCCAATGCCGCGGATGCGTGCATGCGTAGGACTGCGTCTGTTGCCGTGGGTGCGTCCATTCCCTCGAACCGCATCCATTTCCTAGGGCGCAACCACTCCTTGAACCGCATCAGTTCCCTTTGGCGCATCCATTCCCTTGGACGCATAAGCCATTGACTACTGTGCATCTCGGGGTTTGCGCCGGATGTGCCACTGGTGCCTTTCATCGGCAGTTAACTGTTCAAGCAACGGCACCCCGTAATGCCCGCCCATGTGAGCCGCGAGAGCGCGTTTGGCATGAGGCGCAATGTTGACAATATCGACAGTGAGCCCCGCATCCACAGCA
>JAHQYM010000077.1 GCA_024421095.1 Acidimicrobiia bacterium
CAATCAGGTCTTCGATCACCTGCGCCTGTAGCGCGACATCAGCATCGGCGGGACCTTGTAGCAGCGTCGTGACGCCCTCGTTGTCCTCTCCAAACTTGATGGTGCCTTCCTCCATCCGATCGAACCAGGCAACGCCAACGAGCTTCACGACAGTTGCGATCGTGTAGTCCTCAGCGGGCATCTCTTCGACTGCTGGTTCTGCGGGCGACTCATCTGCTGGATCGGCCGCTGGTTCCGGTGAAGACTCAGCTGCCGGTTCAGTTGCGGTGGGCGTCGGGTCGACTGCTGTTTCGTTATCGTCGCCGCACGCAGCGGCAACGAGGGCGAATGCACATAGCACAGCCAGCAGTGTCAATAGTCGGAATCGTGTCCTTCTCATTGCAGTTCCTCTCCTAGGTTTTGTCCGATCATCTGATCAGTCTAGTAATGTACGCACAGTATATCTGTGTGATAAACCCAATTTAGCACAAATCGTATCGGAAGGCAACTGCACAATTGGGTATCCCGTCGAGGGACGAATGTGGCGGCCAGAGGATCCGCGGGAACCGTCTCGACTAGCTCAACTGAAAACCCGGTGCGGCACGATACAAAGTTGGTGCCTGGTTGAATAGCTCGCCATATTTCAACCCCTGATTTCTGTCTGATCTCAACTATTTTCGGGGTCGTGCTTAGCAATGTCACATACTCCAACTAACGTTTCGATCAAGCTACGAGTGCCCACCAGAGAAGGACACGAATCATGGAGCAGAAACCAAACTGGAGCAACAAAACTATCTTCACCGGCGACAATCTCCCCGTTATGCGAGGCATGAACAGCGAAAGCGTTGACTTGATTTATCTTGACCCACCGTTCAACAGCAAGCGCGACTACGCAGCCCAGATTGGCAGCAAAGCCGTTGGAGCCGAGTTTAAAGACACTTGGACTCTAGACGATATTGACGTTGAGTGGATCAACCTCATTGAGCAATCCCAACCAGCGCTGCATAGGGTACTGTTGGCAGCCACCAGCAATAGTGACAAATCCTACATAGTGTATATGGCCGTGCGCTTGCTCGAGATGCACAGGGTTTTGAAACCAACGGGCTCAATATATCTGCATTGCGACCCGACTATGGGTCATTACCTAAAGCTCATGTTGGACTCAGTGTTTGGTAGAAAGAACTTCCGCAATGAGATTGTTTGGCATTATACGGGGGGTGGACGAAGCAAAAGTTATTTCTCCAAGAAGCACGATCTTGTATTTTGGTATAGCGTGTCCCACGAACAGTGTACGTTCAACATTGATCAAATTCGTGTTCCTTATCGAGAGAGCAGTGGTTATGCAAAGTCGGGGATCAGGCATAAGAACGGCAAGAAATATTTGCCTAATCCAAAAGGTACCCCTGTGGATGACGTTTGGGCAATCCCGATTATCAATCCGATGGCGAAAGAGCGCACCGGGTATCCAACACAGAAACCGTTGGCGCTCTTAGACAGGATTATCAAAGCATCTAGCAACCCAGGGGATGTGGTATTCGACCCGTTCTGCGGATGCGCCACCACGCTGGTTGCCGCAGACGATCTAGACCGGCGCTGGGTCGGCGTAGATATATCACCTAAAGCCGCTGAGCTTGTCGTTTCCAGGATCGAAGACAGGCAAGGGCTGTTTCGCGAAATAATCCACCGCACCGACATCCCCAAGCGCAGCGATCTCGGCAAACTGCCTCCAGCGGCTAGCCCTAGCAACCGTAAGACTTTGTATGGGGAACAAGGTGGCAGTTGTGCGGGCTGCCAAGAGCACTTTCAACCTCAACACCTAGAAGTCGATCATATTATTGCACGCACCAACGGCGGCACCGACCACCTTCAGAACCTTCAACTATTGTGCGGCCACTGTAACCGAATCAAAGGGGACAGGGGGATGGAGTACCTGCGCGTAAAACTCGGCCTATCATAAATCAATACCAATGAACCAAGTTGAGTTTGCGGGTAAACGTACTGCGCGTTGATGGAACCGATTGATGCTGTGCAACCTTTATCGGTGGCTGCGACAAAGTGTAGTGCAGGTGTGTTGTGCTGTTTTTTGAGCCCTGCGCGTGAATGTGGGATTTGGGTTGCTGGTGTTGGGTTGGTGGTCGTGTTGTCAGGAGTCCTCGGGTTTGGGGGTTGGTGGGGTTGGTGAATCCGTGTGCGGTTCGTCGGAGGGTTTGGAGGAGGTTGTTGATGCGCTTTGATTCTGCTGTTGGAAGGTCGTTCGGTGTGGTGCTAGGCTGGGATTTCGTCGGACCAGTTGATGATGGTGTCGACGATGTTTCCGAACTCGGGTAGCTCGCCAGTTTTGTAGGGGTCACAGAACCTGTTGGGGGCTTGAAGGGTGCCGTCGTGGTTGTTAGCTAGGTAGAGGCGGTGGAGTTCTTGGAGTGCTTGCCAACCGGTTTTCAGCCTCGGGTGCGTGTCGAAGAGCTGGTCGAGTTGTGTTTGGTGTGTGTCGGTGAGCGTGTCGCCTCTGCGTGCCAGCAAGAACCGGGCGCAAAACACTTGAGGACCTGCGACGGGTTTGGTTCCGTTGTTTCGGCGTTGGATGTCGCGACGCACCGCTGTTATCCCGGCGGTGAACCATCTGATGACACCGAACCGGTCAAGCACATGGCGTGCTTGACCGGTAAACAAGCGTCGATGGAGGCTTTATATGCTTTGGATCCGTCGCTGACGACGACTTTGACGCTACGGTGCCAGCGGTGGGTTGCGACATCAACAACCCTGTCAACCCAGCGTTTGAGCGGTGTTCGACCATGGCTAGGGTGTGGCCGGTGTCGCCGTTGACGATGACGGTCACGTAGCGGTGGCGTTTACGCATCGACGTTTCATCAACGAGTAACACTTCGCAGCGTTGACTACGGCGACGCGCGGCGATCAACGGTGACCAAACCCGCAGCAGCGTCATGACCGGAGCCCAACTCACAAGATGAGCCTGCGCGTAAATGTGGGATGGGGGGTTTTTGGGGGTCCACGACCAGGCGATGCGCCAACCGTCGTGTCAACCTCCCGTCGAACTCGTCGTGGCCCACCCAAAAACCGTTCACCACAGTTACCGCACACGAACCGTCGCCGCATCCACAAAAAAGTCGATGCCCGACCCGACACCTCCAAGTCGCGTACCCGCCGCTCTCGGGTGTCATGAACCTTGCGGCATTTGAACCCGCAATGCGGGCACGCAACCCGCGTCTGGGTCGACTCGACCCGTACCCTCAACACAGCCGAGGTGTCCTCAACCACCTCCAACGCACGAATCCGACGCAGAAGCAACCGCATCCCTATAACATCACTAGCCATCAAGGCCCTCCCAAAAATTTTGTTTGCATTACCCACCAATACCAGCAGAACCTCAACCCAAACTCAAAAACCCCCAAACACCCCCCATCCCACATTTACGCGCAGGCTCGGTTTTCTTCGCTGGTGTCGGTTCGCGTCCAATGGCGATGTCTACTCCGAATATTGTGGGCAAGCTCGGTCGTACCTCGGGGCATTGGGCGACGAATCGGATCGTCCTGTGCGATTCGATCCAAGAGGCGGATCAAGTCGGTGACGCGGCACGCCGGGTTCCAGTGTTACATGGCGGTGCCAAGAATAGAATCGTTTGTGGTTATACTCGCGGAACGTCTTGTCCTGTCGCCGAGAAGGGGATTTCCTTCGTGAAGATTTCGGCAATCCTAAACAACATTGAGCTGGCACAGTTCGCGCTGCCCGAGTTCCAACGCGGCTACGTGTGGGGGCGTGAAGATGTCCGGAATCTGTTCGACTCGCTCTATCGGCGCTACCCGGTTGGCGGGTTCTTGGTTTGGACTACGCAGCCAGATCCTCAGACAATTCGCGGCGAGACGAGTCAGGTCGGCGGAGCGGTCAAACTGCTGCTGGACGGACAACAGCGCGCGACTTCGCTGTACGGTGTAGTGAAGGGTCGTCCGCCTGAGTTCTTTCAAGGTAATGAGAAGGCGTTCACTGATCTGTATTTCAATGTTGAGGAGGAAAAGTTCGAGTTCTACGGGCCGGTGAAGATGGCTGATGACCCACTCTGGGTGTCGGTCACTGACCTCTTCCGGGCCGATTTGTCCGACATCGTCAAAGACGTGGCACAACACACCCAGGACTTTAATCTGACACTGCGTTACCAACAACGCTTGATGACACTTCGTGACATCGGCGCGATCCCCTTGCACATTGAGGAGATCGCTGGTGAAAACCGCTCGGTTGACGAGGTCGTGGAGATCTTCAACCGCGTCAACTCAGGTGGCACGAAGCTTTCCTCGGCCGATCTGGCGCTGGCCCGCTTGTGCGCTCACTCGCCGCAGGTGCGCAACGAACTGCGCCGATTGCTAGGCCATTGGAAGAGAGCACGGTTCTCATTCCGTCAGGAATGGCTGCTGCGCTGCGCAACCGCTGTGGCGACGAACCAGGCATCCTTCAACAGCCTGCACAACGTCTCAGTCTCGGAGTTCGATGCAGCGTTGAACAGGACCGCCCAAAGTATCGACTTCATCCTCAACCTGTTGGGTGATCGATTGGGCATCGACCACAGCCGCGTTTTGGCCGGTCCGTACGCGCTCGTGGCTCTGGTGCGCATGGTTTCTGATCAGGGAGGTTTGATACCAGACCATCAGACACAGCAGCGGATGCTGTTCTGGTATATCAACAGTTTCATTTGGGGCCGCTACAGCGGCTCAACCGAAACCAGGCTACAACGAGATCTTCACGCGCTCGAATCCGGCGGGGTCGACGGCCTGATCCGAGAACTTGAGCAGTGGCGGGGAAGCCTCGCGGTCCAACCTGATGATTTCGACAGTTCCAGCATCGGCGCTCGCTTTTACCCGCTGTTGTATATCTTAACCCGTGTAAACGCATCACG
Organism: Acidimicrobiia bacterium; assembly: GCA_024421095.1. GTDB lineage: Bacteria > Actinomycetota > Acidimicrobiia > Acidimicrobiales > Aldehydirespiratoraceae > VXYK01. The sequence goes on from JAHQYM010000077.1 coordinate 4,883, forward strand.
GGACTTGTTCAGCGGAATCCAACTCTCTCGTGCATTGTTGGGCCGGCAGAGCAAACTCCAGGTTCACCACATCTTCCCCAAGAAGCGCCTTTACAGAGCTGGCTACCGTCGCTCGCAGGTCAACGCGCTGGCCAACTTCTGTTTTCTGACAGCGTTGGGGAATCAGTCGATCAGTGCAGCCGACCCTGCACGCTACCTTGCAATGGCCGAAATAGCTAACCCAGGAGTGCTCGCGTCGCAGTGGATTCCTCAGGACGAAGCGCTGTGGAAGATTGATCGCTATAACGACTTCCTCGCCGCGCGCCGCGCACTGTTGGCGGACGCAGCCGAAGACCTCTTGCGGACACTACTCGATGGCACTTCAACAGAACCGGTTGGTGACGGCCCTCCGATCACATCTGACAGCGCACGGTTGACTCTCGACGTGCGTTTCGGCGAAGGCGAGGAGGAGGATGAAGAGATCAATGACGTCCTCACTCTTGTGTCCAAACTCGGGGTAGCAGCGCCTGAGACGCACTACGAGATTTGCGACGACGAGACGGACGAAGTCCTCGCCGTGGCTGACGTTTCTTGGCCCCAAGGTATTCAACCTGGTCTCACTCAACCGGTCGCGTACCTGATCGACGCTGACACCCACACCGAAGAGCGGTTCGGCGAACTCGGTTACAGGTTCTTCACGACCAGATCACGCCTCGTGTGGTACCTAGAAGAACTGCTCGGAATCGATATCGATGGCGACAACAATATCGGCGAAAGTACTTCATCAGACCAATCGGTGGTTGACGATCAAGCACACACGCCAAACCCCGACCTTGATACGTAGGGGAGTTCTGCAGGTCAGTCGTCGTTGTGGAAGAGACCGGCCGTGTCGGGCGTGTCTCAGGTTTGTTGAGGCTTGCCGTGGCACTGGATCTTGTTCAAGTGATAGCGGGGTGACGAAACTCAGCGTGATCTGTGGCAGCCGGCGTGGTCTTTGGATTGTTCGACTAGCCTCGCGTTCGCACACGAACGGCGGAACCTTTGCGGGTGTCGCTCTGCGAGGTGTTGAATCGTGTTCCTTTTCAGGAAACGGCTCGAGTGTGCTGCGTGCCCAGTCGATATTTTTGATGATTCGTCAATTGATTTCTTCCGTTGTCGCGTTGAGAGACATCGCGATCCAGCCAGAAGCTTGGGCTTCAGCTCTTGAGGTGGATTAAAATTGCCGTCTTTTCTGAACCGAGCGGTTCGAGCAGCAGGGATACGAAGAGAGGATCGCGAGGTCACGATCCCAAGCCTTGCTTCAACGATGCGGCGAGTGCGTCGCGTCCCACCAGCCGGGTCGGCTGTTGGTCGAAATCAGGCGTGAACAGGTTGTCGGGGGAGACCGTCGACCGAGGTTGGCGGAAGCAGCCATCATCAACAACGACCGACCGCAGACGCGCAGCCGACTTTAACTCTGGGGTTGCTGCTGGTGCCCCGCCGGGCAGGTGCCACCGGGTCTTGGGCGGGGATGCGCGCAAGACCCGCCGCGTTTGTTGGCCGCGCCGCACAACAACCCGCTGACACTCTCCGCTAAGGGCAACACCGCCGTGTCTGGCATTTCAGGTTTGGCTGTTAGAACAGCGAGTTGGCCGCGGGAGGCTTCGCGGTAGGCATCTAGCAAGTCGCTGCTCTCGTACACTCGGTTTGCCCTACCTGCGCTTCGCTGAACCAGAATCTCAGCGTCAACGAGCCTTGCGACCGCGTTCTGTGCCGTCCTTTTGTTCACACCGAGGAGTTCTTGGACTTTGCTGGTGGTCACGACTGGATTAGCGGGCAGTTTCCCCAGAAGTTTGAAAGCGGCGTTCGATGGGCGAATCCGGTTCGCTCTAGCTTGCATCTCCCAACGGCGAGTCAACGCCTCTATGTGCTTGTTCAACCGGTCGTGTAGCACCGCCGCGTATGTTGCTGCCTCAGCGAACATCCGTATCCACGGCATCGCTGCTTTGGAGCGCGCCCCGTCGTCTGGGTCGCAAACAACCCGGTACGAGTTCAACGTGTCGAAATAACGGTGACGTTCCAACGTCAAGGCTGCTGACACAGGCAATGTCGAACCGCTGATCACACCTTCACGCATCAGCATGTACTGGATCAACGCGCGTCCGGTGCGTCCGTTGCCGTCGGCGAACGGGTGGATCGTCTCGAACTGTGCGTGAGCAACAGCCGCACGCAAAAGAGGATGCCCGTCGCTGTGGTTCACGAAATCCATGAGATCTTCGAGCAGTGCAGATACATGCTCAACTGGGGGTGCGACATGACGGGCTTCGATCGGTCCGCCGAAAGCGCCGCTACCGACCCAGACCTGCCGGTTCCGGACCTGGCCCGAGATTGGAGCGTCGCCCATCAACGTCATGTGCATCTGACACAACAAGTCAACAGTGAGATCCGTATCAGACGAAGCAAGTTCCGTCGCGTGCTGTGTGACCCAAATGTTGCGCAGAACCTCCGACTCTGTGCCGGGTGGCGTTTCGCCGAACAGATCCCGGCGTGCCTCGACGCGGGCGACACGACGCGCTGACGCGTGGATGTCTTCGATCGTGCTCGAAGCGAGACTCTCGGCGCGAACCAACAACCATTCAGACATAGCTGGGTGATCCAAAGTGGCGAGTTCGCGGCAACGACTCATGGCATCTTCGTATCGCTTCCATGTCCAATGATCAAGTAGCGGTTCCCAACGAGCGATGCCATGTGGCACAAAAGCATCAAACAGAGACTTTCTCGGATCTCCGTCGACCACTGCTCTTGATTCTCGTGTCCGTTCGTCCCAGAATCGTTTCTCGTTTCGACCCATACCAACGCACTTTCGTCGACCCATCAACCATTCTAACGTAAACTCGGGCGACGAGTGGTCCCCATTTTGTTGCTCGCGGTGGATCGAACGAGAACTCAGCCGACATATCGAGTCAAAAATTCAGGCAGTGTGAGACCAACGCAAACTCAGCCAAGCAATACTCACGAGCAGTGCCACCGACCAGTGCCGCGGTTGAGGCCGCGGGCTGTGCGTTCGATGCGTATCAGCAACGCGGCTGAGGGTGTGACCTTTCCGCTCAGATAGGTACTGAGCCGTGAAGCGCTGGTACCGACCGCTGATGCGAACGCTGCTTTGGTCACTCCCGCCCGTTCGACGGCTGTTCGAACGCGGGCAACCACCTCGGCGCGGTCGGCGTGTGCGGTCTCCTTGCGGGCCCGCTCGATTGCCGAACCGAACAGCGTACTCACCCCGTCGCGGTCGCGGTAACAGAGGTAGCGCTCGACGCGCCGGGCCACGGGCCCCCACGGCGACCGTCTGATCTCCGCGAAGATGGGCTGCCAATCAGGAACCAGACCGCGATCGATCGCGGTCACTAGCGCCTGATAGGGCCAGGTCTCAAAGCCGTCAGCTGGGTCGGCATCGACGTTGCGGAACCGCAGCGCGCTCATGTCGCCCCCTTCATACCGCACCGCTCAAGCGCAGGGGCAGATCTTGGCACGCTCCCACCACGTCGGACCAGTGGTACCATCGTGCCTCGAGGCCCTTGTAACGAGGCAGTTCGTTGATCACGTCAGTATCACGCGGTGAGGGACCGGCGAGTGCGATCACCAACGAGGTCAAAACTGATGAGGGATCGTCGGAGCGGTCGGCATAGTAGGCATCAATGTCCGACAAGACACAGACGGCCTCGTCGCTGCCGATATGGCCGACCAGAGCCACAACATCAATAAAGTCGCGTACCACGTTGCGCTGCACAACCAGAAAGGCCATGACACGCAGGGCTTCGGCCTCGGTCGGCGCCACCACGACGGCACCGTCGCCCACTGCGACCTCGACAGTCTCAAGCGGCCGAGTCCGGCGCATCTGCCTGAGCCCGGCCTCGATTCCGTCGAGGCTCCCCATGATTGTGAACGGCGGCTTCGAGGCACGCACCGACGTCGCCCAACCCTGCGTCACCTCCACCGCTCCCAAGACCGCTTCGTACCGGTCGACGAGACCGGCGAGAACATGACCGTGGTCAGAAGAGTCACGGTGGCCTGCGTGCAGCGCCGCGGCCGACCCTCCCACCAGAACAGCATCAGGAACGACCGACTGCAGACGCGCCGCCGACTTCAACACCTGTTGCGGCGCAGCGCTCATCTCAGTCATGCACTTATCATAACCGATAAGTATCGAGGTTGCCCACTCATTCACGACCCTGACCCAACAACCCGCGGAGCAGGACCCGGCGCACCAACGAAAGGACCCAGCGACGCATGCTTCGCATCCGACGACCCTTCCGAGCGGTTGCAAGCATCTCCTTAGCCCAATACTCGTCGCGCGGGAGTAATCCCCTAACGCCCGCAGCAGACCCAAGAGATCCAAAAGCTTTTCGTCGTCTTAAATCTCAGTCTCACGGATCAACTCGATGCAATCATCTTCGTCGGGTCGGCGACCTGACAAGAGTTTCGTCGCCAACAATTACCGCGAACCAGCCGAATCCAGAATTGGGCACTGGCGGTGAAGTTTCTCTCCGGTTGAAGCTCCACAGACACAGCGAAGCCTTTGACACCATCGTTGATCCAGTCTGGCGACAGATTGTGCTTCTCCGCTACCACCTTGCAAGCCCGCTGCACATCGTCGTACATGCCTTCCGACACGATGTCGATATCCGGCTTTTCGCGTTTGAGGTCGGGGTCGGTGGGGTGAGGGTCCCTGGTTGAATGTGAGGGATGGCAAGTTCTATCGGTGTTTCAGGCAATTGATCAACTGGAGAATCTTTGTGGAAGGTGATTCTGTACGTGTTTGTGAGTTGTTGGTTCTTTTTCAACTGTTTGCGGAAATGTTCCATGTCACGTGGGAGTTGACCCTATTTTGGTTTGTAAGGTGTTGGTGTGGTTGGGCGGTGTTGAGGTGGTTGATATCGCCGTTGAACAATCGGCTCTGCGCGTGAATGTGGGATTTGGGTTGTTGGTGTTGGGTTGGTGGTCATGTTGTCAGGGGTCCTCGGGTTGGGTTGTGTCTGATTTTGCGCGAGAGGTGGTTGAGTTCTAATCGGCACTCGCGGCGCCCGATCAATGTCGGTGGGGTTGTCAAGGTTGACGTGTGGTTGGGTTCCGTGACGGCAGTCGGTTAGGTGTTGCGGTTTCGTTTGATGGGGTTGATTTGGCCCTGGTGTTCGTCTGCTTGATGGGTTTTTGGGGTTGGCTGTCTTTGTGCCATAAAAATATTTTGGATTATTTTATGTTTTGTCAGTAATTCACGGTGTCATTGTCACACGGGGTGGGTAACGTGTGATCCATGAGTTTATTTTCACGATCAGAGCTTGTCGAGGCGGGCACCACGAATGGTGATGGCACCGCCGGAGCGTTCCGGGCCGATAGCACTTCACTGGTGCAGACCTACTCCCCCGTCGCCAGCGATGGCATGGGCGGGGCGTTGCGGGTACCGTTGGTTGATGAGGCGGGGTTGTCTGATGAGGGGTTGCGGTCGCGGTTGAAGGTGTTGGGTCGTGCCGAGTCGACGTTGGCGGCGATGAAAGCGCGTGCGTTGGCTGAGTTGAGTCGTCGTCACAACAAACGCGACGCGCAACGTCTAGTTCGCGATGAACTGCAAACATCGAAA
>JAHQYM010000225.1 GCA_024421095.1 Acidimicrobiia bacterium
GGGGGGGGCAGAAATAGGATGGCTTGTGGCATAATGTGGCCTATCAGTAGCGCATCATTGCAGCAAAGGAACGCTGCTCAACGAATGCGCGATAGCTTCATCAGACAAATCAAAGTCGCTAACCGCCCCAGCGATGTAAGCCTCATAAGCCGACAAATCAAGATGTCCATGCCCGCACATGGCAGTCAAAATAGTTTTGGATTCGCCCGACTCCTTGCAAGCCAAAGCCTCACGGATCGTAGCCGCTAACGCGTGCGTGGGTTCTGGAGCGGGAATAATCCCCTCGCTGCGTGCAAACTGCACCCCAGCAGCGAAACACTCACTTTGCCCAATCGACAAAGCCTCGGTCAATCCAAGATTGTGAATATGTGAAACCAGAGGTGACATACCGTGATACCGCAAACCACCAGCGTGGATCGCCGCGGGAATGAACTCATGGCCCAAAGTGTGCATCTTGAATAGGGGAGTGGAGCGCGCAGTGTCTCCAAAGTCGTAGCGGTATTCGCCTTTGGTCAAGGTTGGGCACGAAGACGGCTCCACGCAACGAATCACCGGCGACATACGGCCTGCCAACTTCTCACGCAAGAACGGCAACGCTAAACCACCAAAATTTGAGCCTCCACCAGTGCAACCAATCAACACATCTGGAGTTTCTTCGACTAAAGCCAACTGCCGCAAGGCTTCCTCACCGATCACGGTTTGATGCATCAGCACATGGTTCAAAACGCTACCCAATGCGTAACGAACGTTAGGGTCTGCAGCAGCAACTGCCACGGCTTCCGAAATCGCGATTCCGAGTGAGCCGGGATGGTCGGGGTCTTCGGCAAGGAGTGTGCGGCCAAAATCGGTGACATTAGACGGGCTTGAATGCACCTTGGCACCCCACAGTTCCATCATCGTCTTGCGGTAGGGCTTCTGGCGGTATGAAGCGGCAACCTGCCATACCTCACACTCAATCCCGTACTGCGCGCAAGCAAACGCCAACGCGCTACCCCATTGTCCAGCGCCAGTTTCAGTAGTGAGTTTAGAAATCCCCTCGGCGTTGTTGTAATACGCCTGAGCAACCGCAGTGTTCGGTTTATGAGAACCCGCCGGGCTCAAGCCTTCGTATTTGTAAAAGATTTTGGCAGGAGTATCAAGCGCTTGCTCAAGACGGCGAGCCCGAAAAAGCGGGCTTGGGCGCCACAAACGCAACACATCAAGAATCCCTCCAGGAATGTCAATGAAAGACTCGCTGCTCACCTCTTGGAGAATCAACCCCATCGGAAAAAGCGGGGCTAGGTCATCCGGCCCGGCAGGTTCCAGAGTGCCAGGATGCAGCGGAGGGGGTGGAGGCTCGGGAAGGTCGGGGATTACGTTGTACCACTGAGTTACAAGTTCCGAATCTGGGAGAGTAACCCGAAAATAGTCGTTGGGCATAGCCTGAGCGTTCCTTCCTAGGTAGTTG
>JAHQYM010000226.1 GCA_024421095.1 Acidimicrobiia bacterium
GCGGCGATGCAGGAGAGAACGACGACGCGACGCTCGGAAAGCCAGGAGAGTTCAACGAAAGACAGCCAGCACCGCTGACACGCCACAAACTGGCTAAAACAGACCCGTTCGACGGAGAACTCAGCGGTTCGGCATCCTAATCCAACAACTTGAGGATGTTGTGCGTTTCGCATCCCGCCAAGCTGCCTGACCTTTTTCTCGACCGCCGCTTGGGCCGAATCAAAGTCCCCAGTCTGCTGCGCCGCGTCAGCTGCCGATCTGTGTGCGCCAGCGTTGGTCCCGCCGAGCTTTCGCAAACCCGTATGCCGGTCTTTGTGAAACCCCTTGAACACACACGACGTATGGGCGTAGACCGATGCTGCTTGAAACAATCAAAAGCTTTCGCGTGTAGTTAGACGTTACGCACAGCAACGGGTAACGCCACCAGCTTGGTGTAGCATTACTCGGGTGGCAGAGCAGGTAGAGAAACGGCAAATTGAGTTGTGGACGATCGGTCATTCCAACCATGAAATGTCGCGCTTCATTGAACTGCTCAAGGAACACGAGATCGAAATGGTTGCAGACGTACGATCACAACCTTACTCCGGTTATGCCGTCCACTTCAGTCAGGCAACTTTGGAAGAGCAACTTGATAAAGCAGACCTCGAGTATGATTTCTTTGGACAGGAACTTGGAGGTCGGCCTGAAGAAACAGAGTTCTACGACAACGACGGTAAAGCGTTCTACGATTGTCTGGTAACGACACTGCGCTTCCGCGATGGGTTAGTACGACTGCTAAAAGGGACTCTGCAGTGGAAAGTAGCTTTGATGTGTAGCGAGGAAAACCCAACTAACTGCCATCGTCGCAGGCTTATCACCTGGGCTCTCAAACTCAACAGCCCAAGTGAACCCACTGCTCAATGGTTAACACCTAAATACGAGGTCATCCCCGAAGATCATGTACATTGGCTCAAGGCAACTCTGTCAGGACTATCGCTTGACAATCCGACCGTTCTAGTACGTCATATTCGAGGCAACGGCGATGTGATCGAAGAACAAGTGCTCCGCGAGGAGACCGAAGCGCAAGAAACTCACCAGCCAAATCTTCTGGAGGACGAGCGATGGAAATCTGCGGAACCTATACCACGTGACGGCAAGGTGATCGAGGAGCAAGAATTCCACGAAGCCGAGGACGAAGAGAATAGCCCTCACCAATTGGGGTTTCTGGAGGACGAGGACAACTAAGGGAAAGAGAAGCAATGGAAATTTGTACTATCGGTTTCACGCAACACGCAGCAGCGACCTTTTTCGGAACACTGAAAGACGAAGGCATTAAACAACTTGTGGATGTTCGGCTTGCCAATACAAGCCATCTGGCGGGATTCGCTAAGCGAGATGATCTTCGATTTTTCCTGAAGGAGATTTGTGATGTGGAATACTTCCATGAACCCGACCTTCTCGCTCCTA
>JAHQYM010000227.1 GCA_024421095.1 Acidimicrobiia bacterium
TTGCGGCGATGCTTGGGGTAACCTTTAGTGGTGGAACCGCTCGACGATTGGCGTTTTCAACGAATCGTGGCGCAGGCTATTGATGCTTTGCCAGCGAGGTTGGGCGAGTTGATGGACAACGTTGCGGTTGTGGTTGAAGATCGTCATCCAACCGAAGAATTACTTGGTCTTTATGAAGGTATTCCGCTAACGCTGCGAGAGACGTACGGTGCTTTTGAGATGCCCGACAAGATCAGCATTTATCGCTTGCCACTATGTGAGGTGTCTAACAGCGAAGAGCAACTGATTAGCGAAATCGAGACTACTGTGGTCCACGAAATCGCTCATCATTTCGGCATTGATGACGACACCCTCCAAGCAATGGGCTGGGGCTAACCCGAGCCTATTCTTGTGCAGTTTGCGCTGCTTGCGCGGTTAGACCTGCGGGTTTGTCGCTAGCTTAGCGGGGGTTCGAATTTTTTTGCTAGCTCAATTAGCAAGCGCACACCGAAACCGGTGCCACCTTTGCTGCTGTCGGCTTCTTCGTTTTCGCTCCAAGCTGGGCCAGCAATATCAAGATGCGCCCAGGGGATACCTTCAGCTACGAACTCTTGCAAAATCAAACCAGCGATGAGCGCACCACCTCTCGGCCCACCAATGTTGCTCATATCAGCTACCGCCGATTCAAACTGTTTGGCGTAGTCGGCGGGCAAGGGTAGATGCCAGACTCGTTCTCCAGAGGTTGCGGCAGCGCGTTCGATCGCAGCAACCCAAGCATCGTTATTGCCCATCAGCCCCGCAATCTTGGGTCCGAGTGCCACCCCGCAAGCCCCAGTTAGAGTCGCCAAATCAACAATCGCAGCCGGTTTCTCTTCAGAAGCAAGCGACAATGCATCAGCGAGCACCAAACGGCCTTCGGCATCAGTGTTCCGAACCTCAATCGTTTTGCCGTTGCGGATGGTCAAGACATCACCTGGTCGGGTGGCATCACCACCGAGCATGTTGTCGGTCATGGGCACAAACGCACGTAGACGTGTACTCGGTGCCACCTTTGGCATCGCCGTCATGGCGGCGACTACAGCAGCGCCACCGGCCATGTCGTATTTCATGGTCATCATTGATTGCGCCGGTTTGATTGACAGGCCACCGGCATCAAACACGATCCCCTTACCTACCAAAACCAAGGTGTGTTGTGCGGGTTGGTCGGGTTCGTAGGTTAGTTCTAGTAGCCGTGGCGGAAGTGTCGAGCCTCGGTTGACTCCAAGAAGCCCGCCTAAAGCTCCCTCAACGATGTCGGTTTCCTCCCAAACCTTCACCGCCAACCCGCGCTCACCGGCGATGCTAGCCGCACGGTCGGCGAACACCGGGGCCGTCAGGCTTCCTCCAGGTTCATTTACGAAATCACGAGCAAGCATTTGGGCATCAGCAACCGCACAACCAAACTCGAGCGCGTCTCGGTTGG
>JAHQYM010000078.1 GCA_024421095.1 Acidimicrobiia bacterium
GCCCCGGTGATCTGGTCGAACTCACCTGTCAACACAAACATACCAGAATCGGAAGATTCGAAGATGCGGGCTTTGCGTTTCTTGCGTTGACGATCCAACAAAGACTGTCCGTCATCGACAGCAACATCGCGTTGATGAAGTTTCACAGTCTGCTTGAACTCATCAAACGGTTCATTGTTGGCTGCTTCAACAAGTAACCGTTCATCTATCGGGCTTTCACCAGCAGCGCGGGCGATCAACTGTGCGTGACTAACAGGAATGTCACCAGAATTCAACGCACCACTAGTTGCGGGTAGTTCTGCTAACCGGGTTGCGGTTTCGATGTCGCGTTTAGCGTCATGTTTCGATGTTTGTAGTTCGTCGCGAACTAGACGTTGCGCGTCGCGTGTGTTGTGACGACGACTCAACTCAGCCAACGTACGCGCTTTCATCGCCGCCAAAGTCGACTCGGCACGACCCAACACCTTCAACCGCGACCGCAACCCCTCATCAGACAACCCCGCCTCATCAACCAACGCCACCCGCAACGCCCCACCGATGCCATCGCTAGCGGCGGGGGAGTAGGTCTGCACCAGTGAAGCGTTATCGGCCCGCGCCGCCCCGACGGTGGCATCACCGGACGCGGAGGAACGCTGTGCCCGCGAAGCACTATCGGCTTGCGGTGCTCCGGTGGTGCCATCACCGTTGGCGGTGCCTCCCTCGACAAGTTCTGATCCTGAAAATAAACTCATGGATCACACCTTACCAACCCCCTGTGACAATGACCCCGTAATTTATTGGAAAAACATTAAATAATCTAAACTATTTTGCAAGACACAGAGACAGTCAACCATCAAACCAAAGGCGCAGACGAACACCACGTCCACATTGACCCCATCAGACGAAACCGAACGCAGACACGACCGTCATGATCAAGCTCAACCACCCGGCGAGGTAGGCCAGACGCAGACCGGCACCGCCAAACACGCCGAACTTGCGCAGCGGCAACGGCGCTTTAACCACACCAAATGGGTTGCGTCTGACTTCGCGCGACAGATTCTGAGTTTTTCTACGCTACATCGGGCAGGGTTGGTGGTCTTAGAAAAGGAGGCTGCGTCCGATGGGTTCTCAGCAAAGAAGCTACAAGAAGTTTTTGACAGCAGAGCAGAAGTACGATTTGTGGGTACGGATGCTTTCTGGGCAGATCACCCAAGCCGAGGCGGCTGCGGAGGCTGGTGTGGACCGGTCGGTGATCGCCCGGCTGCGAGCTGTGGCACGCGACGGGGCGGTAGTGGCGTTGGCTTCGTCGAAACCGGGCCGGTCCCGTCAGTCGCGAGCAGAGACGTCCGAGGCCGCAGCGTTGCGCTCGGAGGTGGAGCGGCTGGGGCGTACTGTGGTCGAACAAGCTGTGGAGTTGGCGGTGCTGCGCAGAAAAACGGGTCACCGATGAGCGGTCCTGTCCCCACCCGCGTTGATGGGACCGCCAAGACTGTGCTGCTGGAGTTGATCGACGATGCCGTTGACGCTGGCTGGGCACTGAACCGGGTCTGTGCGGTGCTCGGGTTGGACCGTCGCCGGGCGTGGCGCTGGACCAGACGCCGAGCCGAGGGAACCCTTGATGATACCCGCCCAGGCGGCCATCCGATCCACAGCCTGTTGGTCTCAGATCCCGACGAGATCATGCGTCTCTTCGACGAGTGGGGCGATGTCGACAGGTCGCATCGCAAACTCGCGCACCGCGGTTCGTACCTGCAGCGCGTTTGGGTGTCACCGTCGACTGTGGACCGCGTACTGACAGGTCAGGGCCTTGCGCTGGCCGGCACGCCACGCCCCGCCAAGACCACCAGGACACCGTGGCCAAACTGGTGTGAGTGGCGACCCAAACAACTGTGGTGCTGGGACGGCACCGTGTTCCCAGCATGCAAACAAGCCAAACACGCATACGCTATCGTTGATGTCGTGTCACGCAAACCGGTCGCCACGCACCTCACGACGACACCGGACTCGGTCGCTGCTCGGGTCCTGTTCGCCAAAGCACTCTAACAGGAAGGGCTGCTCACCGACGACATCGCCACCTGCCTCGATGACCCGAACGCAGACCTGCCCGACAACGACGAGACCCCGCTGCTGTTGGCAGTGTCTGACAACGGCCCGGAGATGCGCGCCGGTGACACCGCCAAGTTCATGGCCATCTGCTCAATCGCTCAGCACTTCGGGCGGCGGTCCACACCCACCGACCAGGCCTGGATCGAATCGCTGTTCAGCCACATCAAAGGCGAACACCCCCACCTCGAAACGCTCAACGATCCAGCCGATCTCACCGGTGAACTCGAACGCGTCCGACTCCACTACAACACGGTGAGGCTCCACGAAGGCATCGACTATGTCACCCCCAACGACGAACACACCGGGCAAGGCAACCAGATTCGCCAAGCACGCCAACACGGACTCCAACAAGTCGACGCGCAACGACGCGCCCACCACCGAAACCAACCGCTAACATGACAAACCAACCACCACCAACCACCCACCGATGCGCCGTGAAAAAACCCGCGATTTGTCGCGAAGAGTCAGACACACCTCAAAACCCGTCCAGCCCCAGCCGCTCCCACACGGCCACCACTGCGGCAACCGCCCCCACCCCAGGCGCCCTCTGCGCGGCCAAAGCGCCGACATCGACACGCTCTTTGTGCAAATGCGTCTCCAACGTGGCCACGATCCGCTCGAGCTGACCCGACTCGCGCAAAGCCGTCACCTCCCCCAACCGCAACAGAGTCCTGTGACCGGCCTTGGAGCCGTCGCGCACCGACTCCACCAAGGACAGATACTCGTACACCTTGTCGCCCCTGCGACGGCGAGTCGTCTTCACAAGCACACTACAACAATAAAAACAGTCTCCCAGCACATCAACCATGTGTCGCCCCTACAAAACCCCGCCGGAACACCACCCCGCGACACAAAACCCCAGTTCAACGGCCTCCTCTCATCACCAAAACCCAATCAACCCACCAAACTCCGGGCTGACAAGTTCAGCGGTCAACAGGCCATCACGAACTGCATCACAGAGCAGAGCGAGCGTGCGTTTACAGGACAGGCTTTTCCGTTGTACGATCTTGTGGGCTGATTCACCCTCGACATGACCAGCCCCATCGACTACGAACAAGCCAACAACCACTGACCAAACCCTCCCAAATTCGGAAGAAGCCCAAGAGCTAGGGTGCCGACAGGGCCATCGTGCCCTACTGGGTCTTCAACGACGGCCCGCCGAAGATACAGTGCCGCGTGCCCGTGCCGCCGTTCAGCCGAGACGCAACGGCCGTATCACAGCTGCGCAAGACCCTCGCCGCGTACCGCCTCGCATTCGGTCAACCCCGCCAAGAAGAGCTAGCCGAGTTCCTCAGCGCCGACCGCACCGACGAAGCACTGCTGCGGCTAACCGCCCGCCTGAGAATCGACCTATCACCACCGTCCACGCCAGAGGCTTCCACCAACGTTGCCGCGCGCTAGATACGATCGATTGGTGCGACGGTGAGCGTTGCCCCAGCGTCATTCAGCGATGCGTCGAGCCGCGCAAGTGTCACTTGGCTGAAGCTGAACAAGTCCGACGCCGACATACCGCCTTTGCGGGCGATCCCTAGGACGACTGAACGGGGCCGGTCCGGAACCCACTCTGCATCTCCGCCTGCCTCGACGAGCAGCTCGCGCAGTCGGTCTCGCGCCTCGCTGTCGTAGCGCAATGATTCGGTCGACACGACTGCTTGCCCGATGAGGTGGCTCGCTGCCGATGACTTGGGGACGTGCTTAACATGGATGAGGTCGCCGTCCGGCGAAATCAGATCGCAAGCTTCGAACCCGCGCCGGTGCTGCGTAGTGACCACCATTTCCCGATCAAGCATGGCGAAGCCACATTCCTCCGCGACGGCAGCATTGTATGCCTTTTCCTTAGGGTGAATCACCGTTTCCCAGCTAGGCAGCGTCACAGGGGCCGTCCGGCAGAAAATCTCAGCGACGTGCGCCTGGAGTCGGTCGGCGTAGTCGTTGTCGATCGCGAACCACTTGGAATCGAAAAAGCAATAGCGAGTACCGCCGAGATCCACTTCGTAGTACAGCCAGCGGGAAACGGGAATCTCTGCGCTGATGGCCTCGCCCCCGTCGCTGTCCCGATACAGCTGAACCTTCACACGGTCGGCTGCTGCTCGAAGGTCATCTGGGTCCTTTTCTCGCAAAGCATCCGTGAGACGCCCCAGCTCGGGCAGCCCGTCCTCTGCCGACGGATGATGCCACCCAAGGCCGGTCACCTTGAATGACGATGGCGTGCCGTTATCGTCGATGTGCTCGTGTGGCCACGCGATAGCGAGGCGTTCATCGCTGGATTCGTGCAATGCGGCGGTGAACCGGAGCTCCAGCTTCTCGATCTGCGACTTTGCGCGTACACGAACGAATTGTTCAAGGTTGTGCAACTCAGGCTTTACATCAAGCTTGAGGGTTCGAGAGATCGCATCGAGGTCGCTCACGAGGCCACTGGGAGTCTTCGCCAGCGGAATGCTGAGAGCATCAGCGGCCCTCACTTGAGTGTGGTCATCGCCGAGGACAAGTCCCGGGATGCGCGCCGAACCGCTCAGACGCGTCACCATTTCGCCGAAGTCCCCGATTCCGAAGCCGCGCAGCGTCTCACCTGCCGGAATCGATGACCTGTCAACCCGTGCGCGGTGGTCGAGTTCCGAGCGCGTGAGCGACTTGATCAACTCGGGCGCTGCTGCGCGGACGGCAATTCGTAGACCAAAGCCCTGGTCGATCTTGTCCTGGTCGAGCAGCTGAAAGCCCATGCCGTACGACAGAGCGAAGGCTCGCTTCTTGCCGTCCCGTATCAGTAGGACACCCGCGGCTGTCTGGTTGCCAACTTCCACCTCGACCCCCGAGAGGACGGAGAGCCGACCTGCCCACGAGGCTTGATCGGATGACATCGCGCCATGCACCAGCAGCGCCTCACGGTTCGACACCGTGGTCCTTGTCTCCATGAAGGCGCCGCTGTCCCGGTACTTGGGGCGGATTGCGTCCACCAGATCAGGCAAGCGCTTCAGCCGGTACAGGGTCGTACGCGATGCGGGTGATTCCTTCTTGGGCATGATCTTCAGAATATCTGGCTCTTCGCGTTTGAGGTCGGAGACAGTTGGGTGAGGGTCCGCGCCTGAATGGGCGGGTTCCTCCAGAATCGGTGCTGACCGCAACGAGAATCTGGTAGATACCTGTGGAAGTTGTGATTCACCCTGGGTTTTGCGCAGGTTCCAAGTATAGGAACGAGTATGGAATCGATGGACACACAAACGAGGGTGGCGGGGTCTCGCCGCTACTCTGATGAACAGAAAAAGCATGCGGTGCGGATGGTGTTCGCGTTGCGTGACGATCTGGGCACTTCGGTGGGCACGGTCACGCGTGTTGCGCGTCAGTTGGGTTACGGCGAGGAGTCGTTGCGCCGCTGGGTGGCTCAAGCTGAGGCTGACGCCGGGCCGCGCGCGGGGGTGTCGACCGTTGAGAGCGAGGAGCTCAAGAGGTTGCGTCGCCAGAACCGTGACCTGCGCCGAGTCAACGAGATCTTGCAGCGTGCAGCAGTTTTTTTCGGGGCGGAGCTCGACGGTTGACAGCGATGACGGTGCAGTTCATCGACCGCAACCGTCAAGAGTTCGGGGTTGAGCCCGTCTGCGCTGCGTTGCAACTGGCCCCCTCCACGTACTGGACCGCGAAGCGTCGCCCACTGTCGGCGCGGGTGCTGCGCGATGCCAAGATGATGCCGTTGCTGTTGGTGCTGTGGCAGGCCAACTTCTCGGTGTATGGGTCGAGCAAGCTAAAGTTCGCGGCTCGACGCGCCGGGCACGGTAACGGCCGCGACCAGGTCGCTCGGCTGATGCGCCAGGCGGGGATCCGTGACGTCACGCGGACAAAGCCGGTGAACAGCACCCGAACGGACCCAGCGGCGACACGGCCCGGCGATCTTGTCGAGCGTGACTTCACCGCGGATGCGCCGAACCGGCTGTGGGTCGCTGATCTGACCCACGTCGCTGCCTGGTCCGGTGTCGCCTACGTGTGTTTCATCACCGACGCGTTCAGTCGCCGCATCGTGGGCTGGCGGGTCGCGTCCCGCATGCGCACCCAAATGGTGCTCGACGCGTTGGAGATTGCCCGCCGGAACCGCGGGACCCGCCTCGAAGGTCTTGTCGCGCACACCGACGCCGGCAGCCAGTTCACCAGCGCCCGCTACAGCGAACGCCTCGACGAACTCGGCGCCCTTGATCGGATCGGTCGGGGACTCCTATGACAACGCCCTAGCCGAAGCCGTCAACGCACTCTACAAAACCGAACTGATCCGCGGTCCCGGCCAAGGGCCGTGTCGGACCATCGACGATGTCGAACGTGTTGTGCATCTGATCCAACGCAGCGATATCGCTGATCGCCTCGCCGCCATCAGCGATCATCACCGCCGCGTCCACCAACACCCGACCCCGGTCATGACCCCGATCCAGCACCTTCGTCGGCGCCATCGCCTGCGACAACGCCGCAGTCAACCTCGTGTTGTCAGCCAAATCAGCCAACAACCGCGCCCCCGTATTAACAGCCAAACCCCGCCCCCCGCCAGTAAGTCTCAACCGCGGCCGACTACCACTTTACTTCACCATGCGAGTGCCCTCCCTGACGTGGTCCCAGAACCTTCTTACAAGTCTGATTCTGCCACACCAGGCGGGCAACTCGCGCGAACACCCACCCCAACACAAACCCCACTACTAAAAAATCTGCGCTAACCCTAGCTTTTTACGCGGAGGCCCCCACACCACCGACTCCGACCTCCGGAGGGAAGCGCCCTAAAACCCCACCAATCGACAGCCCACATTAGAGATACCGGGAAGTTCTGGTTAGGATTGCGACTACGCTTGGAATGGTTGGGGCAGCGCAAGGTTCCCTGAGAAAGGAAGATGTGTCGATCACAATTGGCTATATCGGGCTCGGAGACATGGGCGGTGCCATGGCCGAAAGAATCGCTTTGTCGTACGACTTGGTGGTTTTTGACATGAACGAAGCATCTGTCGAGAAGTTGGTGGAAAAGGGCGCACAAGCAACCGCTTCGGCGGCTGAACTAGCGGCAGGATGCGACCACATTAGTATTTGCGTTACCGACGATGCGGCAGTGATGGATGTGGTTTCGGGCTCGGAAGGGATTTTGGCTTCGTGCTCGCCCAACACCTCAATCGCAGTGCATTCAACTGTTCATCCCGACACTATTCGAGACCTGCATGTGCTAGCCGCTGAACGCCAAGTTGTTTTGTTTGATGCAGGCATTGCCGGCGGTGCTTGGGCAGCGAGAGAGGGAGCGTTGGTCATCATGCTCGGTGTGCCCGAAAATGGCATACCGAAACTAGCAAGAGCGGTCATCGACGAGTGTGCCGGGGCGGTCTTTGAGGGGGGTGACATTGGCGCGGGTATGGCGATGAAGGTTGCGTTCAACGTGATGACCTACTTGCAGCAAGCTGCCCTGAGTGCCTCGCATCAAATCATGGTCGGCGAAGGGAGCGACCCCGACATGTTGATCGAAGCGTGGCGGCACCTTGGTCAACTCGGCACTTTGACTGAGCGTTTTTACCCGTTGGTAGCGATGCCACCTGAAGCTAAGCGTGGGCCGCTTGGTGCCTATCTTGCCTCAACGATTGGGATCGCCGAACGCGATTTGAACCTTGCCGTCAATCTGGGTTTAGAAAGCGGCCGCAGGATGCCGGTGGTTGAGGCTGTGCGTGACGAAATGCCCTTGGTGTACGGCATTCCGAAGGATTAATTTGGTTGCGATGAGCAAGGAGTTTGCTTCAACGGTTGATGAGTTGCTTGCTAACAACGCCGCATACGCCGAAGGTTTTGGTTTATCTGATTTAGAGGGTGCGCCAGCCAGACTCACTGCGGCACCAGCCAGACAAACTGCGGCACCAGCCAGCCACATTGCGGTGCCAGCTAGACGCATTGCGGTAGTGGCGTGTATGGACGCGCGTTTATCAATCTTGGACATCTTGGGTTTGGCCGTTGGTGACGCGCATGTCATGCGCAACGCTGGGGGAGTGGTTACTGATGATGTGGTTCGTTCGTTGTGTTTGTCTCAACGGGTGTTGGGTACGCGAGAAATTATTTTGATGCAGCACACTGATTGTGGCCTGCAGAAGTTGACCGAAGAGGCTTTTTTGTCTGAGTTGGAAGCGCAGTTAGGCATGCGTCCGCCTTGGGCGGTTGAGGCGTTCGTTGATCCTAACCACAGCGTTCGCAAATCGATGGAACGTCTTTTGGGCTCGCCTTACATCCAAGAAAAACGCTTCATTCGTGGCTTTGTTTACGATGTGTCGACCGGAGTTCTTGACGAAGTCGGTGTTTGAGCACTTTGCCAACCGCAGTGCGCGGCAGTACCTCGACAAACTCAACGTGCCGCGGAACCTTATAGTTGGCCATATTTTGTCTGCACCAGTCGATGAGGGCTTGCGCGTCGCATTTAGAGTTTTCCGTGGGTACCACGAATGCGTAGCCGACTTCGCCAAGACGGTCGTCGAACACGCCTACCACAGCCGCTTCTGCAACGGCCGGGTGTTGGGTCATTAACTGTTCAATCTCGGCGGGATACGCGTTGAAACCACCAACGATAAACATGTCCGTTTTGCGGTCAGTAATCTTGAGATTGCCATGCGCATCTAAGGTTCCAATGTCTCCGGTGTGCAAATAGCCGTTGTCGTCAATCGCTTCTGCGGTGCGTGCTGGATCGTTCAAGTATCCTTTCATCACGTTGTAGCCACGTATCCACACTTCGCCCGGTGTTCCCGTTGGTACCTTGCGGCCCTCATCGTCAACAACTTGCACCTCAACATCACTGATTGCTCTGCCGCTGCTGTTGGCGATTATTTGAGGATCGTCTTGGTGGTGGCAGGTGGTCACGATCCCTGACGCTTCGGCGAGTCCGTAACCGGTCACGACCTTGTCAAAACCTAGTTGTGTGTGCATGTCATTGATCAACTTTGGCGGGACCACGGATCCCCCGGTGATGGCCAAGCGAAGCGATGCGATATTCCATTTGTCAAGGTTGTTGGTGTTGAGGATCGTGTGAAACATGGTGGGGGTGCCGGTCAACACCGTGATCTGTTCTTCAGCAGTTAGGCGCAATACTGATTGGGCATTGAATGCTGGTTGAACGATTATGGTTGATCCGGTCATTAGGCACCCGAGAATGCCGGCGTTGAGCCCCAACGTGTGAGAGAAGGGGTTGACGGCTAGGTAGCGGTCGTTGTCCAATCCGACTTGCTTCGTCCAACTTGTATAGGAACGACAAACGGATGCGTGCGTCAACATTGCACCCTTGGCGCTGCCGGTGGTTCCTGAAGTGAACATGATTTGGCACAGGTCATCGCCGCCAAGTGATTTGTAGCGGGCAGTGAGTTCGCTTTCTGTTACTGTTGCGCTCCGGGTCAAAAAGTCATCAAAGGTGATTGTCGCTGGAACTGCATCGCCGTCAATTTCCACGATTTCATCAACGTATTCGGCGATCGGAGTTCGCTTCAGCAACTCCAGATAACTGACACCGAGGAAATCGGTGACGCAAAACAACATCTTGACCGCCGAACTTCGGATAATGTGGGTGGCCTCCGCACTTTTGAACCGAGTGTTGATTGGCACCACGACACCGCCAGCGAAGTGTGTCCCGAGAGCGATGGTCGCCCAATGGCGGCTGTTGGGTGCCCATATCGCCACGCGGTCACCGTGTTGCACACCTGTAGCTATGAGTGCCTTTGCCGTGGCGCGGATCACGCCACCGAACTCAGCGAAACTCATTCGCGACTTGCCATCAACGATCGCTTCCCGTTCCGCAAAGCGCGTGGTTGAGTATTGGACATGTTCGGCGATTGTTTTGAAACGTTTGGGCAGCACAGGTTAAGGCTACGCGCCCGTTTCCCTAATAATTTTTCGGTTGGAGTTGCAATTGTTGTTAGATGTGCTAACCTGTTCGGATGCGTGTCATCAAACCACCCACCCCC
>JAHQYM010000079.1 GCA_024421095.1 Acidimicrobiia bacterium
TGGGTTGGGTTGCGGGCGCTGGTGCTGGCAGCGCCACCGTCACGATCACCGATGCTGACACTGCGGAGGCGAGTATCTGGTTCGGGGGGTCGCCTGACACGCTCTACCGGGTCCTTGCGCCGCGCAACGCAGGCCACGTCGATGTCAAGCTCAGTGTGAGCAGACGCGCCAAGACTGCGTTCAGCGTCGACACGGTAGTGGTCACCGGTGAAGGCACCGCGAGTGAGGGAACACACTTCGAGATCCCCGACAAGACAGTGACATTCAACCCCGGTGGCGGCTCACAAGGATCGTTGCGAGTGAACATCATCAACGAAGCAGACTCCGAAGGCAAAACCATCGTCTTGAGCATCGTCGACCCGTCCGCCAACACCGACCTCAGCCGACACTACACCCTCGACCCGGCGAACCCCAAAGCCACCATCACCATCACCGGCCCCGCCACGAACACCCGCGGCCCCGGCGGCCCCGGCGGCCCCGGCGGCCCCACAGGCGGCCCAGGCACCCCCACCACCCCAGACCCCGACGACGGTGACACCGACCCCGACCCAGACCCCGACGACCCCGACCCCGACACAGACGAACCGGACCCCGACACAGACGACGGTGACCCCGACCCAGAAGAAGGCGACGGTGACGGCACAGAACAACCAACCGGGTTCAGCGACGTCGACCCCGACAACACCCACGCCGCCGCAATCGCCGCCATCTACGCCGCCAACATCACTACAGGCTGCGGCACCAACCCGCTGCGCTACTGCCCCAACAACCCAGTCACCCGAGCCCAAATGGCCAGTTTCCTAACACGAGCCCTCAACCTAAACACCGACGAAGAAGCAGGATTCGCAGACGTAGACGACACAAACAGCCACGCCGCAGCAATCAACGCCCTAGCCGAAGCCGGCATAACCGCAGGCTGCAACACAAACCCGCTACGCTACTGCCCCAACCAGCCCGTAACCAGAGCCCAAATGGCCAGCTTCCTAACAAGAGCGTTCAAACTCCCAGCAGCCGACACCGCCGATTTCACAGACGTAGACCCCAACAACAGCCACGCCGCAGCAATCAACGCCCTCGCCGAAGCCGGCATAACCACAGGCTGCAGCCAAAACCCGCTACGCTACTGCCCCAACCAGCCCGTAACCAGAGCTCAAATGGCCAGCTTCCTAACAAGAGCCCTCGAAACAAAAACCGAAACCACCTAAAACAAACCCGCCAAACACGCGAGCGAAACAACCCAACCAGCCCGTAACCAGAGCCCAAATGGCCTCATTCCTAACAAGAGCCCTCAACCTCTCAATCCTCTGACCAACCGCACTGTTCACCGTAAGCGCTGCAAGATCGCAGGACGGAATGCCTCCCAGCTTTAACGGTCAAACTCTAAGAATCGGCCGGCTTGAAACTACCCTTCGATTGCATTCTCGGCAAAACGTAAATCACCCGATACTCCTATGGCCGTTCAGTAAGTAAGAACCGGGACGCAGACCGGGGCAGTCGATCGAATCTGGAGAACGAACCAACGAACAAAGTGCTTCGCAACTGACCGCAGAGATGCCTTGAATGGCCACCGTCTCAAGGCTCCTAGCACGACGCAGCACGGCAAGCGCAGTTGATCGACCGATCAGCGCAGGGGCTCAGCGGAAATCGTTTCGGCAAAACTACACGTAGATTGATTCTTGGATTAGAATTTATCCAACTTTGCGCTAGGCTAAGCGTATGTTTGTCGGCGATCCGTCACTCACCTCCGAACTACTGCGCGATAGTGGTGTGCAAGTAACCGCGCAGCGCCTCGCCGTGGCCCGTGCCGTGGCTGCGTGTCCACATGGTACGGCTGACGATGTGGTGTTGGAGGTCCGCAAAGATATCGGTGTCATCTCCCGGCAAGCGGTATACAACACACTTTCGATGTTTGCTGAAAAGGGATTGATCAGGCGCATCCAACCTGCTGGCTCTCCAGCCCGATTCGAAAACCGTGTGGGAGACAATCACCATCATTTGATTTGTCGTTCGTGCAGCCAAATGATTGATGTTGATTGTGCGGTCGGCTACACACCGTGCCTAACTGCTGCCGACAACGCCGGCTACGATATTGACGAAGCCGAAGTGATCTATTGGGGTCGATGCCCCAAATGCAGTGCCAACACCGCGAAACAACACTAATATGAACCGAGTAACCCCCAAATTCGACCGACCAACCGACCAACCGATCAACCGACCAACCGATCAACCAACAGTCACAAGGAGAACATTCATGACTGAAATTGCTAACCAATGTCCTTTTTCTGGTGCTAACACAAGTAAAGGAACTTCGGCGACCGAGCAATGGTGGCCAGAGCAACTGAACCTGAAAATCTTGCATCAACATTCAACCGCTGAGAACCCGTTGGGTGGCGAGTTTGATTACGCTGCCGAGTTCGCGTCGCTAGATCTAGCGGAGGTGAAAAACGACATTGCGAGCATTCTCACAGATTCGAAGAGTTGGTGGCCTGCCGACTATGGCC
Organism: Acidimicrobiia bacterium; assembly: GCA_024421095.1. Classification (GTDB taxonomy): domain Bacteria; phylum Actinomycetota; class Acidimicrobiia; order Acidimicrobiales; family Aldehydirespiratoraceae; genus VXYK01. The sequence continues at coordinate 2,502 of JAHQYM010000079.1, forward strand.
ATTATGGCCCGCTGATGATCCGTTTGACTTGGCATGCTGCGGGTACCTACCGCACTGGTGATGGCCGTGGCGGGGGTGGCACCGGCAATCAGCGTTTCGCGCCGCTCAATAGTTGGCCCGACAATGCCAGTCTCGACAAAGCTCGCCGCGTCCTTTGGCCGGTCAAACAAAAGTACGGCCGCAAGCTTTCTTGGGCAGACCTGCTGATCCTTGCTGGCAATGTGGCTTTGGAATCCATGGGTTTTGAGACGTTCGGTTTCGGTGGTGGACGCACCGACATTTGGGCACCCGAAGAAGACACCTATTGGGGGCCGGAACATGAATGGCTCGGTGACGAGCGTTATCGTGGCGATCGTGAGTTGGAAACACCGCTAGGGGCCGTGCAGATGGGTCTGATTTATGTCAACCCTGAAGGCCCCAATGGCAATCCCGACCCCATCGCTGCAGGTATCGATATTCGTGAAACCTTCGCACGTATGGCGATGGACGACACGGAAACTGTGGCCTTGATTGCGGGTGGGCACACCTTCGGCAAAGCTCACGGTGCAGTTCCCGATACCTATGTTGGTGCCGAACCCGAAGGGGCGAGCCTAGAACAACAGGGTTTCGGTTGGCACAACACGTACGGTTCAGGCGTAGGCGGAGATGCTATCACTAGCGGGCTCGAAGGTGCTTGGACTAACGATCCGGTGACTTGGGACAACGGTTTCTTTGAAAACTTGTTTGAATACGAATGGGAGCTAACCGAGAGCCCCGCAGGTGCCAAGCAATGGAGGCCCACGAACCGTGCCGCTGACGACACTGTCCCAGACGCACATGATCCAAATAAGCGTTGTGCACCGATGATGCTCACCACAGACTTAGCGTTGCGTTTCGACCCGATCTACGAACCGATTTCAAGGCGTTTTTACGAAAACCCCGACGAACTTGCTGATGCGTTCGCTCGTGCTTGGTTCAAACTGACGCATCGAGACATGGGGCCTAAGTCTCGCTATCTCGGCTCTGAAGTGCCGGCTGAGGATTTGATCTGGCAAGACCCAGTGCCGGCACCATCCACGGAGGTCATTGACGAAAGCGAAATCGCCGATTTGAAAGCGCGTATTCTTGCTTCGGGTCTCAGCGTGTCGCAGTTGGTTGCAACCGCTTGGGCTTCCGCTTCAACGTTTAGATGTACAGATATGCGTGGTGGTGCCAACGGTGCGCGGATCAGGCTGGCTCCTCAAAACGCTTGGTCGGTCAACGTTGATGCCGGTGTCGGTGACGTGCTTTCCGTGCTTGAGGGGATCAAGAGCGATTTCGATGCTGCTAATGCCAAACAAGTGTCGCTAGCCGACTTGATCGTGCTTGGTGGTTGTGCCGCTGTTGAACGCGCGGCAGCAGCTGTTGGCCACGACCTATCTGTTGGCTTCTCACCGGGGCGCACCGATGCCACCGCCGAACAAACCGATGTGGAAAGTTTCGCGGTGCTAGAACCCAGCGCCGACGGCTTCCGTAACTATCTCGCTGATTTTCATAAACGTCCGGCTGAAGAGTTGTTGGTTGAGAAAGCGTTTTTGCTTAACCTCAGCGCACCCGAGATGACGGTACTCGTCGGTGGGATGCGGGCGCTCAATGCGAATGTGGGTCAATCCGCTCACGGTGTACTCACGTCACGTCCTGGCACTCTCAGCAACGATTTCTTTGTCAACTTGTTGAACATGGACACCGAGTGGAGTGTGTCTAGGGATCAAGAGGGCATCTTTACAGGACGCGACCGCCACACTGGGGAACAACGTTGGACTGCTACGGGTGCTGATCTCGTGTTCGGTTCCAACTCCCAATTGAGGGCTATTGCCGAGGTTTATGGTTGCGATGACGGAGCAGAAAAGTTCGTCACAGACTTTGCTGATGCTTGGTCAAAGGTAATGAACTTAGATCGTTTCGACTTGGGTTAATCGCCTTGCTGGCGTTTGTCGCGCCTAAAACCAGCCAACTGTCACTTTCAGGAGAAGCAATCAGGTGAAGCAATGATCGACACTGTCCCGAACCCGAGTGAACACAATCAATGGTACCCATTCGCGAATCGGCCTGTGCCACCACGCCACGATCAGCAGCCCATCAATCCGGCCGTTGTGCCGGTGTTTGATGCTGTTCGCTTGCCCGAGAGTGCGCGTTTTGTGGTGGTCGGTGCGGGCGTTCACGGACTTTCGAGTGCCTATCACTTAGCCATGTATCTTGAACGTTCTGGTAAAGGTAAAGGCAGCGATGTGGTGCTAATCGACAAGCAAGGCCCCGGCGCTGGTGCCACTGGTTTAGCTTGTGGGTGTGTTCGTAATCTTTACATGACCGAGCCATTGCATGCGATTGTGAGAGCTAGTGTTGAAGTTTGGGAGTCAGACCCAGTTAACTTTGGTTTTCAACAGGTTGGCTATGTTTCGGTAGGGGAAGCGAACCAAGAAAGCGATTACGTGCAGTTGCAGGCTTCGCAGGCAGCGAGCGGTTATCCGTCCGATTTGTATGTGGGTGCTGATGCTCGCGCTTTTTTGACTGGGTTGTGGCCCGACTTCAAGACCGATAACTGCGATGTTGTGCTCCACGAATTGCGTTCTGGTTACGCCGGCACGCATATGGCGGTGTGGGGGCTTGATCAGAAGTGTCATCAGTGGGGTGTGCAGCGTGTTTATGGTGCCAGTGTCAATGGCTACACACGTGATGCTTCGGGTTCGGTTACCGCGGTTGAAACCGACCAAGGTGCTATTGCTTGTGAACAGGTAGTCGTTGGTGCTGGTGCGTGGACCCCGCAGCATTGGGAATGGCTTGGTGGGCCGACACAGATTGATGTTGGCTACCCCGATGGCCATGTTGAACCCAGCGTCGACATGTGGACCTATTGGCGGTTGCTTGAAGGTGAAGTGTTGTTGCCTGAAGGTGTTGATTTCCGCACGGCAAATCACCGTGATTCGCCGGTTTTGCATGTGGAACTCATGAACACGCCCGTTTATGACCAAGACAACAACTGGCTCAAAGACAACTTCTATAGCTATGTTCGCTATGCGGCGGAGCGGGTTGGTGCGCCAGGTCTTCAGGGTGGAACCATACCGGTGAAGATCGGCCCTAAAGCGGCGGTTGAACCTTACGGTCATCTCAATGACGAGTATCAAGCCGAAGATTGGTTTGCTGATTATTATTGCGCCACGTTAGGTATGTTGTTCAAGCGGTTTGAGAACCTGCGACCCTACTTCAAAGAGCGCCGCAACGGCGGGATTGGTGCCTTCACCCCCGATAACGTGCCGGTGTTTGACCATATCGCCGACAATGCTTGGGTGATCGCCGATTCTAATCACGGGTTCAAGATGATCGGAGTAGGTAAGCTCACCGCAAAGATGCTCGTGTATGGACAGAAGCCAGACGAACTAAAGCCTTTTGGTCTCGGCCGTTACTCCACCAACGGCGCATTCGGAGACCGCAATTCGCACTGCCCTTGGGTGTAACGTCCGGCGTAACGCTCCGTGTAACGTTCGGTATAACGCTCGGTATAACGCTCGGTATAACGGTCCGTGTTACGGTCACCAAATTTCTCGGCGACTGGTTCGTAGGATCAACGCAAATACTGGAGCTCCAATGAAGGCGGTCACTACCCCAATTGGTAGTTCCGCTGGCGCTAGGAGCGTGCGCGCAGCTAGGTCGGCCAACACCATGAACGCGCCACCAAACAACAGCGATAATGGCAAAAGCGCTCTATGGCTTGCCCCGAAAATCAAGCGCACAGTGTGCGGCACGATTATCCCCACAAAACCAATCAACCCGGTAACAGCCACGGCGGCCGCCGCACCAAGCGATGCCGCAAGCACCACGATGGCTCTGATGCGGCGGGGATTGAGCCCAAGCGAGGTTGCTTCTTCGTCACCTACCGATAACGCGTCAAGAGCGCGCCGATACCGTAATATCAGCACCACCATAAGCACAAAATAGGGCGTGATGAGTGCCGGCTCAGCCCATCCTGAAGTTGCCACGCGCCCAAGAATCCAGGCCCAGACCTCCCTAAGCGCATCAGTGTTGGATTGTTGGACATAGGTCTGCACTGCCGTCAAGAAGCTCGCTACGGCTACCCCTGCGAGCACCAACGACACTGTTGAGTTTCCGCCCAAATGCCCCGCGAGGTAGGAAATACCAACCGCTAAAAGTGCCCCAGCGAAAGCTGCAAGCGGCACCAAATCGATGAAGCCTGCTCCGTCCCCCCAATCTTGGGTAATCGCAATGGTCGCGCCAAGCCCCGCACCAGCAGCTACACCCAACAGATATGGATCTGCTAGCGGGTTTCGGAAAGCTCCTTGGTAAGCGGCACCGCTAAGCGACAGCGTGGCACCCGCCAACAAACCGAGCACCACCCGTGGTAAACGGAGTTTATTGACTATTGCTTGATGCGCTTCAGATAACCCTGAGTCGATGGTTAGGCCAGGGATGCCATCAAGCAGCTCCAAAATAACCCGATCAAAGCGCAGTGGCACCGGCCCGATAGTCAAACCTAAAGTAACGGCAACGGCTACCGCGCCCAACCCCACTAACAACGCTTTGCTGGTAAGGCGCGAACTCTCAAGGGTATTGTCAACGCACCGCAACGATCGTTGCTCGCTGCTTTCCAACACCTACAGATTCCTCACCTACAAGTTCCTCACCTACAGATTCCTCAGTGCCTCAGATATCGCGTTCACGAAATGGATAATCCGTGGCCCCCAGCGACTAGCAATACTGTCATCCAACTCAATCACATTGCCGTTTTGGACTGCGCTCAACTGCTCCCAACCAGGCCTTTGAGCCACGCTGTCAGTACTTTGCTCGCAACAAAGCGTGTCGGCAAGAAAAATCAAATCTGGGTCAGCATCAACGAGGTATTCATCGCTGAGTTGTGGGTACCCAAAGGACGTGCCATTCGCGTCTGCTGGATCAGCCACGTTTTCTAGTCCAAACATTTGATACACCGCGCCCACGAATGTGGCGCTCGTTACCGAATATAAGGTGGGGTCGAGTTCGTGGTAATAACTTAATCCTTTGGCATCGGGAGCAGCAGCCACAAGTTTCGCGATCTGAGTTCGGAGTTGCTGATTTACGGTTTCAGCGTTTTCTTGATAACCGGTTACTTGCCCAACTTCGCTGATCTGCGCGTAGGTGTCTGCTAGTGTGACGGCGGCGTTTTGCACCACCACGCGAATGCCGATGCTCTCCAAGGCCGGTTGTAGTTCGCCTGCGGATTCCAGAAACACGATGTCGGGTTCATACGCCGCAATGGCTTCAGCGTTGGGTGTGAAGCCGTCAAGGTCGGTGGTTGGGGCCTCAGCAGGAAAATCCGAGTATTGGTCTACCGCTACTACTAGGTCACCTGCACCTACCGCGAAGAGCATTTCGGTGGCCGTGGGGGACAGCGAAACAATCCTTAGAGATGTTTCATCTGAGGCGACATTACTCGTGCAAGCTGCACACACTAATAGCAATAGCAACGCCGTCAAAGTTGAGATGCGGTTCAAGTCTGTCCTCCTTGTGGCTCGAGAAATCAGCACGAGCAACAAGGGTGCTTGTTGCGCGAGCCTTCCCTTCCTCGAGGGTCGGTTCGTCTTTTGTTCGCTTTGAGGCGTCCGGACTTGTTCAGCTCAGCTAAGTGAGCAGACTTGACCGTTGCGGGACAGTACCGGAATCGAACCGGACTTCGCTCTAACGAACAGCGGTATCCTACGCGCAATCAGCATTGTCGCGCGCCGTTGGGCAATATTTTTTGACGAAGATGGGTTGTGGTGGCGAAGTGAGGGCGAAGTTAGGAAACGGTTAGTTGTGCGAGTAATCGTCCTGAGCCTTCAAGTTCGATCTCGAACACACCGGGGATGTTGGCCGTGAAACTGAACTGCAATTGTTCATTGGCGGAGATGCTGTGCAAAATGTCGTAGCCGTGTATATGAATCTCTTCGGCGTTATTCGATGAGGCCAGAATCGCTACGGTGGAGTTCAAGCTGACGGTCACTCGTTGATGTCCGCCGACTGGCGCTCCGTCAACAATGTCGAGCGCAATTGTGTGGTCGGGCGTGGCGCTAGCCGTCGCTCCGTCTTGGGTCATAGCGCTGTCATCCATGTTGTGGCCGGCGGTGTCGGCGGGTGGCTCGGCCGTGTCGGCGGGTGGCTCGGCGGTGTCGGCGGCCCCAATGGTTGCCTGTTCGGGTGATACGTCTAGGGTGACGGTGTGGTCCACGATGGTGCCGTCTCTCGTCAAGGTTGCGTGGTCGTTGGTTGACAACTCCACACGGATCTCATGAGTGCCTGCGGTGAGCGGCGGCATTTGGTGCCACTCACCAAAGAGGCGCAAGACTTTGACTCCGTCGATGTAAAGGTGCATGTGTCCTTCGCCGTCCACATGGCTCGTGCTTACCTTTTCAGGGGCTAAACGGTAGTTGGTGGGAACGGTATTGAGCAGCCAACCACCAGATGGGTCTTCAAGAATGCGCACCGAAACCGAAGGGTATGGTTGCACAGCTTCTCGTGTGGTGCTGCCATGTTGGTGATCTGCACCGTGCCCGCTTGCCGCCGCTGCTGCGGTCGTGGTGGTGGTAGGTGGTGCAGTAGTGTTGGTGGAGTTGTTAGCGGCGTTATCAGCGCACGCACTCACAAATAACAGCAGAGGAAAAAGGACCGCTGCAAAGGGCCTAGCTTTGGTCATGCAAATATGTTACCGAGCGACATTCGATCTGTGCAATGCGGTTGGTTGGTGTGGTTGATTGGTGGTCACGCTTTGCTGATTTGGTCACCGATTCGGATCATGCCGCTTTTGATCACTCGGGCGTTAACACCACGCAGTTTGAGTTTCACGCCAGCTTCGGAGTTCACCCAACGCAACGCGTCATGGCCGTAACGGTCTTTGAACTTGGCGCAGCCGAGGTGCGGTGCGTCGGTAACTTCGAGGGTTGCGTTGCCAACGGAGAGGCGGGTGCCCGCAGGCGTGTTGGTTTCGCGTACATCGAAATCGGCGTATAGCTGATCGCCGGCAGCGGCCCAATTCTCAGGTTCACCGGCGATCAGTTCAAGTACTCGCGCATTGATAATCGTGACTTGTTTTAGTGGGTGGGCGCTGCCATCTGGGGTGCGTTTGTTGCCTCGTGTGAGCCAGTTGTCGCCCTCCAAACCGTGTTCTTCGGTGAGTGTGCCTCGCTGGAGTATTTGGCGTTCATCAATCGCCGTACGCGCCACAATCAAACGAAGAGTGCCCCGCTCGGTTGGTGCTTCCAAGACTCGTTCTAAGCCCGCTTCTAGCTCAGTGAGGGTTCGGTGCGTCATGGGTTGCAAGGGTATCGCCGTAGCGTAGCCATGCCCCGCATGGGGACGGTTGAGACCCGCAACGTGCCAAGCGGATGCCGCATAGGTATCGCCGTAGCGTGGTCATGCCCTGCACTCCACACACGCCACATCGGTATCTGTGTTGTCCGTGCTCAAGAAAGTGGTAATCCAGTCGATGAAGG
>JAHQYM010000080.1 GCA_024421095.1 Acidimicrobiia bacterium
GTGCTAACAGGCATGCGTTGTCAGCATAGTCGGGATTCTTGGCGGCATTCCCATACAGGTTTCTTTCATGGAGGTGGTAGGTGTCATTGATCCTAGCTCTGCTGACTTTCAAAGATATTTCATTATTTTATGTTGCGGATGGTGTTTGGGTCTGCTAGGGTGACCTTCATGGAATTCACAGGTTTCGTTCAGCTCATCGGTCTCTTGGCGAGCGTGCTGTTGCTAGTCTGGCACCAACAGCACAACTTCAATACCCTTCGTTCCGAGATCAAATCGGGAGACAACAGGCTGTGGGACGAGCTGCGTGAGATGCGTCTTGAGAACGAGGCTGCGCATCGTGAGGCTCGTCAAGAAACTGATTCCGCGTTTCGTGAGATGCGTGAAGAGACTGATTCCGCGTTTCGTGAGATGCGTGAAGAGAACGAGGTGGCGCATCGTGAGGCGCGTGAGGAGCGCCGCAAGTTGTGGGATGTGTTGCTTGATCTGGCGCAACGGTTGGCGCGTATTGAAGGACACCTAGGAATTGGCTCCGCCACAAAAGTTGACCCGGCACCAGACACCAACCCGTCTTGACGATAGTCGCAATCGCGGATTGTTGCGCGCCCTCGGCAGGATTCGAACCTGCGCACACGGCTCCGGAGGCCGATGCTCTATCCTCTGAGCTACGAGGGCTCACCCAATCGGGTCTGACAATGCTAGCGCCGGCCTTGCCGATACCGCATCCATGGTCGAGTCTTTTGGTGGGCACGGTAGGATTCGATGTTCCCAAATTTGCATAGGTACCACCAATGGATGTTCGTCAACACCTGCGTTCTGCGCTTGAAACTGCCTTAGTAGACACCGCACTTGAGGTGTGCCCCGAAACGATTAGTGTTGAGCGTCCGGCTAATCCTGAGCACGGTGATTGGTCGACCAACATTGCGTTAGCTACCGCAAAACGTGCCGGACGTAAACCACGAGAGTTGGCTGAAGCATTGGCCGCACGACTAAACGCAGTTCTGCCAACACATGTGGAATCCGTCGAGGTGGCTGGTGCCGGATTCATCAATTTTTGCTTGTCGCCGAGTTGGTTGCATGAAACATTGCGGTTTGTGGTTGCTGCGGGCACACAAGGTTTCGCGCGGTCCAGAATCGGTGCCGGACGCTCGGTAAACATTGAGTATGTATCGGCTAATCCGACTGGCCCGTTGCACGCTGGCCATGGCCGCTGGGCGGCGTACGGAGACTCGCTGGCTCGTTTGTTTGAGCACTGCGGTTATGCGGTGACCCGAGAGTTTTATGTCAACGATCGAGGTAAGCAAACTCAGCTTTTTGGGGAATCGTTGGCGGCTCGCAAAGCGGGTGAAGACCCTCCCGAAGGTGGTTATCTCGGGGAGTACATTAGCGAATGGGCTGAGGATATGCCCGCCGATGCCGACCCTGTTGAGTGGGGGTTGCAACGCGCGCATCAAGATCAGTTAGAGGTGCTTGCCTCGATGAACGCTCGTTTCGATTATTGGGCATCAGAAAAAGGTCTGGTTGATTCGGGTGCTGTCGAAGAAATTCTGAATACCTTGGATGAGCTTGGCTATGTCTACATTCTTGAGGGGGCCACTTGGCTTCGCACAACTCAATTTGGCGACAGCCAAGACCGGGTTCTAATAAAATCTGATGGGCAACCAACCTATTTCTTGCCTGACATTGCATACCATCACCAAAAGTACTCTCGTGGCGAATTATTGATCGATATTCTGGGAGCCGATCATCATGGGTATGTATCGCGGATGAGTGCTGCATTACAAATGTTGGGGCATCCAGCCGGTCACTATGAAGCCCTAATTGGTCAGCATGTGACAGTGCTGCAAGATGGCCGTAAGGCACGTTTGGCGAAACGCGCTGGCAAGATGGTGCAAGCCCGTGAATTGGTTGAGCTAGCGGGCGCCGATGTGGCGCGACTAACGTTTCTGTTGCAGTCGATTGATACGACGCAAACGATAGATGTGGATTTGGTGGTGGCAGAATCCAATGAAAACCCAGTTTATTATGTCCAATATGCGAATGCTCGAGTGCATTCTTTGGCGCGTCGAGCAAGGCAACGCCAAGTAGCTTTACGACCTCTGCAAAAGGTCGACCTTTCGCTTCTCACCCATCAGCGTGAATTGGCTTTGTTGCGGGTCTTGTCGGAGTTACCAAACACGGTCGAACGTGCTATGCGGGCGCGCGCGCCGCACCAAGTAACTACTTGGAGTAGGGAATGCGCGGCAGCGCTTCACGGATTTTGGCATGATTGCCCGATCCTGCGAGACGATGTTGATGAACAATTGTGTCAGGCACGTTTGTGGCTAAGCGAAGCCACGCGGATAGGTCTGAGTGTGGGTTTGGGATTGCTTGGCGTTTCTGCACCCGAGTCGATGTAACGATGTCGCCGATACCGTTGCAGTTGTTGCCTGATTCGGCTCATGTGGTAGACGGACAGTTGCACATTGGTGGTTGTTCTTTGCTGGAGTTGGCTGAGGAATTTGGCACGCCATTGTTCGTTTATGACGAACAGCAGCTACGTGACCGCTGCCGTGAAGCGGTTGCGGTTTTTGGTGATGGGGTTGCTTATGCGACTAAGGCATTTCTTTGTAAAGAGATGGCACGGCTGGCCCACGCCGAAGGCATGCATCTTGATGTTGCTACTGGTGGTGAACTTCATGTGGCGTGCAGCGCCGGCGTGCCGCCCGAGCGTTTGGTGCTGCACGGCAATAATAAATCCGGTACCGAGTTGCGCACCGCGTTGATGGCTGGTGTCGGTCGTGTGGTTGTGGATTCTTTTGACGAACTAGACCGTTTGGAGGATCTTCATGCACGTTTTGGGTTGCGCGCCAAGGTGTTGTTGCGGCTGACACCAGGCATCAGGGCGCAAACCCATGAGTTTGTTGCTACTGGCCATGACGACACCAAGTTTGGTTTCACAGTTTCAAATGGTACGGCTGATGACGCTATCGCACGTGCTCGCGGCTCTGAGGCGGTGGAGTTGATGGGGGTACATGCACACATTGGTAGCCAGGTTTTTTGTGTGTCTTCTTTGGCGCGTGCTGTTGAGGTGATCGCTGCAGCGGCATCTGGGTATCACTTGCCGGAGTTGAGTGTCGGTGGTGGGCTTGGTGTGGCGTATGTAACTGGCGAGACGGCCCCATCGATCACTGAGTGGGGTGAGATAGTAAAAAAGACTTGTGCTGATTTAGGGGTGGAGGCCCGGGTTTTGGCTGAGCCGGGGCGTTCTATCGTGGCGGCTGCTGCGGTCACCCTTTATCGGGTTGGCACAATGAAGCGGATTGAGGGTGTGCGTACTTATGTTTCTGTTGACGGTGGGATGAGCGATAATCCGCGGCCGGTGCTTTACGGATCTGGTTACGAAGCGTTTGCGCCAAGAACTGTTGAGGCCGAGCGGCCTATGACGGTGACTGTGGTTGGCAAGCACTGCGAATCTGGCGATGTTTTGGTGCATGATGCGAAGGTCCCTGCCGACCTGGCTGTGGATGACATTTTGGCCACCGCGGTCACTGGCGCTTATGGGCATTCAATGGGTTCGAATTACAATAAAGTGCTCCGCCCGGCGGTGGTTTTCGTGTCGTCAGGTGCTGCCCGCATTGTGGTGCGCCGTGAAACGTTTGATGACTTAACCCGCCTGGATGTATGACCGTACTTCAGAACCTGCGTTTCATCTGCGTATCATCTGCGTTTCAACATTCGCCTGACTTTTTGCAGTTCGGTTTGGATGCGCTGTTGCCATTGTTGAGGATTGGAAGGTTGTTTCACGCCTGCTCTGCTGCTGGGTAGAGGGTCAAGGCCCGTAATGGTTGTGGGTTCAAAATCAATGGTGGGTGCCAGGTCGTTTTGGAGATCAACTTTTCTGTTGGCACACAACTTGGTCAATCCCTGTGGGTCGCTTGGGTTGGCGAGTAGGTTGGCCAGATCATCAGCAAACTCCGAGCCGCAACCTAACTCAGTTAGAGCGGCAGCCGACCAGGATGCCTCGGGGTCGATCTCGATACCACAAACACATTGTGCTAACACCGCTGCAAGCCGGGCCACATCGTCGCTTGCTTGAGTGTTGTTGCTGTCTTGTTTCGTAACCACAGAGCCGATCAAGACGTTGCCGGTTGGCATTACATATAGATTGTTGGTGGCAACAGCACCGCAGACGATGCCCCGGTCGTGAAGTGCTAGGAGTGCTTTGGAGACTTGGGCACCTATTAGTCGGCAGCGCGCTTCGCTGAGGCGACCGCGTTGCGCTAACACGTCACTAAGTTTTTGTCCACCGGAGTTTCTCTCTGAACCTGATAACATTAGGAAGCAAATATTAGCAAGAAATATCACGAATAGGCTTGATGTCCAAGCCCAACGCAATATGCTTCAAAGAATCAGCCCACGATTCGGTAAATAAGGCATCAAGGGCAAGCTAACCTTTTGACCCGTGAAGCAATCCCTGAACTCAGACAAGACGGTCAAGGTAGGTGTGCTTGGCTGCGGCAATGTTGGTAGCGCGTTTGTGGACCTCTTGAGACAACGGCGGACCACCATTGAGGCGCGTACCAGCGTGAACCTGCAAATCGCCAAGGTTGCGGTTCGCTCGCTAAATCGAGAACGTGCCCTCAAGTTATCAAGCAATCTTTTTACCACTGATCCGCTAGCCGTGGTGGAAGATCCCGATATTGACATCATCGTTGAATTGATTGGTGGTGTTGAGCCGCCGTTTTCGCTAGTCCGCCGGGCTCTTGAACTTCACAAACCGGTTGTAACTGGCAACAAGGCGCTGCTCGCCGAACACGGCGCAGAGTTGTTTGCTGCTGCTGATGAGGTAGGTGTGGATTTGTTGTTTGAAGCTGCGGTTGCGGGTGGTATCCCGTTGATGCGCCCTTTGCGTGAATCGCTTGCGGGTGAACCGGTTCGCCGTGTGATGGGGATCGTCAACGGTACCACCAATTACATCTTGACCCAAATGACCGATGCGGGAATTAGTTACGAAACGGCGTTGAAGCAAGCTCAAGAACTTGGTTACGCCGAAGCCGACCCGACTGCCGATGTGTCGGGCCACGATGCCGCCGCCAAAGCTGCGATCATCGCTTCGATTGTTTTTGGTGTGGTCGTCAAGCCAGATGATGTATACCACGAAGGAATCGCCGAGATCAGCGCGGAAGATATTGCTGTTGTCAACCGTTTGGGTTTTGTGGTGAAAGCGGTAGCGATTGTAGAAGCTTTCGCAAGTCCAAAAGGAAGTGGACCGGAGATCACCATTCGTGTTCATCCCGCCTTAGTTGCTAAAGAACACCCCTTAGCCGCAGTTCGCGACAGCTTCAATGCCGTTTTTATTGAGGGTGAAGCGGTGGGTGACCTAATGTTTTACGGTCGGGGAGCGGGAGGCCGTCCTACCGCAAGCGCGGTGCTTGGCGATGTGGTAGATGCGGCCACGAACTTGGTGCATAACACCCCGGGACGTGTGGGCACGCTTGCAGCGGCCACGATCCGCCCAATCGAGGAACTGAAATCGGCTTTCTATATTTGCTTAGCAGTCACCGACCGGCCAGGGGTGCTCGCTCAGGTTGCTGATGTTTTTGGCCGCAATGGGGTATCGATCCAAGCGATGGAACAGCAAGGCCAAGGTGACCGTGCGCGGTTGATCTTTGTTACCCACGAATCGCTTGAGTCTGCGGTGCAAACCACGATGGCCGAACTCTCGCATCTCGCGGTTGTGCTTGATGTGCATCGGGCCATTCGGATGATCGGGGGCGAGGGTTAAGCGTGGCTATGCTATACGGCAGTTCTCGGGGCAAGAGTCCTCAGCTTGGCTTCGCTGATGTTTTGGTCACCGGGCTAGCCCCTGACGGCGGTTTGTATCTGCCTACTGCTTTGCCGAAGCTACCCGCAAATCTCACGGCAACCAAGTTGAGTTATGTGGATTTGGCCACGGAGATTATTTTGCCGTTTGTGACCCCGGCAGTTGCGCCTGCTCAACTAAAGACGCTGCTCAGCGATGCTTATGGCACTTTTGCGCACCACCAGGTTTGCCCCCTGGTGCAACTCGACGAACGGTTGCATCTCATGGAGTTGTTTCACGGCCCGACCCTCGCCTTTAAAGACATTGCTATGCAGGTGGTGGGGCGACTTTTTGATTACGAATTGAAGCGCCGCAAGGAGCGGGCAACGATTGTGGGAGCGACCTCCGGCGACACTGGTTCAGCGGCGATGCAAGCGGTGCGTGGTAGTGAGCAGGTGGATATTGTGGTGCTTTTCCCGAATGGCCGCACTAGCGAGGTGCAACGCCGTCAGATGACCACGTTGAACGACTCGAATGTCCACGCGGTAGCCATTGAGGGCACCTTTGATGATTGCCAAGATTTAGTTAAAGCGATGTTTGGAGACGAGTCGTTTCGGGCGCGCCATAACCTAGCCGCAGTCAATTCGATCAACTGGGCGCGGGTGATGGTGCAGATCGTTTATTACGTGTGGGCTGCGGCGCAACTCGGGCGTGGTTCGCAACCAATCACGTTTTGTGTCCCCACTGGAAACTTTGGCAACATTTTCGCGGGCCATGTGGCGGCTCGCATGGGGCTCAATGTGCAAAGATTCTTGGTGGCTTCAAACAGCAATGACATACTGTCGCGCTTACTCGAAACGGGCGAACTGAGCGCCAAGGAAGTTGTCTCCACGCTCTCGCCGAGTATGGACATTCAAATCTCATCGAACCTTGAACGGTTGCTCTACGAATTGTTGGATGGCAACGGTCCGGCCACAGCCGAAATGATAAGTGAGTTTCGAGCCAACGGTCGAGCGCGGCTAACCGTCGAGCAGCACCAGCGTCTCGTTGCCGAATTTGCTGGTGACCGCATCACCGACACCGAAACTCTCGCGGTAATCAAAGCGATCTACGCGGCGCACGCAATGTTGGTCGACCCGCACACTGCGGTGGGTATTGGTGTGGCCAATCGGTTGGCGCAAAAAGGTGAGCAGGTCGTCTCGCTCGCTACGGCACACCCTGCGAAATTTGCTGAAGCGGTTACCCAAGCCACGGGGGTAAACCCTGATTCGCCGCCACAGTTAGCAGGAATTTTCGACCGCCGTGAAACCTTTGGTGTGCTTCCCAATGACTTGGCCACGGTCAAGGATTTTGTGGACGGGATCCGCTAATGCGGGTGCGCGTGCCGGGCTCTTCAGCCAATCTTGGCCCCGGTTTTGATGTTTTGGCTCTTGCTGTCGACCGTTACTACGAACTCAGCGATGAGCACCTTGTTGGCTTTGAACGCGTCGGCGCTGACGATCTGGTCTGGTTGGCGCTTGCCAAGACCGGTGCCCACTTTGAACGGCTTTGGTTTCGTAGCGACTTGCCGATTGCGAGAGGGCTCGGTTCGAGCGCCGCGGCATGCGTTGGGGCAGCTTATTTGGGCTTTCGCAGTAAAGGTTTCGTGCCAGCGCGTGCCCGTGACTTGGCCTTTACAGTAGCCGATGAGATCGAAGGTCACCCCGACAACGCGGCCGCTGCTGCTTATGGCGGCCTCAATCTTGCAGTAGGCGGACGGATCCACACCGACGTTCCTCAGATCACGGTAGGGCAGTTGTTTATGTGGGTTCCAGCGGCGGTGTCGTTCACTGCATCCGCACGTGCGGTGCTGCCGGAGGCTTTAGAGGTTGTGGATGTGGTGGCTCAAGCAGCTTCGTGCGCGGCGATATATGCGGGTTTATTGACCGGTGTTTGGCCGTTGATTGTTGGCGCCAACGGTGACAAAATCCATGAGACAGCCCGATTGAGCGCTTTACCAGACAGTGCCGCCGTGGTGAATGAACTGCGACACGCGGGCCATGCTGCGTGGCTTAGCGGTTCTGGTCCGAGCGTGGGTGCGCTCATCGAATCTGGCGGGGAGCTTTTTCGGCCTAGCCGCGCCGGGGAGTGGGCAACTTTGACGGTTGATATTGATGGTTGTATTGAGGTGCGCTAGCGGGTTTACGGGTCAGATTTTGTCGGTGTGGTTGTGGTTGCGTTGCTGTGCCTCTAGTGTGTTGGCCTGTTGCAAGGTTGTCGACACCGCGCCGGATGTTCTGCGCTAATACGTGTCACCTGCCTAACGCAACAATGCTCGCAAGTATGAGGAGACGAAACCGTGGAAACCGCGGAGATGCGCCGGTCTACCCTGCAACGCAAAGACCGTGAAGAATTATCTGAGATCGCTAGCACGTTAGGCCAAAGACCTTCAGCGCGCGCGCGTAAGGGTGAGATAATTGAGTTGATACTTGAGTTGGTTAGTGGGGGTGTGGCTAGCGAACCTGATACCGCTTCTGTGAACCCAAGCGAAACCGACCATCCGTCAAGCGAAGCCGAACAATCGCCGAACGACACCGAACAGGTTGTCCAAGAAGAACCCGATAGGGCGGCTCAGGGTGATCTCGGTCTGGCGGCCGCGAGTCAAGACGTTGATCCTTCAGGTAGGCGTAGGCGCCGTCGTGGTCGTGAACGAGAAAACAACAAGGACACCAACGACTCGTATGCGGGTGATGTCGTGCCGGTTGAAGGTTTTCTCGAACTTCGGCCAGAGGGATACGGGTTTCTGCGAGTTGATGGAGCGTTGCCGTCGAAAGATGATGCTTATGTGCCGGTGAAAATGGTGCGCCAATATAACCTCGGTAAGGGTGTGCATTTGCGTGGCACTTCCCGCCCGGCCTCTCGCAACGAGAAGAATCCGGCGATGGTAGAGTTGCTAAAAGTCAACGGTGGCCCCCCAGATGCTTCAATTGATCGTCCGGCTTTCAGCGATCAGACCGCAGTGTTCCCAGATCAACGTCTGTTGCTTGCTGGGTCGCAAGAACCGTTCGACCGCACTGCGCAGATAGTTGATTTGGTGACCCCGCTTGGTAAGGGCCAGAGGGCCTTGATTGCCTCACCGCCTAGAGCGGGGAAGACAACCGTTTTGAAGCATTTGGTTCGTTCTCTTGAAGTTAATCATAGTGATCTTGAGTTGTTGGTTTTGTTGATTGATGAGCGCCCTGAGGACATTACCGACATGTCTCGTTGGGTTGAGCGCGGTGAAGTAATCGGGGCTCCTTTCGACCAACCAGCCGATGAACAAGTCACGATTGCGGAGATGACCATTGAGCGTGCTAAGCGATCAGTTGAATGTGGTAAAGATGTGTGTTTAGTGGTGGATGGGATCACCCGTTTGGCTCGCGCTTATATCCTTGATTCGGCTCACGGGGGGCGCTATGGGTCGGGCACTTTTGATCGTTCGGTGATTTACGCGTGCAAGCGGTTCTTGTCTGCGGCTCGCAATATTGAGCACGGCGGTTCGCTAACGATTATTGCCACGGTTGTGGTTGATAGTGGCAGTTCGGTCGACAAGTTGATCTATGAGGAGTTGGCCAACACCGCCAATTTGGAGTTGCGGCTCTCCCGTGATCTGGCAGCACGGCGTGTTTATCCGGCGGTTGATGTGGCCGCTAGTGGCACTCATAACGAAGAGTTGCTGTTGACGGTGTCGCAACTTGAGCAAGTTCGGGGAGTGCGGCGCCATTTGTTGACGCTTGCTGCTGAGCCCGATGCCCGCCCAGGCGATGATATTTTGGCCTTGTTGAAAGAATTGGCTGCTGCCGATGACGCTTCCTAACGGATTTACAAAATTCCCGATCGGGGTTGCGGGTAGTCGTTTGGCCTTTAGAATCGTTTCGTTATGAAATCTGAGATTCATCCCGAGTATCGCCCGGTTGTGTTTCAAGACACCTCTGCGGGCAAGTCCTTTCTGACCCGATCCACTATTGAGGCTAAAGAGTCGATTGTTTGGGAGGATGGTAATGAGTATCCGCTCGCCAAAGTTGAGATATCTGCCGAGAGCCACCCGTTCTACACGGGGCAGATGAAGATTGTGGATACGGCTGGCCGCGTGGAGCGCTT
>JAHQYM010000228.1 GCA_024421095.1 Acidimicrobiia bacterium
TCGGGGAAAACCCGGGTGCTCACCCACCGCATTGCTCACTTGCTTGACGAGGGAATGTCCCCTTTTGAAATCCTCGCCATCACCTTCACCAACAAGGCCGCGAAAGAAATGCAAGAGCGAGTAGCCCATTTGGTGGGCCCGACAGCCAAAAGGATGTGGGTATCCACATTTCATTCGGCGTGCGCGCGGATGCTCCGCCAAGACGCTCACCACTTGGGTTTTCCGTCTAATTTTTCGATTTATGACCAAGCAGATGCACGGCGCCTTACGGGTTATGTGATCCGAGACCTTGGCCTTGACCAGAAAAAGTTCACCCCTCGTTCGAGACATCGCAAGATCTCGAGTCTCAAGAACGACAACATTTCGGCAGACGCTTATGCCGCATCAGCCGAAAATGACTTCGCGAAGCGCACGGCCAAGATTTATTCGGAGTATCAAACCCGACTGAAAGCTTGCAATGCTATGGATTTTGATGACTTGTTATTCCGCGCGGTTGAGTTGCTAAACACCGAAGAATCGGTACGCGAATATTGGCAGAATCGATTCGCGCATGTGCTAGTTGATGAGTACCAAGACACCAATTCGGTGCAGAATGAACTTGTTTTGATCCTCGCTCAGCATCACCGACAGGTGACGGTCGTGGGTGATGGCGACCAGTCAATTTATGCTTTTAGGGGAGCTGATCTAAGCAATATCTTAGAATTTGAAAGGGCTTTCCCTGATGCTACCACGGTTGTGCTTGATCAAAACTACCGTTCCACGCAAACCATACTTACAGCCGCTAACGCGGTCATTGCCAACAATGTTGGACGAGTACCAAAAGAGTTGTGGACAGACAGGGACGATGGCGACAAGATCGTGCGTTACCACGCCATAGATGAACATGACGAAGCACGTTACGTAACCCATGAACTCACCCGCTTGAGACGTTCTGAGGGACTGAGTTGGGATCAAATGGCAGTGTTTTATCGCACCAATAGCCAGTCACGAGTGCTTGAGGAACATCTTGTGAGGCTCGGCATTCCATATCAGGTGGTGGGCGGTGCTCGCTTTTATGATCGTCGTGAAATCAAGGATGCGGTGGCTTATCTTCGAGCCATTGTTAACCCCGTAGACGAAGTTAGCATGAGACGAGTTTTGAATGTGCCGAAACGTGGTGTTGGGGCATCTTCAGTGAACAAACTTAATGCGTTGGCGAACGCTAACTACAATTCATTTTATGAAGCCTGCCAATTTTATGTAGAGGCCGGTGTTACCGGTCCTGCGGCCCGAGGTATTGAGGAGTTCTTGGCGCTTGCTTCCGCGATTCGGGAGCTTGACGCTCCACCCGCAACCATTATTGAAGAAGCGCTCGAAAGGAGCGGTTAT
>JAHQYM010000003.1 GCA_024421095.1 Acidimicrobiia bacterium
GGGTACTCAAGGGCTAGCCGCTCATGAGTGAGACGGGCACGCCCCTTAGGTGATCTAGGTTTAGCCATAAATTAGAAGATACGCTAACGCGGTGACGTTGACGTGTGAACAATCCAACTCAAAAGAGGTTCCTTGGGTGCTGACAGTGAACGAAGATCGCTCAGCCGACGAAGTTGGCGATGCGCTCAACGGGTGGCTCAATGAACACCCAAATGAACCGGCCCAACTGTGGATTCGCCATCTGGATGAACCAACCGAGCGGGTCGCCAAAGACTTAGGGTTTGTACCCTACCGAGATCTCTGGCAACTGCGCTGTTCCTTACCTCAAACTCCATCGCAGTTGCACACAAAGGCCTTCACAACAAGCGACATAGCTGCCTTCGTGTCGGTCAACAATCGGGCTTTTCATTGGCATCCCGAGCAGGGTGGACTAACCGTAGAGGCTCTGCAAAAGACGCTAGCCGAAGACTGGTTCAATGCTGACGGTTTTCGTTTAGCGCGCAACGAGGAGGGCCGTTTGATGGGTTTTTGTTGGACGAAAATTCACCGTGACCGCAAACCTCACCTAGGTGAGATTTATGTGATTGGGGTCGACCCCGACTTTCATGGCAGGGGCTTAGGCCGAGCCTTAACCTTGGCTGGCCTTGAATGGCTCAGCAACGCCGGTCTGAACATGGCCATGCTTTATGTGGAATCCGATAATGGCGCGGCAAACGCCATCTATGCCGCGATTGGATTTAGTCACCATCGCACCGACCGGGCTTACCGCCGAACAAAGTAACCAACGGTGCCGAAGATCGACCCAAACAATCTGCCGCAAGGCAACGAAAAACGCCTTGCCATACGAGACTTATTCGACCGCATCTCAGGGAGATACGATCTGGTCAACCGGGTGATCACTTTCGGACTCGACAGTCGCTGGCGGAGCCAGGCGGTTGCTGTGCTGGAGTTGGAGGCTGGTTCGCTTGTGCTTGATTTGGCTTGCGGCACCGCAGCGCTTTCTCGCACACTTGCCAAGGCCGACATGGTGGCAGTGGGGGTAGACCTCTCCTTGGGCATGCTGTTGGCAGCCCCCACCAACACGGCCCGCTTACAAGGCGATTTGCTGGCCTTGCCGGTAGCCGACCACGCAGTCGACGGCGCAGTTTGCGGTTTTGCTTTACGCAACCTAGTTGAACTACCAGGTTTCTTCGCCGAGGCCGCCCGCGTGATTCGTCCGCACGGGAGGATCGCCCTATTGGATGCCTGCGAACCCGACAACAAAATTTTGCGTTGGGGGCACCGCATCTATTTCCAAAAGGTTGTGCCACGCATAGGCGCACTCCTGTCCGACGGAAACGCCTATGCATATTTGCCGAAATCGCTGGCGTACATGCCGGCATGGCCGGAACTCAAACAACAACTTGCAAGCGCTGGTTTCGTCAACATTTCCCGGCGCTCTTTCGTGGGCGCTCAGCTTATTTCCGCGACGCGCCAAGCTGAGTTAGGGCGACCAGAAGGGTTCGACGGATAAGGCGATTCCGCCTGCCATGGCAAGCCCCGAGACGAGTTGTAGCTGCGCGGTGGTGACGAGAACCGCAATCAATTCCGCTCCTTTGGCTCCTCGGTGCAGCGATCTAATGGTCTGCACAATTAGCGGTAAACCCAGCAAAGCAAATATCGCTAGACGACTGGTTACCAAGGTGATGCTGACCGCAACTAGCATCGCTATTACTTGCAAGGCAATGAACATTCGACGAGTGCGAGCATCACCGAGACGCACCGCCAGGGTGATTTTACCAACCGCTGCGTCTCCATCAAGGTCACGTAAATTGTTGACCACCAGCAGAGCCGTTGCCCAAATCCCGACCACGATAGACGCAGCGACCGCTAATGGGTCTAGGCTTTCGGTAATCACGTAGTTGCTACCAACGGTGGCAACCAAACCGAAGAACAAGAACACGAACAGTTCACCCAAACCGTGATATCCGTAGGGCTTGGGGCCACCCGTGTAGGTCCACCCGGCAACCAAGCAAAGCGCGCCCAGCAGCAACAACTCAGGACCCATGTCAACCGCTAAAACAAGACCCGCTACACCAGCAACCGCAAACGAAGCCAACGCAGCGCGCTTCACGAGAACTGGCGACACCAACCCAGAACCGACCAAACGCAGCGGACCAGTTCGCTCGGCGCCATCGGTGCCACGCACACCGTCTGCATAATCGTTAGCGAAGTTGACTCCCACTTGCAGTGCCAACGCCACAAGCAAAGCTAGCGCTGCACGCCACCATTGCATCGCATTGCTGTTGCCAACCGCGGTAGCCGTGCCGACCGCTACCGGCACCAACGCAGCTCCCAGAGTACGGGGGCGCGCACCAGCCCACCAAAGGGCTAAGCCGTTAGGGCGTGATGGCGGGCCGACAAGGATCACAATTTATTTAGATAATCGCCTACCGCGGCAACTAACAGTTGATGTTCTGCGGCG
This sequence comes from Acidimicrobiia bacterium, assembly GCA_024421095.1. Lineage (GTDB taxonomy): Bacteria > Actinomycetota > Acidimicrobiia > Acidimicrobiales > Aldehydirespiratoraceae > VXYK01. The sequence goes on from JAHQYM010000003.1 coordinate 2,465, forward strand.
TGCATGCGAGCTTCGAAAGTGGTGCGGTTGTCGGCAGAGGTGATGGGCACTTCTCGGGTTGCGAGCACTAAACCATCATCTATGCCTTCGTCATTTACCAGATGAACCATCACCCCTGAGCGTTCAAGACCATCTTGAAGATGCGCCTTCCAAGCATCATTGATTGCTGTGGCACCTGGAAACTCCCCCGGCAACGCCGGATGCAAATTGATGACCCGATTGGGAAACCGACACAAAAAGGCCATCGAAAAAATGTGCATCCAACCCGCCAATATCACCAAGTCGGGTTGCTGTGAAGCAACCTTTTGCGCTAAGTCGGTGTCGTAATGGTGGCGAGCGTCAGAGCGTTTGTTGTAGCTATTCAAATAAGGAGTCAATCCAAAATACTCACTGTGTACCCGATGATTTTGGGCGCGCTTTTGGGCTTGGGCATTGCTTCGGTTTACGAACACGGCAACGATCGTGGCCTCAAGGTGCCCGTTCTCAGTGGCATCTAGCAACGCTTCCAAGTTCGTTCCGTTGCCTGAAGCTAGCACCACAAGACGATGCATCAGCGCCAAGTTCCAGTGAACCTGACCCGAGCGTCAGCAGCGCTGCGTTCACTCTCATGCAAGCTTCCCAGCACAAGTAGACCGAGGTCGTCTAGCAAATCGGCTTGTGTCTGATCCACAACCAAGATCATGCCGACACCCATGTTCCACACTCGAAAGGCCTCGTCATCGCTCAAGGTTCCCCAATCGACTAGGGTTCGAAAACCTTCTGGCACCGGCCAAGCAGATAGATCGATCTGCGCGGCAAGACCAGCTGGGAGCACGCGGGGAAGGTTCTCGATCACTCCCCCGCCGGTAATGTGGGCCATTGCTTTGATTTTTACCCCTTGCTGGGCCAAGTAATCGACATCGCCGAGATAACAGCGATGCGGTGTCAACAAGAATTCAAGCATCGCCGAACTAGGTTTGTGGTGCTCTAACAAAGCGCGAATGAGTGCGTAACCGTTGGTGTGTGGGCTGTCGCTCGGCAGCCCCAACAACAGGTCTCCGTTGCATAAGCGTTCAGTTTGGGGCAACAACTCATCTCGGTTGACGACCCCCACGATGGTGCCAGCGATGTCGGTAGCGCCAGGCAAATACACGCCGGGCATCTCCGCAGTCTCGCCCCCCAAAACGGCGCATCGCACTTCCTTAGCAGCGGCGCAGATACCCTCCACAATCTTCACCACTACCTGCGGAACCACCTTAGCCGTGGCTATGTAATCTAAGAAAAAAAGCGGACGGGCACCCTGCACCAGGATGTCGTTGACACAGTGGTTGACTAAATCGACCCCCAAACTTCGGTAATGCGCCATCTCTGTGGCCAACAGTGTTTTGGTGCCGACACCATCTGTGGAAGCCACCAGCACCTTGCCTGTGCCGAGGCTGTCGGCGGCAAAAAGTCCACCGAAAGCTCCGATCTCAGACAACACTGCTTCGGTTTTCGTGGTCGACACTGCCGCAACCATGCCCTCGACCGCCAGGTTCGCAGCATCAATATCAACACCAGCTTCGCGGTAATTGCTCATGAGGCTAACTCACGACCTATGTCATCTCGAAATTGTGCGCCCTCGAAATCAACGCAGGCAACCCCACGGTAGACAGCTTCGGCTGCTTGGCGCACGGTTGCCGCGGAAGCGTTTACTGCCAGTACTCGCCCACCAGCGCTGACAAGTGTCTGCTCGCGAACCGCTGTAGCGGCGTGAAAAACTCTACAACCCTGTTGCAGTGCCGCATCAAGACCCCAGATAGGCACCGATGCAGTCGTGTGCGTTGGGTAACCAGCCGAGGCCATCACCACAGCCAGCGATGCAGCACCACTCCAACGAATATCAATATTGGGCAGCCTGCCAGCACAGCACGCCAGCATCACCTCATAAAGATCTGATTCCAAGAGCGGCAAGACTGCCTGCGTTTCGGGGTCACCAAATCGACAGTTGAACTCAATCACCTTGGGCCCGCTTTCGGTGAGCATCAAACCTGCATAAAGCACCCCCTTATAGGGATGAGCGAGGCGTGCCAGAGCCGCCAACGTAGGAGCGAGAATCTCGTCAGCGACACGCTCCAGTAGCTCCTCGGTGGCGTGCGGTGTGGGACAAAAGGCGCCCATTCCGCCAGTGTTCAACCCAGTGTCACCGTTAGCTAAACGTTTATGGTCTTGCGCAACCGGCATGACCCTGAAGGTGTCTCCATCGCAAAACGCCAACACCGAAAGCTCTTGGCCAAACAAGCGTTCCTCAAGCAGTATTTCATTGCCTGCTTCACCAAAACGCCCCTCGATCAACATCTCTCGAACAGCTTGAGCGGCCTCGGCTTGGGTTTCTGCAACAACCACGCCCTTACCAGCGGCCAAACCAGCAGCCTTGATGACCGGCACTGTTGAACAACGGCGCAACGCCGCGAGAGCATCTACCGCATCGCTAAAGATTTGGGCTGGCGCCGTGGGAATGTTGTTTCGCTGCAGGAACTCTTTGCAATAAGGCTTTGATCCCTCAAGTTTCGCCGCAGCCGCCACTGGGCCGAAAGCCGCAATCCCAACGTCCTCAAGCACGTCGACGAGCCCCAAAACGAGCGGCTCTTCCGGCCCAACTACCACCAAAGACACGGCCTGGGTTTGCACCAACTCAACGATTGCGGCGAAATCTGTCGGCACCAAAGAAACGTTGCGGCACTTGTGTTCGCGAGCTGTTCCCGCATTACCCGGTGCGACTATCACCTCAGCCACCTGTGCTGACTTCGCCAATTTCCAAGCAAGCGCGTGCTCACGGCCGCCACTACCAACAACCAGCACCTTCTCCGCCATCGTCTAATCACGCCAAACCGAGGTGAATTCGGTCTTAGGGTTCAAACTGAGTTGCACAAAACGCATAGATTCAAACGGGTAGCGCCCTGTAAAACAAGCGTTACAGTAACCGCGATCGGTGTCGAGAGCACGCATCATGGCCTCAATTGACAAAAACGCTAGAGAGTCCGCTGCGATATGTTCACAAATTTCTTCAACAGAGAACCGGGCAGCTATCAACTCGTCCTCGTTGGCCATATCCACGCCCATAAAACAGGGGCTAATGATCGCCGGGCAGGCCACCCGCACATGCACTTCGACAGCTCCAGCATCTCGCAACATCTTCACCAAAGGGCCCGATGTGGTACCCCGCACGATCGAATCATCCACCAACACCACACGCTTTTCAGCCACATTGTCGGCCAACGGATTGAACTTCATGGCCACACGAGCGGCCCGCAACTGAGGTGTCGGTTCAATAAAAGTACGGCCTACATAACGGTTCTTAATGAGCCCTTCGGTGTAAGGAATCTCAGCTTCTTGAGCAAAACCGACCGCGTGGGGTGTGCCCGAGTCGGGTACCGACACCACCAAATCCGCTTCGACAGGTGCCTCGCGCGCCAACTCTCGCCCCAACCTTTGCCGTGTCGAATGCACCAACTGACCGTCGCAAATCGAATCAGGACGAGAAAAATAAATCTGCTCAAAAGTACATAAGGCACGGGGTTTGGGGTCTGCACCGGCATACGTTTCGAGGCTATTTTCACTGAGGCGCACGATTTCACCCGGGTCAACCTCACGCACAAACTCGGCGCCAATAGTTGAAAAAGCGCAGGTTTCTGAGGCGAGCACATAACCGTCACCAATGGCACCAATAACCAAAGGCCGTAAACCCCACGGATCACGCACCCCAAACACAGCATCACGAGTCAAGACGGTGAGCGCATAGGCACCTTCCGCCTGCGACATAAGCGCACGAATCCTTTCGATCCAGTTGCCGGCTGCACCCGTGAGCAAATGCACCATAACTTCGGTGTCGCTTGATGTTTGCAAACCTACACCACCTTCAAGAAGCCCACGGCGCAATTTTGGTGCATTCACCAGGTTGCCATTGTGCGCTACCCCCAAGGGGCCGTCAATCGTTTCGATGAGCTGAGGTTGAGCGTTGCGAAGCCCTGAACCACCAGTGGTTGAGTAACGGGTATGGCCGATGGCGAGGTTGCCCGGCAGCGTGCCTAGGTTCTCTTCTTTGAAGACACTGGCCACTAAACCCAAACCTTTATGGACATGGGCAATGCCGTTGGTTGTGGTCGCTATTCCCGCGGCTTCTTGCCCACGATGTTGCAGCGTGTGCAACACAAAGAAAGCCAAGCGCGCGGCTTGGGAATCTGACGTGCAAATGCCTACCACACCGCACTCCTCGCGAGGGCTATCAGCTAGACGCAGCACAGCAATCAGCGGTCGGTAAGGGCTTGGCGCAAGGACATCAGCTTAGCCAAAAGCACGGCTGGGTCAGCACCAACGGAATCGTCGCCGACTAGGGTCAAGTGCCCCATCTTACGACCCGAACGAGCTTCTTGCTTGCCATAGAGATGAAGATGCACCGCAGCGGCCGCATAGATCTCCGACCAATCTAGCGCACCTTCAAGAAACAAATCTCCAAGCAGTTGCAGCATCGCCGCCGGTTGGCAACGCCCGTCACCAAGCGGCATCCCCACCACCGCACGTAGTTGTTGCTCGAACTGACTAGCTGCAGCTGCTTCAATGGTGCAATGGCCCGAATTGTGAGGCCGAGGTGCCACCTCATTGACGACCAACCCAGTCGGTGTGTCAAACATCTCCACACACAACACCCCTACCAACCCCCATTGGTTGGCTATGTGCGCGGCGATGCCTCTGGCTTCGCGGGAGCGTGCTTCGCTGATACGCGCCGGCGTGATGGTGCTGTCGAGAACGTGCTTGACGTGCGCGTTTTCCATACAACCGTGGTCGGCCACCTGACCATCCATTGAGCGAGCCACGACAACGGAGATTTCACGTTCAAATGCCACCACCGATTCCACTACGAGGCGCTGGCAGCCCAAACGCTGCCAGGCATCTGCCACTGCGTTATGTGTTTCTATACGGGTTTGACCTTTCCCGTCATAGCCGAAACGTGCGGCTTTGGCAATGACCGGGAGCCCGAACTCGCGTACCGCCGCGGCGAGTTCGTCTTGCCTGTTGACAATACACCAAGGGGCAACGCTTACGCCGATTTCTTGCAGAGCTTTCTTTTCGAGGCTGCGATCCTGTGTGGTGGCGATTATTTCGGCGCTTGGAAAGACACCAACCCCGGCACGTTGTGCTGCACGCGCCACCCTTAGATCAACGTTTTCGAACTCCCAAGTAATCACATCGGCTACTTCTAGCAAACGACTGATGGCTGCATCGTCATCAAAGGGTGCGGCTATCTCTGTGTCGGCAACCGAACCGGCAGGAGTGTTGCGACTCCCACCGGTTAAAACCGCCACACGATAGCCGTGCTGATGTGCCGTTTGGGCGAGCATACGTCCGAGTTGACCGCCACCGACAATTCCGATGGTTGACCCCGGCGGAAGCGCTTCTCGCAGTGCTGGTAGTGTTTGTGGGGTCATCTTTGGAGCGTGATTGCCTTGATGCGGTTGGCTTGCGCGGATCGGCGTAGACGCAACTGATCAGCTAACGCGGGGTCTTGTCCAGCCAGCATGGCAACCGCCAACAAACCCGCGTTGGTCGCTCCCGGATTCCCGATGGCCATGGTGGCAACGGGGATACCTGCGGGCATTTGCACGATAGACAAAAGCGAATCGATGCCGTTTAGCGCGCTGCTCTTGATCGGCACACCAATAACCGGAATTTGCGTATGCGAAGCGAGCATCCCCGGTAGGTGCGCTGCTCCCCCGGCTCCCGCAATAACAATCCGCAAACCTTTCGGTTCGGCTTCGCTGGCGTATTTTGTCAACAGTTCTGGAGTGCGATGCGCCGATACCACTCGACACTCGTGTGGCACGCCAAATTCCTCAAGCACCTCAGCCGCGTGTTGCATCGTAGCCCAATCTGATTCGCTGCCCATGACCACGCCCACAAGTGTGAGGTCAGTCATTCGATGCACCTCGGCGGGACTGCGGGGCGGTGCTGAGGTGCGGCCGGGTTAGCGCCTGCAGCGCTTGAGTTACACGCACATCGGCAGGATACCGCGCTGGTTGAAAAGCTGAACCGGTCAGCATCTCAAATAGTTCCGCGTAACTCTGTGCTGTCAGGTTTGCTAAAGCAGTTCCAAGCTCCGGGGGTGCGCCCTCCCCTCGATAACCTCGTTGCGCATACGCCAAACGGATGATTTCTTTATCAAGGTTCTCGGGTTCTTGGCTGGCCGTGAGCCTTTCAGTGAGGTTCGACTCTCGCCAAAACCGTGAACTGTCGGGTGTGTGCATTTCGTCGATCATAATCAACTGGTTGCGGTCATTGATCCCGAACTCATACTTTGTGTCTACCAAAACGAGACCTGCCGACAACGCGATTTGTTGTCCTCGAGCAAAGATTTCTAAGGCCACGCTGCGCACTTCGTCCCAAAGTTCGCTAGCAACGAGACCATTGGCAACGATTTCGGTTTCGCTGATTGGCTTGTCGTGGCCACCCTCAGAAGCTTTAGTGGTGGGCGTGATCAGCGTTTGCGGAAGTTCTTGATTCTTGGTCATACCGTCGCTGAACTCGACACCATAAAGATGGCGTTTACCCTCGTCATATTGTGTCCATAACGAAGTGGAAGTGCTGCCACTGAGACGGCTCCGCACCACTACCTCCACCGGCAAAGTCCGGCAACGTTGGACCACGCTGACGTTAGGGTCGGGGACATCAAGGAGATGCGAGTCAATAATGTCGGCGACCTGTTCAAACCACCAAGCCGCCAATTGATTCAACATCTGCCCCTTGAAGGGAACGGTACCGAGCACTTGATCGAAGGCCGACACTCGATCGCTGCAGACCAGCAGCAACCGCTCTCCAAGGTCAATAATGTCTCGCACTTTGCCACGCCGAAGAGTGCCGATGTTAGCCATAACTTGAGGGTCAAGGCCACGGAAAGGGTGGCGTTGCGCTGGCATCAAGTCGAGCATCACTTGGCCGCTTCAACCAGCGCTTCAAACAGCGCCAACCCAGATCCCCCAACTGCGCCATGTGGACGCTGCCAGTCGAACACATGGTTTTCGGGATGCGGCATGAGCCCCACCACCGCTCCGCTACGGTCGCAGATACCGGCAATGTCGGCCACCGAACCATTGGGGTTAGCGGGGTAAAGCCCGCGAGCATCGCTGCTTTGTGGACACGCACTCGTTGGTTGCGTTGGTTGCGTTGGCTGCGTTGTTGGGGTTTGGTACCTGAAAGCCACTAAACCCGATGTTTGCAGTTCTTGAGTAAGGTCATCTGAGCTAGTCACGAAACGCCCTTCCCCGTGGGCGACCGGACAGCGAATGAGCGTGTCCTTGAGCGGCTGCAACCAGGAACTACGAACCGTTGGTTCCACCCGCAGGGTCACCCAACGACACTCAAAGAGACCATTAGCATTCTCCGTCAACGTCACTTGTCGGTTCACAACGTGGGTGTTCGGCTCGAAAGGGCCAGGCAACAAACCAGCTCTCACTAGCGCCTGAAAACCATTGCAAATTCCCAACACCGGCTTCCCTCGTGATACTAACTCAGCGACCGCCTCCCCAAACCACAAACGCAACTCCAAAGCTAACCTTTGCCCAGCACCGAGCGCATCTGCGTAAGAGAACCCGCCTGGAATCAACAGCGCCGCGTGGTCGTTGATTTGCACATCGCCTCGGCGAAGATGATTTAGATGAACTATATGCGGCACACCACCCGCCAACCTTATTGCTTGCGCGGCATCACCATCACGGTTCGTGCCTGAAGAATGCAAGATCAAAATAGGGGGTTGGGCCATCAGCCGATACGTTTCGTAAAAGCTAGCACAGCTTCAGCCAAGCTAATAGATATACTTGGCGTACTGCGCTCAGCATGGTCATTGCTTGCTGCAATACTGATCAGTTCATCGGCAGTTGCTGCGCCTATGAGCCGCCCAAAGCGACCCAAGGACGCGGCCAAAGCATCCCGATTATGACGCGGCGCAGACAAAACCAACCGCCCAGGCCCCTCATTGAAAAACGCTGTGAACGCATCTTCGCCGTCGGTCGGCACAGTCACCGCCAAACCACAGCGCGCACCAATAGCCATTTCCGCGAGAGCCACCGCAAGGCCGCCATCGCTACAATCATGCGCTGAGGACACCAACCCCGCCATAATCAAAGCATGCACCCGCCTATACCGAGGTAGAGGATCGGCAAGGGGGGACGGCACTTGCGTTGCACCGAGTGCATACAGCGCATCGGCAACCGAACCACCAAGCGCTCCACTCCCCCACCCAACCAACCACAAATCGTCGCCAACGCGCATTTGGGCCGAATTGATCGCACGATGCAAATCGGGCACCACGCCCAACGCAGAAATCAGTAACGTACCGGGAATAGCCCGACCTTCGTATTCGTTGAAAAGACTGTCCTTTCCAGAAATAAAAGGCATGGCGTAGCGGCGAGCTCCCTCAACGCAGCCTTGCACAGCCCGCACCAGCCCACCTAGCCGATCGCTTTTGGTCGGGTCACCCCAGCAGAAGTTGTCTAGCAAAGCAACCCGATTCGGGTCACCACCGACGGCGACTAGATTACGTACCGCCTCATCTAGAGCCAACAAAGCCATGGCGTAGGGATCATGCACGCCAACCCGAGGGCACAACCCGTTGCTCAGCACCACAGCCCGCGTTGTATCAGCGCTAGTGAGCGGTTTGATAACCGCAGCATCGGCCGGGCCATCGCCATGTTGCCCCACATATGGGCGCACCACGCTACCACCGCGCACTTCGTGGTCGTAACGGCGCACAATGTCTTCTTTGCTCGCAATATCAGGGTGAGCCAAGAACTCAAGCAGCAAAGCATCGCCCAAACCGGGGGTGCTTACCAGGCTCGGCAAGGGGTCAACCCAAATCGCGCTCAGCTTGCGCCGAGGCAACCCGTGATGCAGAAAGTCCATCGACATGTTGATGACCGTGTGGTCACCGTGACGCACCACTAGGTCATTAGAACCTGTGAAACTACCGAGGTCGGTCAACTCAACATCCCAGTCTGCACACAATTCACGCAGGGCTCCTAGCGCTGAATGCGGAACTGCCAGCACCATTCGCTCCTGAGCTTCCGAAAGCCAGATCTCCCAAGGTTGCAATCCCGGATATTTCAGCGGCAAACCTTCAAGGTGGATATCGACACCGAGATGTTTACCCATCTCACCAACTGCTGATGACAACCCACCCGCACCACAGTCGGTGATTGCGTTGTATAACCCCGCCTCACACGCCCGTTCCACCACCTCGATACAACCTTTTTCGGTGATCGGATCACCGATTTGCACCGCGGCTCCCACCGTGTCAACCGTGGTCGTGTCCATACTCGCCGACGAAAATGTGGCACCATGGATTCCGTCTCTGCCAACCCGCCCCCCAATGCACACCACCCGGTCGCCAACTTGGGCAGAGTTGCGATGCTTACCGTGACGCAAAAGCCCCAACGCCCCGCAATACACGAGTGGGTTGGCGGTGTAACCCTCGTGGTACACGACCGCTCCGTTCAGCGTTGGTAACCCGAGTTTGTTTGCGTAATCGGCTATCCCCGCAACCACACCCTCACGCATCCGACGCGGATGGTGTACCCCGCGCGGCATGCGTTCATCGCTCAAATCTTCAGGGCCAAAACACAAAACGTTGGTGCAGGCAATGGGCCTTGCCGACACCGCCAAAACGTCTCGCACCACGCCACCGATACCGGTGTTCGCCCCACCAAAGGGTTCCAGCGCTGAGGGATGATTGTGAGTTTCCACCTTGAAAGCAAGGTCGAAATCGTCATCAAAAGCCACTATCCCGGCATCATCAACGAAAGCTGAGCGCAACCACCAAGGGTTCAGAGCTTCAGTTGCTTGGCGCAACTCTCCTAACAAACTCTTGTGCCGGCTCACAATCCGCTGCCCATTGGCTTTGCTGTGCAGCAACTCAATCTCGGCAGTGAAGGTCTTGTGTACGCAATGCTCCGACCAGGTTTGCGCCAACGTTTCCAGCTCAGCGTCGGTCGGGTGACGTGCCAGAGAACCAAAATACTCTTGAATAGCGCGCATTTCGTGGGTGTCGAGCGACAGCAACCGCGCCTTACTCAAATCCGCTAGTTCACGGTCGTCTAGGCCCCGTAACGGCACCGCCACAACTTCTGTCGGCACGGAAATTCTGCTAGGAAACACCGCCGGCAAAGCACCGGTCGACCATTGTTCAATGGTTTCGTTGACAAGCAAACGTCTGCTCAGCAAAGCCACTGTTTCGTTGGTGAGATTGCCTTGCAGGTCATAGCGTCGCGCAGTCGCGGCACGCAAATTTCTTAGGCCGAGTTGCCTTGCCGCAGATTCGAGTTCTCTTGCTTCAACGTCGGTAACTCCCGCAAGCGGCGCAACTTCAATCGAGTGGCCGAGTCTCGGCGGTTCGGTACCTATCCAAACTTGCTCAACTACCGGATCCACTAGCACTTCAGCGCAAAGACGCTCGATCTGGGTTCTTGCCCCATCAAAATCAAGATGATAAACGCGATAGACATCACAGTTTTGAAGACCCTCAGCACCAACTAACGGTGCCGCTGCCACTAGTGCCGCAGCTAACGGCGAGAGTGGTGCGCCGACCGTAACCCGAACAGTCATAACGTATCGTTGCTCCGTGTTGCCTGCGGCTTGGTTGACGACTTAGCTACCGGATAAGACGCTGGATTCAAACAGCGGCTTTTTCGAGCACATGAACGCCACACGCCGATCCCAAACCGATCACATGCGCCAACCCGACTTTAGCACCAGCAATTTGGCGTTCACCGGCCTCACCGCGCAGGTGGGTGGTTATCTCATAGACATTGGCAACACCAGTAGCACCAATGGGGTGGCCTTTCGATATCAAACCTCCCGAGACGTTCACCGGTGTTGAGCCATCACGAAACGGCGCACCCGAATCGATAAAGTCTCCAGCGCCACCTTGTTCACACAAACCGAGATTATCGTAGTGGATTAGTTCGGCGGTAGCGAAACAATCGTGAAGTTCAACCAGATCAAGGTCTTCTGGTGCTACTCCAGCAGTTTCATACGCCAGCGCCGCCGCATTGCGGGTGAGGGTACTCACATCGGGTTGCACTTGACTAGATTCGGTGTAAGGGTCTGAAGTAAGCACCGACGCAGATATTTTGACGGCGCGGCGGCGGACATCTTGAGGCATGCTTTTGAGACGTTCCCCCGAGATCAACACAACCGCTGCGGCACCATCCCCAGTTGGGCAACACATAAGCAAAGTGTTGGGGTAACTCATGGTTGGTGATTGCATAATTTCGTCCAAGCTGAAGGCTTTGCGATATTGAGCTAGTGGGTTTCGGGTGGAATGCAGATGATTCTTGTAGGCCACTTTGGCAAACTGTTCAAAACCCACTCCCGGGTGTTCGTTGGCGTATTCCATCCCAGCCTGCGCGAACACGCCGGGCATAGTTTCGGTGCCCAAATAACCGTCTAATGAGGTGACCGCACCGTAACGGCCCTTCGGTTCATACACAGATTTTTCTTTGCTGCTGTGAGCCCCGGCTAGCAAACCCATCTTGCCCATCTGTTCGGCACCCACAGCCAAACCCATATCGGCTTCGCCGGCTTTGATCGCAAGGTAAACCGTTCTTATTGCGGTTGCACCAGTGGCACAAGCGTTGGTCACGTTATAGACCGGTATCCCAGTTTGACCAATCTGCTTTTGGAGACGTTGTCCTAGAGAGGTGCCTGCTTTGAGAAGTGTGCCAGCGGCTAGAACGTCCATGTCGTGGATACTGACGTTGCCATCATCAAGGGCGGCGAGCGCGGTTTGCGCGGCTAGATCGACGATGTCTTGGTCTTCATAACGTCCGAAGTGGGTCATATCTGCACCCAGAACCCACACACTGTCGGAACTGATTTTGCGAACCGGTTTTCGGCTTGTTGAGCTTTGTGTTTGTGACATTTTGGTGCTTTCTTGTTGGTGGGTCAACTGGGTTGGTAGCCAAAGGCGACCGCTTCGGTGCCGTCATCGTCGGCGCCGATGCAGTAGGTGGTGAGTTGAAGCGGCATACCCAATCGCACCACATCTGGGTTTGGGTCGCAGTTAACCACATTTGCTCTCACCGTGGTGCCGTCTTTGGTTTCTACCACAGCCGACACGAAAGGCGCGGGGATGCCTGGTGCCGCTCGATGCACGATCGTGAAAGATTTCAACTTGGCTTCATTGCGTATTGGCACTTTTGTGAACTGGCGCAAGCCGCATTGGGCGCAGGCATTGCGGCGGTCAAAGAACCGAGCACCGCAGTTGGTGCATTCGTTGGCTACTAGATGCGGTTGCTTATCAAGACGCAGGTAATCAACTAAAGGGATTTGCGGCGTCGGGTCAATTTGCATGAGCACTCCAGTTGCTTAGCTCTCCAATCGTTGAGGTTATCTGCGAGTGTCCGATGTTTGCCACTTGCCGCGATGGATTAACTCGTGAAGGTTCTTGCGCTGGCGTTTCTGGCTGCTCGAAGGTTTGGAGGTGCTGCGGTAACCGAGCGCTACCGCGCCGATTGCTTTTTGCCGCGGTGGTACGCCGAAGCGTTTACGTACTTCGCTTTCGTGGTTGAACAAACCAAAGAATAATGCTCCAAGACCAGCATCTTGGGCTGCTAGAAGCAGTGTTTGCACTGCTGCTCCGCCGTCAACAAACCAATACGGAACCGGCCACGCGTCTAAGGAATCTCCTAACGTTAGGTGGGCTTTGTCTGCTTCGCGGTAGCGGTCGAGGTATCGCTCTGGGTCGACCCAGCAGATCACAATGGCTGGCGCGTGCAGCAACTCGGGCCATGCGAAGGTCTTGCGCCTGGCTGGGCTGAGCGTGGTGTCCCAATAGTTGGTTAAATCTTCTGGGGTATCAAGCACTAGCCATTCGAGTGCCGCGGTGTTGCCTGCCGATGGGGCACGGCGAGCCAAGTCGATCAGTGTTTCAATGAGTGTTGGGGGCAATGGATCGGGTAGAAACGCCCGGGTCATCCGGCGCTGGCGGACGACAGCGGCGAAGTTTGAGTTCTTCAGAGCAGTTGCTCTAGGTCTTCAAGCATGGCCCAACCAAATACGATTAAGGTGTCGCCCGCAACTTTGTCTAACTCGAGGAATTGTGCTCGCACATCTTCGGGCACGGTTTCGGGTGTGGCACTAGCAAAATCTAGCACGATTGCCGGGTTGCCAGCACCACGCACGGTGAAGGCACGGTCTTCGTAACGGCTGGGCCCAATGCCAAAACGTTTTGCCAAACGGCGACCCCAGGCCCGTTGTTCGCCCGAGGCTTTGTGGTTTGGGCGCGGGATGATGTCGGTGAGTGTTTTGTAGGCTTCTAGGGCACCGGGGTCGTTGATTTGCGTGCCTAGCAAGACATCTTCATCGGGGAATGCCAAAACCGCACGCCTCCATTGATCGGTCAGCATCGTGCGGAGGATCACATCGCGTTTGGTATTTCGACAGATGTGGGCGGCACCGACTAGCAAACTCGGCGTACCGCCAATGCGTTCAAGACTACAAAATGAGAACCCGCAGATACGGCGGGCCTCACTGGCGATGGTCAACAACACCCATTGTTCAGTTTGCTGAGACAACAACTTCTTTTTGAACGCATTGGGCGAGTCGGCGCAAAGTTCAGCCATCTCAACAAGTTCGGCATCGCTTACGGTAGAGCAGTCCTTTGTCTCCACTTCAATTGTCATTGCCGCTTCCCCCAAAATATTCTCCTAGCCTAATAGTGTGAGCAATGCAGAGGCAATTCGCAACTTCAGTTGGCTCATAGAAGTATCGAATCTGAGCCGAGCAGGTCACGAACCTCCGCTACCACACCGTTGGCGCGATCGACAGCGAATTTGTTGTGCAAACGCAAAACACGTGCATCGCTTAGGTACAACTCGACTTGACATTTACCGGGATGCGCTTCAAGCACACTTTTTAGTTGGGCTAGTTTGTTTTTTTTGTGTTGCTGCAAATTGAGACGCACCCGCAACACCGGCACCTCAAGCTGTTCGTCGACCACTTCAATGTTCGTGGCAATCAGATTTGTGGTTTCTTCACCCCCACCGCCTCTACGTCCTCGCGCCGACCTGCCAGATTCTTTTCTACCTCGAACCAGAACGATGGCATCATTTTCTAGTTTGTCAGTGCATTCTTTCATTAACTTTGGAAACACTACGACTTCTATTGATCCTCCTAAATCTTCTAAATCAAAGGAAGCCATCAGTTCACCTTTGTTGGTAAAACGCCGGTTGAGGTTAGTTAGTGAACCACCGACAGTGAAGAACGCCTTGTCGGGTTGGTCATGGATGGCCGCTATCGAACAGTCGGTTTTACGGCGAATCTGCGCCTCGTAGCCTCTGAGCGGATGATCAGAAACATACAGCCCCAACATTTCACGTTCGTGAGCAAGTTTGGTTTTCTTGTCAAATTCGACTTCTGGTACCTCTGGCCGATCATCGAAGGTCGGTTCATCACTGGCACCTTCGAATAAAGACATCGCGCCCAAGTCTTGTTCTTTGCGTCGTTCTACAGTCATCTCGGTGATGCGCTCATGGACTTGGAGTAGGCCTTTACGGGGGTGACCGAGTGAGTCGAACGCACCACTCTTGATCAACGATTCGGTGGTGCGTTTGTTCAAAGAATCGAGGCTGACCCGTTCAATGAAGTCGGTGAATGAAGTGTAGGGCCCGTTTTCTTCTCTTTCGGCGATGATCTTGGCCACGAAACCCACCCCGACATTACGTATGGCGGAGAGGCCAAAAACAATTCGCCCCAGGCTGGAGGCGTTTGGTTCTAAGTTTGGTTCTGGTGTAAAGTCCGATTCTGAACGATTGATGTCTGGCACGCCAACGTCTACACCCATTATTCTGCACTCGTTCAAATAAACTGCCGCTGATTCTAGCTTATTTTTGACACTTGTTAGCAATGCTGATAGATATTCAACTGGATAATTGGCTTTGAGGTACGCGATTTGATAAGCGATAAGACCATAACCATAGGAGTGGCTTTTGTTGAAAGCATAATCAGCGAAACTAGCTATGATTTCAAACATCTCTTCGGCCAAAGACTTTTTGTAACCGTTCTGGACCACCCCATTCACAAATTTCTCTTGTTCTTTGGCCATGGCTTCACGAATCTTTTTGCCCATCGCTTTGCGTAGCGAATCTGCTTCAGCGAGCGTGTATCCCGCGAACTTTTGCGCCATCCGCATAACGCTTTCTTGGTAGATCATCAATCCGTAAGTGTCGTTGAGTATTTCTTGCGCGTCAGGATGGATGAATTCCACTTTGGCTCGACCATTTTTTCGGTCGGCGTAGTCGTTATGCATGTTGGCCGCCATCGGCCCGGGTCGGTATAGCGCAACTAGTGCCGCAACATCGTCTAGCGAGGTCGGGGCCAAGGAACGAATCAGAGCACGCATCGGGGTTGATTCGAGTTGGAACACACCAATTGTGTCGCCCCGTTTCAGCAGGTTGAAGGTGGTTTCGTCTTCGAGGTTGATGGCATCTATATCAACCGTTTCTGAACGAGTCTTTTTGATCAGTTCGAGGCAGTCGGCGATGACGTCAAGGTTACGTAACCCTAGGAAGTCCATCTTCAAAAGGCCCAGGCTTTCCACGCTGTTCATCTCATATTGGGTGACGATAGGCGATTCTTCGATGCTCTTTTTTGCTTCTGGTTTACGTTGTATGGGAAGATAGTCGGTGATTGGTTGATCGGTGATTACCACGGCTGCCGCATGCACGCTGTCTTGACGGCGCAAACCTTCAAGCCCTTTGGCAAGTTCCACAACTTTGGCGATGTCGGGGTCGTTGTCTACCAATTCTCGTAACTCGGAAGCGGCGCGGTAACCCTCAATATATTTTGGGTCTTTTTCGAAACAGTATTTCAATGGCGTGGCTCGCCCCACCATTAGTGGCGGCATGGCCTTAGCGACTTTGTCACCTAAGCCGTAGGGATAACCCATCACTCGCGCGGCATCGCGCACCGCGGCGCGCGCTTTGATTTGTGAGAAAGTGATGATTTGAGCCACATTATCTCGCCCATAACGTTCGGCTGCGTAGCGGATTATTGCGTCACGGTGGCGGGTTTCAAAGTCCATGTCGATGTCGGGCATGGACACCCGAGAAGGATTGAGGAAACGCTCAAAAAGCAGGTCGTACTTGATTGGGTCTAGGTCGGTTATTTTGAGCGAGAAAGCAACCGCGCAGCCAGCCGCTGAACCTCGCCCAGGGCCAACTCTGTAACCACTGTCTCGGGCAAATTTGATCAAGTCCCAAGTGATCAGGAAGTACGCGGAGAAACCCATGTTATCGATCACGTTGAGTTCATAGTCAAGCCGTTCGGTTACATCCCTACGTAAGGGTGCGCCCCAACGCTCCTTTGCACCTGCATAGGTGAGGGCGCGCAGGTATTCCGTGTCCGTATCGAACCCTTCAGGGAGAGGAAATTTTGGAAGTTTAGGTTTACCGAATTCAATGTTGACATTTGCACGTTCAGCAATCCAGAGTGTGTTATCGCAGGCTTCAGGTGTGTCCTTAAATAGTTCTCGCATCTCTTGAGATGTCTTGAGATAGTGTTGGTCGCCATGGAATTTGAAGCGGTTGGTGTCGGAGAGAAGCGACCCGGTTTGTACGCAAAGCAGCGCATCATGTGCTGGCGCGTCGGTGGAGTGCGTGTAATGACTGTCATTCGTGGCTAAAAGTGGCGCGTTCAGTTTGCGCGCTATCTCGATTAGTTGCGGGTTAGTCCGAGCTTGATCGGGGATACCATGATCTTGCAGTTCGATAAAGTAGTTGTCCCTACCGAAAATATCTTGAAAACGCGCGGCTTGTTCAAGGGCTAACTTTTCATTACCTTTCAGCAAAGATTGCAGCACATGACCACCTAAGCATCCGCAGGTAGCTATTATGCCTTCACTATATTTATCAAGCAGTTCAAAATCGGCACGTGGTTTGTAATGATATCCAGAAAGGAAAGCCTGACTCGATATTTGAATTAGGTTCTTGTATCCTACGTCGTTTTCAGCCAACAGAATCGCGTGGTAGTAGAGTTTTTTGCCAGATCCGGTGCTGCCACCCGAATCATCAGTGTTGCCACTGCGGTAGGGGCGTTCGTGACGTGATTCGTGCGCTAGGTAAACCTCGCTACCAACAATAGGTTTGATGCCTTGCTCTTGGCAACCCTGATAGAATTCCAAGACTCCATACATGTTGCCGTGGTCGGTGATAGCCATTGCCGGTTGCTTGTCACGGACTGCGGCACTAATGGCATCAGCGACCCGCGATGCCCCGTCAAGCATTGAATATTCGGTGTGGACATGTAAATGGGCGAAGGACACGCTGCGACTTTCTTTGTGGTAGTGGTCTTGCTATTCCGGTTGCGGCTCTAGAGGTAGGTGCCGGGTCTGTCGTCGCCGATGGGCCCATGGCTCGTTTGCGGTGGCCCGATCTGGCCACGCATGGTTTGCAACTGTTGTTGCGCGGCCATTTGTTGTGCAAAAAGCATCGCTTGCATACCTTGAATCAAGCCTTCAAGCCAACCAACCAATTGCGCTTTGGCAATTTGCAATTCGGTTCTCGACGGCGTGTCTTCACGCCCAAATGGCAGCGCTAAACGTGTTAGTTCGGCAACCAGGTCAGGAGATAACGTGGCACCAAGTTCATTCACTGATGTCTCATAAATGTCTCGCAGACGGTCTCGGCTAGGTTCGTCAAGTTCAGTGGACCGCACCTCTTCAAGCAACTGCTTCATCATGGTGCCGATACGCATCACCTTAGCTGGATGATCAATCGATTCTTCGTTTCGATCGTCCGTTTCTGGAGCATCAACAACTTCAGGTTTTTCAATAAATGTCGATTCTTCATCAGACAATTCAACAGAATCTTGGTGATTTGTCACCTTTTCTCCTCTTTCAAATGAAATAAAACTAATGGGTATAGGTCAGAACAGGAATAAACATCTCGTCTGGTGTCATTGAGCCATGACGACCGATCAACTTGGTTTCGGGTTTGTCTGCGTGTTCACTAAAATACCAGCGATCCTTGGCAATCAAAGCCACATCACCGAGCCGCGACCGGGCCGCTTCGGTCACTTCAGGTCCAAAGATACCTTCCTCAATGAGCAAGTCACGCGGTCGAACCCATGCGTGAGGTGAGTGTGCTTCGGATGCCGCGATCAACAACTCGCGTTGCCTTCCAGGGCGTGCATGCAGCCAACGAAAACGCGCTTCTCCGCTTTGGCAACGGACCTGCTCAGCAACCTCAGGTGCCAAGGCAACGTCCATGCCAGCACAATCCACTAGCCCATGGTCAGCGGTTACAACAAGGGCTGCACCACGCGGCAAAGCCATCATCACATCCGCCACAAGGTTGTCGCAGGCCACGAGTTCCGCATCGTAGAACTCATCGAACCCGTGCGCGTGAGCTGTCTTATCAATACCTTCATAGTAGGCGTAGACGAACGGTTCACCAGCGGCAAGTGCTTGACGCACCTGCACCGCAATTGCCGACATGGTGTACCAAACGCGGTGGCGCGCATCTCCTAGGTGTGCTTTGCTGAAGCCGCTACCGCGATACTCAGCGTTTTGCACGACCACTGGGCGTTGACCACAAAAGACTGGTTCAGTCTGGAACTCGCTAGGGACGATTCGTTTGTGTCTGTCTCCGTTGACGATGCGCCAACGCAAAACATTGAAGATTTCGCCTTCAACATAGAAGCGGTAACCGACGATCCCGTGCTGGCCCGGTGGGGTGCCGGTCACAAGTGAAGTCAACGCGGTTGACGTGGTGGATGGTGCGACCGTGGTAGCCATTTGTTGCTGCATAGACATCAATGTTGGAACTAATTGGGAGCGCTGCTGCAGTTGATACCAGCCGAGGCCGTCCAGCACGAGCATGACCACTGCCGAACACTCAAAGATTTCTTCACTCAGCAATGTGTTGGCCTGTCCCCGCCGTTCAAGAAGTGCTGGCACTAGGTCTGATATGCAACTTTTCCCGAAAGTGGGCAGTGTTGGGTTGAGGTCATGCATTCGTTCAAGTTTTACCAGAGTTGAAGGCACATATTGTGATAGAAGCATATTAAATTTCTTTGATGCCGCTGCAGCGCGTAAACTTCGGGTATGAGAGTTTCGACCCGAGGCGATTACGCGGCTCGTGCATTGGTTTCGCTAGCTTTGCATATTGAGGATACACCCACCTCAGTGCGTGAAATAGCTGAACGCACCGCTTTACCGCAGCCTTACCTTGAACAAATACTCTTGGCCGTGAAGGGCGCAGGAATCGTGCGCTCTAAACGTGGGGTCGGCGGTGGCTATGTGCTGGCCCGAGACCCGAGCGAGATCCGCTTGTCGGAGATCCTCAGAGCTGTAGACGGCCCGATCACAGCCGGCGATTTCTCCGAACCGCATACCGACGGTGCTTGCGACCACGAAGGGCAATGTGTCCTGCTCAGCATTTGGGGTGCAACGGGTTCGCACATGCGCGAATTTCTGGATTCTTTCACTTTGGCCGATATTGCGGCCATGTCCAGAGGAGAGGCTCCGTGGCCTGCCCGTGAAGAGATTTAGACTAAGCAAAGCGACAAAATCTCGGTCAGTTCCGACGGTAGTCTCGACTCAAAAGTTACCTGCTGTTTGCTTTGAGGGTGACGAAACCGCAGTTCACACGCATGCAGGAACGGTCTTGACAATGCGATCTGGGGTCGTCCGCCGTCGTAGGTTCGGTCACCTACTAGGGGATGACCAATAGCCCTCAGGTGAACCCGAATTTGGTGGGTCCTCCCAGTCTCGAGTTGGCATTTGAGCAACGTTGTAGCAGCGGGTTTGCTGAAACGTTCCTCGACCTGATAATGCGTCACGGCTTGTCGACCCGAATCAGTTACTGCCATCCTTGCGGGGTGCCGGATTGAGCGACCAATAGGTGCGTCAATGCTGGCTTGGTCGTTGGTGACGTGCCCCCAAGCGAGTGCGGTATAGGTTCGTTCGGGCTCATGAGTGCCTAATTGGGCTACAAGGTCGTGATATGCCTCGTTAGTACGCGCAACCATGAGCAAACCAGAGGTCATGCGGTCAAGACGATGGACGATACCAGGCCTTTCGGGTTGGCCTACCGTAGCGATTTCTGGGTAAAGGGCGAGCAGGCCATTGACTAGGGTTTGGTTTCGGTGTTGCGCTGTTGGGTGGACAACCATGTCTGCGGGTTTGTCTACCACTATCACCTGCGGGTCTTCGTGAACAACTTCTATCTTGACGGCTGCGTTCGCTTTGGGGTACTCGTCAAGCGCAACGGGAATGGACACCTCAATGAGGTTTCCAAGAGCCACGCGTGTCGATCCTGAAGTTACGGGAACCCTGTCCAACAACACGGCTCGCTCAGCGATCAATCGCGCCGCCTCAGAGCGACTAATCTCGCCAAGAAGTGCAACCACGCGGTCTACTCGTTCACCCTCCAAAGCCAAAGAAATTTCGCAACTAACAAACCGATTAGTGGTCAAGTTAGCGGCGTGATAGGTTGCCCGATTTGAACTCAACTCGTTCTGCCGCCCAGGGGATGGCTCGCAATCGGGCTTGGGGTATGCCTCTCCCTGACACAACACAGATGCCGTAGGTATTGGCCGCGATGCGGGCTAACGCGGCATCAATTTGTTCTACGGCCGCTCTAGCCTGCGCCGACAATGCCAAATCACGTTCGCGTTCCACGGCGAGCGTGTCTCCTTCGCCGCTTTCTTCGTCAAACTGCACATCGCCTGGTTCGCGTCCTTCCACTAAGGATTCCGCTTCAGCTCGGTAGGTTTCCTCCGAGTGTATGTATTTGGCTCGTTCCTCTAGGAGACGCTGCTTCATTTCATCATTAAATTTCTGACCAAAGGGAGATTTTTTCAAACCCTTCTTTTTCACAACGGCAGGTTTTCTCCCACGTGTTTTCTTAACCACGCGTTGCGGGGCTGAAGTTGTGTCGGCGGTTGATTTCTTGGCAACCGTTTTCTTGGCAGTCGTCTTCTTGGCAGCCGTCTTCTTCTCTGTCGTCTTCTTAGCAGTCGCTTTCTTAGCAGTCGCTTTCTTAGCAGTCGCTTTCTTAGCAGTCGCTTTCTTGGCAGTCGTTTTCTTGGCAGTCGTCTTCTTCTCTGTCGCTTCCTTAGCAACTGTCTTCTTCTCTGTCGCTTTCTTAGCAGCGGCCTTCTTCGCAGTTGTCTTCTTAGTCGTGGACTTCTTCGCTGTCGTCTTCTTGGCTGCGGATTTCTCCCCCATCACCTGCTCAGCAGACACCTTCGCCGCAGCAGCCGCCTTCTTAGCCGCGGACTTCTTCGCAGCCGATTTCTTCGCAACCGTCTTCTTGACCGTGGACTTCTTCGCAACCATCTTCTTGGCTGTGGACTTCTCCGCCGCAGCCGATTTCTTAACCGTGGACTTCTTCGCAACTTTCTTCTTCGCCGCAGACTTCTCCCCTACAACCTGCTCCGCAGACACCTTCGCCGCAGCAGGCGATTTCTTGACCGTGGACTTCCTCGCAGCCGATTTCTTCGCAACCGTCGTCTTAGCCGTGGACTTCTTCGCAGTCGTCTTCTTCGTTGCGGATTTCTTCGCTGCGGATTTCTTCGCCACCACCTGCTCAGCAGACATCTTCGCCGCAGCAGGCGCCTTCTTGGCTGCGGACTTCCTCGCAGTCGTCTTCTTCACAACCGTCTTCTTCGCTGCGGACTTCTCCGCCGCCACCGGCTCAGCAGGCACTTTGACCGAAGCAGGCGATTTCTTGACCGTGGATTTCTCCGCAACCACCTGCTCAGCAGACATCTTCGCCGCAGCAGGCGCCTTCTTGGCTGCGGACTTCCTCGCAGCCGATTTCTTCACAACCGTCTTCTTGACTGCGGACTTCTCCGCCACCACCTGATCGGCAGGCACTTTTGCCGCAGCAGTCGCTTTCTTGACCGTGGACTTCTTCGCTGTCGCCTTCTTGGCTGCGGACTTCTCCCCCACCACTTGCTCGGTGGGAGATTTCTTGGCCGTGGCCTTTTTGGCCGTCGTTTTCGCTGCGGGGGTTTTCTTCACGGGGGTTTTCTTTGTTGGCGACTTTTTGGACGTTGTTTTCTGGGTTGCGGGAGCTTTCTTCGTTGCGGTTTTCGCCTTCGCCATACTGCCGGTCCTTCATCTATGACCGACGCATGACCGCCCCAGTCAAGCGGACACTATAGCGGCTCAAGTGGGGAATCCGTTACCGTTTACCCAAGAACCATGAACGGCTTTTCTGTTCCTCATCTTGGTTGAAGAACGCTGATGCGGCTTCATCATCCTCGCTCGTCAGGTTGTCTTTTGAAGCGGTCTCCCGCAGTTGAGTCAAAATCGGTTCTTCCTCAACCTGGTTTGCTGCATCGCTTGACGCGGTCGAACTCGCCGATTCGCCGCGATGCAAGTTTGCTGGAGATGTACGGTGGTCCACTGAGCCTTGCTCTTCTAAGTCCGCAACGGTCACGAACCTCGGTTGCGTTGGATCTGGTTCCGTGGGGCTAGTCGATGCTCCGCTGTTGCCGACAATCTCACCAATCTCTTCCTCTACTCGAAGCGAAACCCCAGGTTCTTCTGAGAACAGCGCTCCGGGGACATCATTGAGAACATCGGCGCGTTCGGTAATTGCCCCATCAACCGGTTCACGGGGGTCTTGTGCAAACGCACTCGCGTCAGCCGCTTCTTCAAGATCACCGGGGTCGCGACGGTCACCTTCTTCAAGATCACGGGGTTCAAGAAGGTCGCCTCCCTCAGAAGTTGCTGGCTTCCCGATGATGTCAGCCTCTGCGATGTGCTCCGTCACTTCATGCGCCTCGGCAGCAGCATCAGTTTCAACGTGCATGGAGTCACCGAGACCAGCATCACCGAGACCAGCATCACCGAGACCAGCATCACTGAGACCAGCATCACTGAGACCACGGTCACCGAGATCCATGCTAGCAGCCTCCGTTTCCGCTGAGAGGTCGGGTTGGGCGGATAGTACGGGTGCCTCCGTGAGCCGGAAGGTCTCTGGCGACATCACCAATTCGGTTAGTTTCGACAAAGATGCTTCTATCTCTTGGCGTTGTTGAGCAAGGTGTTCGTTGAGGATGTCAACATCTTCGGATAGCAACACACGTTGAGCACTCAATTCAGCGATCTTGATGGCGTGCTTTTCGCGTTCAGCGTCTGCTAGTACCTCTTCGCGTTCCGTAGCTTGGGCCTCCGCATCAGCAACGGTGCGTTCTGAGTATTCGTCTGCGGCACGGCGAGTATCTTCGGC
Source organism: Acidimicrobiia bacterium (assembly GCA_024421095.1). Classification (GTDB taxonomy): domain Bacteria; phylum Actinomycetota; class Acidimicrobiia; order Acidimicrobiales; family Aldehydirespiratoraceae; genus VXYK01. The sequence goes on from JAHQYM010000003.1 coordinate 25,714, forward strand.
TTCTGCTTGTGCGTCAGCGAGCGTGGTTTGCGCTTGTTGTAGGGTTTCGGTTGCTTGACTTGTGGCTTCGGCGAGCATTTGCTCGGCTCGTTGATGAGCGTCAGCAACTGCATCGTCTGCCACTTTCTGGGCCATTTCAAGCGTGCGGGCTATGCCTTGCGCCGCTTGAGTTGCCGACACCGACGGCAACGATGTGTCGGGGGTTGTTCGCTGCGCTGTTGCGGTGTCTCGCAAAGGTACCTGGTCTTGGTACCCATCACGGCTTGCTAGCTGTTGTTGCAGCGTCTCGATTTGGGCTTGTGCTGCCTCGGCAGCCTTGATGACCTTTTCAACGTACGCATCGACTTCGGCGGGGTCATATCCCCGCCAGCGTTCGTGAAAGCTAAACTGTTGCAGTAGAGTAGACAAATCGTCCATGTTCTGAGTGTAGGACAGTTCGTAGCCTATTTGGGTGACCCGTTGGAGTTTGTTGGTTAGGCAGGAGCATTAGGTGTTGGATCTTATGTCGGTTACGTTTGAGTGTTCGGAGTTGCGTGGTAGCGGTTTGGGTTGGGTGATCAGAAAAACATAATCGCCAACCCGTTTCATGTTGCCCCCTAAGGCGTAACAACCACCAGATGCGAAGTCTAGGAGCCGTCGCCTGTCGTAATGTTCGGCGTTTTGGAAGTTGATGATGAGCGGTTGCCCAGATTTGAGGTACTCCCCTATCATCGCCGCTTGTTCGAAACTCGTTGGGGAGATTGTGTGCGGGTCGGCGTGGGTTGGTCGGGTGGGTGGATCGTCCACAATTCGCACAGCGGTTCCGGTTGTGGTTTGAGGCGCTGTTGGGTTGTGTGGATTGCCTGCGCTGGTGCGTTGCGAGGAGCGCGTTGATCTGTTTGGCGGTGGTTCTGCTGTTCCCACGGATTTGATCGGACGAACAGTGGTGCTACCCGGTTCCGACCTCTGCACGTAAGGGGCACCGTGGCCAATCTGTGCAGGGTCTTGGCGTTGCCCGAGGGAAGCGTTGGTGACGCGGTCGTCGTATTGTTCGTATTCCTCGTCTGAACCTAGACCGAGATAGAAAAATAGTTTTTTTAGCATTCGCAACACCTGCCTTCTTTTACAAATCTACCGCTTGAACGCAGCAAGGTGGAAGCCATCACAGTTTTTTTATTAGGCTTAGCATTCTGGCAGGCTATCCTACCCCATTGAGCGGCTTCATCCATCAGCGAATATCGCCTGTTTGGGTACTCGGGGTGGCCGGGGGCCGAACAGGTCTGTTCCTACCCGTACCATTGTTGACCCTTCTTGCACGGCGACTTCTAGGTCGTTGGTCATGCCCATGGAGCATTCCTTTAGCCCGAGTTGGTCGACTAGTTGACGCAATTGTCTGAACGCAGGCCGTGCTTCTTCTGGGGTGCCGATTGGACCGATTCCCATCAAGCCAATCACTCTCAGGTTGAGTTGGGTTAATTTGTCGACTAGTTCGGGGACGGCGTTGGTTGCACAACCACGTTTAGATTCCTCGTCACTGATGGCAACTTGCACCAGAACTCGTGCGTGAGGTGAGCGCTGTGCAAGTTCTTGACCCAACGAGTAGCGGTCTATGGATTGCCAGATGTCAACTATCTCGGCTATTTTACGGATTTTGTTGCGTTGCAATCCGCCAATGAAATGCACTTGTGGCCGTTGGTCGCCGCAAGTTCTTAGTGCTGGGTTCTTTTGACAGAGTTCTTGCGCGTAGCTTTCACCGATGTCGTGGCAGCCAGCGGCTATAGCGGCTGAAACCGTAGCTGGCGTGTGGCCTTTGGTGACTGCCACGATGCGTATATTTTGGCCGCCTGCAGCCGTTAGGCGCGTCCGTAATCGCTCCAACCTGTGGTTGAGCACGCCTCTTGCGTCGGGGGCACCCACGCGCCAACTTCGCTTTCTTTACCTCAGAAAGGCTGGGACATCAAATTCGTCGCCAAGGTCAAGGTTGTCGTCAGTGGTGGCGAAAACATCCGCGATGGTGTCTTCGCGGTGTGATGGTGTTTTTTCGGTTTCTTTCTGGGTTTGCGGGGTTCGTGTTTGGGTGGTGTTGCTGCGAGTGTCGTCCCAACGGTCGAAGCCCGCAGCGATGACCGTAACCCGCACATCGTCACCCATTTCTTCGTCTACCACTGCTCCGAAGATGATGTTGGCATCTTGGTGGGCGACTGCGTGAATAATTTCCGCGGCTTCGTTGACTTCAATCAGGCCGAGTCCGTCACCGCCGCTGATGTTCAAGAGGATGCCTCGGGCGTTTTCGATGGATGCTTCGAGTAATGGACTGGATATAGCATCTCGGGCTGCGGCCACTGCCCGTCCTTCGCCGCTGCCGTGCCCGATTCCCATTAGTGCGCTGCCAGCATCGGTCATGATGGTGCGCACGTCTGCAAAGTCGGTGTTGATGAGGCCTGGTGTGGTGATGAGTGTGGTTATGCCTTGCACTCCTTGGAGCAGGATTTCGTCTGCCATTTTGAATGCATTGAGGACTGAAGTGTTGTTGTCGGCCACGGTGAGCAGTCGGTCGTTGGGGATGATGATTAAAGTGTCGACTTTTTCTTTGAGCCGTTGTATACCGTTTTCGGCTTGCACTGAACGGCGGCGCCCTTCAAAGGCGAAGGGGCGGGTGACTACGCCGATCGTGAGCGCGCCTTCAGATTTGGCGAGTTCTGCGATGACGGGTGCGGCTCCGGTGCCAGTGCCGCCGCCTTTGCCGGCGGTGATGAACACCATGTCGGAACCGCGGATCGATTCGCGTATTTCGTCTAGGTGCGCTTCTGCGGCTAAGCGTCCGACCTCGGGGTCGCTGCCGGCTCCGAGACCACGGGTTAGGTCTCGTCCGATATCGATTTTTTCGTCGGCATCGCTCATTAATAGTGCTTGTGCGTCGGTGTTGGCGGCAATGAATTCCACACCTTTTAGTCCAGCATCAATCATGCGGTTCACGGCGTTCACTCCGCCGCCGCCAACGCCAACAACTTTGATAACAGCGAGATAGTTTTGCGGTTGAGACATCGTTTATGGTCCTCAAACTCTGTTCAATAGACGGCCAATATGCACCCTAGAGTGCAGGTCAATAGATGACGCTATAGCAAATCGAGGCATTAATCGCGGATACTCGTTACTTTGCTCTGCACAAACCCTGTTAAGACAACTAGCACGTTCGGTGAAAGCACTTCTGGTTCTCCGCATTTGGAGTCGGAGTCGATGGGGTGAGGGTCCGCGGTTGCGCGCGCGGGATTCCCCAGAATCGGTGTTGACAAGCAAGCGAGGAACTGGAGGATCACTGTGGAAGTTGCCCGATACGTGCTTGTTATCTGTAGGTGGGACTGGGCGATGTTGCGGTGCTCGGCATCAAAGACGAGCCCGGTGCAGCGTTGCGGCTGCATGTCCGGGTTCGGGCGGCGAGAGCGGCTGGGTTGCGCTATTATGTGCGTGCCAATCGTATTTGGTGTTTTCTGTGCTTGGTGGTTTACTTGGTGCAGGTATCCACTAGAACTCGACTGGTGTTTGCGAAGAACCAGATAATCACCCAAGAATGGAGCAAAAATGAGTGCCACAGTAACGGGAAAGAGAATGCCTGTGAAGGAACCAAGTCGGTTAAGTCGGCTGGGTGATCTTCGTTTTTACGTTTGACGGTGATCTTTGTCGTCATCGGCGGTGGTGCCACTTGGAATCTTGAGGGTTACCGCCAATCGAATTGGCTCACTTATCTTAATCCCGCCAACAAGTGTTCTCAATAATGCACCTACGTTCGGCGGTTTGCATTAGTGGTCTCAGGGTGTCGTTCGGTCAGGTCGCAGAGTGGTTTTGTGTGACCATCGTGGTGACGCTCGTCGCATTCTTCGCTATATCGTTGGGTGCCGGTTGGCACTTGGACTATGACGTTCGCTACAACCCAGCACTGGTCTGGTGGGGAGTAGCCGGAACGGTGTTACTCAGTTTTTGGTACGGCTGGTTCGTGCTCATTCGTGATCTGCATATGGGACGCTTACGGAAAATTCACGGGTTCGCTGCTGTTGGTTGGCTGTTGACCTCTGGTGCGATTTTGTGGCTCGTAGCTGCTCTTGTCGACATGTCGAGGCTCATTCCTTCTAATGACCTTGAACATGGTGAGTTGCTAAAGCGTGTTGCAGTTGAGTGGGGCGCTTGGATTCCGTTCCTGTTGGTGCTGCCGTTGCCGTTTCTTTTGGCTCGCCGTTTCGGTGTCAATAAGATTGCTTTAGCTTCGCTACCATTACAGGCGTTCCTTTGGTGGGCCGCCTTGAACACTCCAACCTGACGTTGCGGCATCCTGTTCTGGTTTCGCGGGTCAGCCACCCACCTATAGGGTCAACTTCCACACCGACCATCCATTCACTCGGCTGAATGTCAACACCCATTCTGGAGGAACCCGCCCGCACACACAACGATGCCCACATCTGACGCAGGCATACTCACTCCACGCTCAAACGCGAAGAGCCGGATTACTTTAAGCCTGCTGCGGCTTTGCAGTTGGGGTCGCGGCGCACCGTTGGGAAGTCTGGGACAGCCACGTCGATTGTGCGAATGCAGGTGAGTTCCACGCCATTTAGCACCGACCTTAGTGCTTGGATCTTGTCGTTGAGGAGTATTGGTTCGCCAAGATGTGCCGCAGCGGATCCGATGAGGTCGATGCTGATGGTGCCTCTTGAGGTGGGAGTGTCATTGGGTGTGTATGTCACTGCGTCTACCCATGCGGAGAGGTCTTCGGGCATTGCTTCAATGAGGGCTATTCCCGGTAGCGCGTGGGGTTCGGTTTCTCCGAGGTTGGCGCGTAAAGCGGTTTTGATTGACGGCAACTGCAGGTCTTGGAGGTGGCCGGCACTACCTGCCGCCATGACCACGCCGCTGCCATCCACTATCGCTACTTTGCCGTCGCTGCGTTCTACTTGTGCAACAGCGATCCTTTCGGTCACATCAATTTTCACTTTGTTGGGCCATGACTTTTCCACTTCGGCACGTTCCACCCAGGGTAGTTCTTCGAGTTTGTTTTGAAAGACCCGGGTGTTGATGTCTTTTAGGGGGGTGCCAATTTCGAGCGGCGAAACTTGTTGAACTTCCGTTAATCGCGCGCCAGTGACACCAGTGATTTCTATATGGTCGAGGTCGAGTAATGATGAACGCAGTGCCGCCCAGCCACAAAAGAATGTGCCGATGATGGCTAATGCAGCCAACAGCAGGTTGAGCCTTCGGCGGCCTTCAGCACGATAGACTGCGGCGCGGCGTGCTCGTAGGCGGGGGTCAATCTTGGGGTTGCTCATTGAAGCCTAGTAACTGTGTTTCGAAGGTTAGTTTTACATTGTGAGTGTCTAGCACGCGTCTTTGTATTTCGTTCATTAGGGCTCGGATGTCGGCTGCGCGTCCGTCGGGTTCGGCGCAGATGAAGTTGGCGTGTTTAGGTGATACTTGGGCCGTGCCAAGCCGTAGCCCTTTGGCCCCGGTCGATTCTATTAGGCTGCCGGCACTGTCGCCGTGTGGGTTGGTGAAGACCGAACCGGCGTTTTGTCCACCGGGTTGGTTCGTTCTTCGCCATTGCACGATTTCGTTCATCAGTGTTTTGCCATTGGCTTTTTCGTTCATTGACAACTCAAGGCACGCGGTCAGGACAAGTTCGTTTGCTCCAACCGAAGAGGTTCGATATCCGAAGGCTAGGTCTCGATTGGAACGCCAACTAAAACGCCCACTTCGCAGGTCTACGATTTCTGCGCTGGTGAGTGTGTCTTGCATTGCTGCGCCGTGTCCACCGGCGTTCATGCACACGGCGCCGCCTACGGAACCGGGTATGCCAACGGCCCATTCAAATCCGCCGAGTTCCGCATTGACTGTGGCGCGTGCCACTACAGGCATTTTGGCCGCCCCTCCGACAACTACTGTGTGTTCAACAATGCGTATTGCACTGAAGGTTTGCCCGAGCATTATTGCGATCCCCGCGAAACCCTCGTCGCTAACTAGTAGGTTTGAGCCGCGTCCTATCACCGCGATGGGCACATCCGTTAAAATGCCCGATGTTGCGATCGCCTCGGTGACCAAGGTTATTTCTTCATGACTATCAACAACGACCAATGCGACTGCGTTGCCACCAACACGATAGGTCGTGAGATTGCCTAAAGGCGCGTCGAACTGCACTTTTGCCGACAACGAACTAGCGCCTAATGCGTCTAGCGCAGCACGCAATTCTGTGGCTATTTTAGGCGTGTTCATGGTTTGCGGTTAGTCGTAGCCGTTCAAGCACGGCATCTGGGACGTTGGTTAGGTCGCCGGCACCCAATGTCAAGCAGAGGTCGCCCGCCTGCAAGCGTGAGACGAGCAGGTCGGTGACATCGCCTAGCTGCGCCAGGTAGGTAACATCGCTTCGGGGATGCGCCGCGAGCACTGCATCGGCAACGAGTTTGCCGCTCACCCCGGGTCTTGGGGTCTCACCAGCGGAATAAATGTCGGTGATTACTATCTGGTCTGCTTGCTGGAAGGAATGTGCGAATTGTTTACCCAAATCGGCGGTGCGACTGTAACGGTGGGGTTGAAACACTACCACAATCCGTTCCCATTGTCCGTCTTTCGCGGTTGCTAACGCGGCTTCTATTTCGGCTGGAAGGTGTGCATAGTCGTCCACGAAACTAATGCCATGCGCCTCACCGCGAAATTCGTAGCGCCGCGCTACGCCACCGAACCCCGACAACGCTCGGCTTATAGTATCTGCGGCGGCTCCTATTTGTAATGCCACCACGGCTGCGGCGGCAGCGTTTCGGGCATTGTGTAGGCCTGGTGTTGGAAGGTTTATGGTGGCGATGGGATTGCGGTGATGCGCCAAAGTAAAGGTGACAGCGGCACGGCTCGTTTTGATGTTTTGGAGTTGGAAGTCGGCATCTGGACTAGTTCCGTAGGTCTGTGCGTCTATTCCTTGAGTTAAAGCAGCCGCAACCCGATCGTCGGCGCAAACCACGCATTGTTTCGCCCGACCAGCAAAGGTTGCAAACGCTTCATTCAAATCGGTTGTTTTGCCAGCGTAAGATCCTAAATGGTCGGGTTCGACGCTAGTTATCACACCGATTTCTGGGGCTAAGGCCAAAAACGTCCTGTCGGATTCGTCGGCTTCCAGCACGATCCATTCCCCGTCACTCCAAGCCGCGCCAGAACCAACCTCGTTGATGTCGCCTCCGATGATGAATGATGGCTCAAGGCCGGCTTCGTTCAGAATCATTGACAGCATTGAAGCCGTGGTGGTCTTGCCGTGTGTGCCGGCCACAGCAACGGCTCTTTTTTTCGCAGCAATAGCGGGCAATAGGTCGCTGCGCCGCAAGATGCCAAGACCTTGGCGGTGCGCGGCGCTTAGTTCGGGGTTGCGTTCGGGTATTGCGCTACTGATGGCTACTAGTTCGGCACCGGCAAGGTTGTTGGCGTCGTGACCTATCGAGACTTGAATGCCTTCGGCTCTGAGTCGTTCCACTATGGGCCCTTCTTTGAGGTCGCTGCCAGACACAACGTGTCCCATGGCTGCGAGTACTGAAGCGATGGCCCCCATGCCGGCTCCTCCAGCACCGATGATATGGATTCGACGTGGTTCCGTGAGGTGGTTGTTCATGGTCAACTCGTGTGTGTTTGGTCAACGGGTAAAGGGCGTTTGGCATAACGTTCTAGCAAGTCAACAACTGCCGCCGCGGCGTGCGGCCGGCTGTGTTTTTGCGCGGCTGCCGACATAGCAGCGAGGCGTGCTGTGTCGTTGATGAGGTTGTCTACCTCTTGACGTAGGCGTTTTTCGTTGAGTTCGTGGTCGGCTATCACGACTGCGGCGTGTGTTTTAGCGAGCACCTTTGCGTTGGCGTTTTGGTGGTCGCCGGGCGTTTCTGGCAATGGGACTAGGATTGCGGGTACCCCGGTTGCAGAGATTTCCGCAATGCTAGTTGCTCCGGCGCGGCACAATATTAAGTCACTTGCTGCGTAGACGGTGGCCATGTCAGTTTCAAACTCAATAATTTGCAGGGCTAAGTCGGAATTTGTGTAGGCCGCTGCTTTGGCGTTCAATTCAGCGTGGTCGCGTTTTCCGGTGATATGGCGAATGGCGAGATCTTGGCGATCTTGCCAATGGTCAAGCGCCGCAAGAAGAGCATTGTTGATCTTGGCGGCCCCGAGTGAACCACCGAACACGCTCAACAGTTTTCGTTGCGGGTCGACACCAAGTTTTTTACGGGCTCGTTGTTGGTCTTGGTCACGGTTGACGTTGACGATGCTGGCGCGCACTGGGTTTCCCGTCAATACTGCTCTTGGCAGGTTCACGCCGTTGAAGGGAACTGCCGTGGCTTTGGCAAACTTGGCTCCAAGGCGATTCGCGGCGCTAGCAACTGCGTTTTGCTCAGCGATGATTACCGGTATCCGCCATACTCTGGCAGCGACCACTGCGGGTACCGAGGCAAACCCTCCTAAACCAACCACCACAGCAGGGCGCCAGCGAGCCAAGTTTGCAATGGTTTGAATGGTGGCGAAAGCAATTCCGATGATTGAGCTGAGGTTCCGCCAAGTGAGTTTTCTGACTATGCCTCGCCCCGTAATTGCCGTCAAAGTGAAACCAGCTTCGGGTACAAGAGTCGTTTCGATACCGCGGCGACTGCCCACGAAATGCACAACTTCGCGCTTGTTGCAACGCATGCTGATTTCTTCGGCTATCGCTAAGCCGGGGGCGACGTGGCCAAGTGTTCCACCACCGGCCAATAGCGCCCAAACGCGGTCTTGTTTCTTCATCGGCTTTGGCGGGCTATGTTGAGCAAAATTCCGCAACCTGCCATTACCGCTACCAGCGCGCTGCCACCGTGCGACATCATCGGTAAGGTCACCCCAACCGTTGGCAGCAGTCCGATTACTGAACCTAGGTTGAGAGTTGCTTGAACTACTATCCACGAGGTGATACCGACGGCGAGCAGCATCCCAAACGTATCCGTGGCTCGCAATGCCACGGTGTAACCCACAATTCCGATTCCAAGAAACAGCAACACAGTTGCGCTCGCGCCCACGAATCCAAGTTCTTCAGCAACAACCGCAAAAATAAAGTCGCTATGGGAGTAGGGAACAAATCCCCATTTAGATAAACCGTCACCCAAACCGCTCCCGCGAATGCCACCAGTAGTTATTGCGTGCAAAGAATTGAGAATTTGAAAAGTGCTGCCTTGCGGGTCGCTCCAAGGATCAAGCATGCTAAACAAACGTTCGCGCCGCCATGGGGTATTCCAAACATAGAACGCTGCGCACACGATGGCGATTGCTCCGGCGGGTAGCATGTAACGCATTTTCGTTCCTGCCCAAAACAACATCGCTAGGGCAATTCCACCGAGGATTAGCGTGTTGCCTAAATGCGGTTGCATCATAAACAATACCGCGAACACGCCGCAGCAGAATGTGACCGGCACTAGTTTGCTCGCATCTCCGTGCAGGTCTCGGCTGGGTTGCGACAGAATACGGGCGATGAAACAGATGAGCGCGAGTTTGGCGAACTCTGATGGCTGAAACGGCATTACCCCTAAATCCAACCAACGGGTCGCACCGCGTCGAGTCACGCCATACGGGGTCACTAGCAGCATCACTAGAAAAACGCAAATCAACACAGTTCCCGGCACTGCAAGTTTCTTCAAGCTGTGGTAATTTATTCGCATCAGCGCGACCATGGCAATGAAGCCGACCGCCGCGGCTGTGGCTTGGCGATTGAACGACCTCCAGGCGCTGCCACTATCACCGACGCTGACCACAGCAGAGGACGACAACACCATCAACAAACCCAACACCAAAAGCGTCACCACCAATAGGAACAACGTCACGAAGAGGTTAGTACGCTTGCCGCGAGGAGGACCTGTGCGTTTGCTGCGTATGTTGGGAACCGTTCGCAGGTGGGTTGCTTGGGGTTTGACTGTGGCGGTGTTCATTGTTGTTCCTTTACCGCTCTGAGGAAATCCTCGCCACGTTGGCGGTAGTTCTCATAGGCATCGAAGGAAGCGCAACCTGGGCTCAATAACACAGTTGTTCCTCCTTTCGCTAACCGCCGCGCTTGAACTACTGCGTCATCAATATCGGCTGCGATTGTGGCCTGGTGTGTGGATGCAAACGCTTCTTTGATTTCCTCCGCCGCAGAACCGATTGCCACCACCGCTAACACGTGCTGCGACTCAGCGGCCATCTCTTTTAGGTCAACGCCTTTGTTTTGCCCTCCCGCAATTAACACAACCTTGTCGAAACCTCGCAAAGCGGCCGAGGTGGCGTGCGGTGTGGTTGCTTTGGAGTCGTTGTAATAGAGGGAACCATCAATTTCACCTACTAGTGCAATACGGTGTGGTAATCCCTTGAAGTCACGGTATGTCCAGCGCAGCGCATCTAGTTCCGCCCCTACGGGCACTACGGATGCAGCGGTGGCGAGTGCGGCTTCAATATCGTGTGGCATGGTTCGCCACAAGTCTTCAACCAGGCCAAAAGGCCCTTGAGGGCCGACTAGCTGATCGTCTTGTGCTCGCCAGGGGGAACCCTGACCCGCGTAAGTGACACATTCGCGGTCGGGTCGGCGGTGTGCCATGACTACTCGATCAAGTGCATTTGCTACACAAATACCATCGGGTTTCAAATTGCGCCAAATACGTGACTTGGCTTTTTCGTAGGAGGCTAAATTTTTGTGGACATCAAGATGGTCGGGTGCGAAGTTCAGCCAAGTGCCAACTTGGGGGGCGAACAAACGAGTTTGAGCCAAGCGAAACGAACTCGCTTCCACGACAAACATTTCTGTTGTCGGATCGTTGATTGCCGAAACTAGGGGCAATTCGTTATTCCCGGCCGCCACGGCGCGAAAACCGGAACGCTTGAGTGCATCAGTACACAGTTCAACAACTGTGGTCTTGCCGTTGGTACCGGTGATGGCCACCATCGGGCGATCATCCCAAAGCTCTACCAAGTCCAATTCAGAGACGAGCGGGATGTGGTTTTGTTGAGCAGCAACATATCCGACATGATATTCGTTCAAACCCGGCGTGGGCACCACGAAATCAACCCGCGCTAGACAAGCTTTGAGCGCTTCTTCGTTGTCGAGCATTTCGATTCCGAGTTGGGCAGCTTGACCGCGAAGATAGACGTTTGGCTCATCCTCATACGCCGTAACGGTGTGTCCTCGAGTGATCAAAGCTCGGCTAACTGCACGATTGGTGACACCGAAACCCACCACAAGAACCTTCGCCGAATTATCAAGCGAGATCATGCGGTAAATCCCGCAACTATGGCATCTCGATAGAAAATCCCCAACCCAACTGCGGTACACAATCCAGACATGATCCAAAAGCGAACGATAACTGTGGTTTCAGGCCAACCACTCAACTCAAAGTGATGGTGAATTGGTGCCATACGAAATAGTCGCCGTTGCTTGAACCAATGGAACACGATTATTTGCAGAATCACCGAAACCGTTTCCAACACAAACAAGCCACCGATAATTGGAAGCAGCAATTGGGTACCGGTCGATAGCGATAGCGCGGCAAGTCCGCTGCCGATTGCTAATGCGCCCGTGTCACCCATAAATATTTGTGCGGGAGCGGCGTTCCACCACAAAAAGCCGACGATTCCTCCTACCATGGCAGCGGCGATAACTGATTGATCAAGCGCTGCCGCGTTGTTGTAAGCGTCCGGGTGACGAAATTGCCAGAAACCGACCAAAGTGAACGCAGCAAAACAAATCACGCTCGCACCGGCAGCTAAGCCGTCTAATCCATCAGTGAGATTGACGCTATTTGTGCTAGAGACGATTAACACAACCGCCCAAATCATCCAGCCGACACGGCCAAGTTCCCAACCAGGGTTGTCGTAACGGGTGAATGCGACCGTTGTGGGAATCTGCGTGAACTCAGTCATTAGAAAAGCGAAGCCAACTCCAACGATCAATAGTCCGATAACTTTGGCACGTTTGTTGAGGCCCTTATTCCGAGCGGCCACAACTTTGATCCAGTCATCTAGCAATCCGACCGCTCCCCCGCCAACAATGCAGGTGAGCACGAAAATGCCGCTCACCGTGTAGATGCCCCCGAACAAATCTGAGACTACGTATCCCGCAACAGCTCCGGCCACGATTGCTACTCCGCCCATGGTTGGTGTACCGGCTTTGGTGCGGTGTTGATTGGGTCCGTCGGCACGGATGGGTTGCCCGATTTTGTTTTCGGTCAGCCACTTGAGTAGCAACTTGGTACCAACTAAAGACACCAACATGGACACAGCTGCAGCGATCAATAGGCGGCTCACGCGGCGCAATCCTTTAGTTTCTGGAGTTCTTGGCGAGCTACTACTCGGTCGTCAAAGGCCCAGACGCACGAACCGACTTGTTGAGTCGTTTCGTGCCCCTTGCCGGCGATCAAAACTAGGTCTCCTTCGTTGGCGACCTTGAGGGCGGCAGCGATCGCTTGACGGCGATCGATTTCTATGAGGTCGGGAGGGTGGGTCATTCCTGAGACGATGTCGTTGATTATGTCTTCGGCGCGTTCGTCTCTCGGGTTATCGCTCGTGACCGCTACCCAGTCGGCTTTTTGGCGCACGACTTTACCCATTAGTGGGCGTTTGCAGCGGTCTCGATTTCCACCAGCGCCGAAAACCACGATTAGTGCTTTATCGGTTAGTGCGGCCGCGGCTTGCATGGTAGTTGCTAGCGCCTGGTGTGTATGTGCGTAGTCTATGACCACGGTGAAGAGCTGACTTTCGTCTATCAACTCGAAGCGGCCCGGCACTGTCGGGGTGGTAGCTAACGCGTTCGCGATGTCATTTGCTCGATAGCCGAGTGCCACCGCAATCTCGGCCGCGAGCACTGCGTTTTGTACATTGAAAGAGCCAGGTAAAGGCAGTTGCACATGTTGGTCCCGCCAACGGAACGTGCTCTTAGAGCGTTGGTAACGCACATCTGCGGCGCTATCAACGCCAACTTGTATGGCAAGAACCCCAGCCTGTGCCGCTAAACGCGCACCGTATTCGTTGCTGGTGTTGATTACTGCCAATTCGGTTATGTCTGGGGCGAATAGACGACACTTAGCCGCGAAATAGTTTTCTATCGAGCCATGGTAATCGAGGTGCTCGGCACTGAGGTTGGTGAACGCGGCGACTTTGAAACGACACCCAACTAGGCGTCCCTGTTCCAAACCGTGCGAGGACACTTCCATTGCAACCACCGTGTCTTGTCGGGCAACTGCCTCTGCTAGTTGACGCTGTAATGAAGCCGCGGTTGGGGTGGTCAACTCGCCGTTCAGTGTTCCGATTTCAGTAACGCCCTCTCCAAGGACACGCAGCACCGAGGCAAGAATATGCACTGTGGTTGTCTTGCCATTTGTGCCCGTAACGCCCACGAGCGTTAGTTTGTTACTCGGGCAATTGTGGACCGCGGCTGCCAGTTCGCCTACGCAGTCGCGGACTGAATCGACCACTAGTTCTGGGACTGCGAGATTTGTGTGTCGCTCAACGAGAAGTGCTTTCGCTCCCGCTTGGATGGCTGATCTTGCATGGGTATGGCCATCAGTTGTTTCGCCATTGATCGCTGCAAAGATTGCGTCCTTTGGCACCTCTCGGGAGTCGTCGCATAGGTCACGGATTATGATCTCTTGCCAATCCTCGGCAGGTTCCACACCAACAAGTTCCGCTAAGTGAGCTAGGTTCTCACTCATCGGTTGCTGTCTCTTTTTCGGCGGGCGTTGTGCGGATCCGTTGAGAGGCAAGTCTGTTTTCTCCGAATGGTGCGAGATGCAGTTGACGTAGCCCGTATGTTGCCAACTCAGCGAACGCTGGTGCTGCCACGGACCCGCCGCCGTAACTGCTGCCTTTGGGGTTGTCTACGACGACGATGGCGCTCAAGACCGGCCCTTGGTCGTTTTCAACGATACCTACGAATGTGGCTGTGTAGTGACGTTCGATTTCTTCTTCACCTGGGTCGCAATCATACCCCGCAACATGACCGCATGGTTGCCATGCGGTGCCAGTCTTGCCTGCGACTAGATACCCGGGTATGGCTGCGCGTTTTCCAGTGCCAGAACTAACCACGCCACGCATCATTTCCATCATTGCTTGGGCGGTTTTTGAGGACACGATTCTTGTACCGGAGTTGACGGATGCGTCTGAATCGGCCACAGACAGCAGCGTTGGGTCGGCGCGGACACCACCATTGGCGATAGTGTTGTAAGCCTGAATTAGTTGCAGCGGCGTGACCGCGATTCCTTGCCCGATAGCTGCATTTGGCAACGATAACGAGTTCTCGCCTAGGTCTCCGAGGATGCCGTTACTTTCCCATGGGAACCCTAATGCCGTACGGGTACCGAACCCAAACCTTTCAAACGTGTCTTGAAGTTTTTCTGCCCCCAATTCTTGAGCAAGATAAACTGTGCCGGTGTTTGAGGAGCGTGCGAGAATACTCGCGGGTAGGTCTTGGGTGGTTTCACCCCAAGGAATACTCAAATCTTTGTAGATATGGTTTTCGACACCAACTTCGCGCTGAATTTCAATCGTTGCGGGTACCTCCACCGCTTGGTCGGCTCGCCAAACGCCGTGATCCAATACACCGGCTAACGTGACCGCTTTCATAGCAGATCCGGGCTCGTATGCCCAGATTGCGCTGCGGTTGTGTGTTGCACAGCTCACAACGCCGGTGTCAATGTTGCGTGTGGCACTAGCCATAGCGTAGATTTCACCATTGCGTGGATTTGACACGATGGCCATTGCCAATTCCGCTTCGGCTGTTTCCAAAGTACTTTCTAGTATTTGTTCAGCTTTGTGTTGAATGTTGCGGTCGATGCTCAAGGTGATGTTCTCACCTGGCGTGTGTGGCTCAATTATCTGGTAGCCACCAGGCATTTGTACTGCGCCGCTGATTTGTTTCTGCCGTAATGCTCTTCCTGCCGTGCCCCTGAGCCGCTCCTCGTATTGCTCTTCCAACCCACCGACGCCTTCGTGGTCTTTAGTGACTGTCCCGACTACTTCGAGTGCAGAACATTTGCCGTTGGGGTGGACGCGGGCTTGCTCTTCTTCTAGCCATATTCCGGGGATTTTGAGTGCCATAACCGCTTCGGCAACATGCGGTTCAACTTGACGGGCCAGACGGACATATTGACTGTTCAAGTTCAGTGATACGGCCAATTCCGCTGCTGTTTCTTCGCCGATGATGTTTGCCAAGGATTGCGCTATCTCTTCAACAGTGAGGGTTGTGTCTGCGCGCGCAATACGTCTGGGATCGGCTGCTATTGTCGGTCGTGGAATTGAAAGCGCTAGTGGGTGCCCTTGGCGGTCATAAATGTTTCCCCTAACTGCCTCAATGGTTTCTTCTTGGAGGTGGCTTCCTACTTCGTTGAGCAATTTTTCGTCTTGACTCAACTGCAAGTCCGAGAGCCGCCAAATACAGATGCCTGACAATATTATTAAAAGCGCGAAGGATAATCCGGCCCGCCATGGACGCACTAATAAATGCGCTTTCCCTTTGCTGCTTTTGCTCCTTTTGAAGAGTGGAATCATCTTCATCGGTTAGCCGCGCTTGCACTACTTGCACTAAATGGATCGGTCTTCGTTGGTGGGTTCAATTGACCTGGAGGTAAAGACCCCAAAAGCGGCACTTCTGTCGAAAGTACGAAACCTGCGTTGGTGGCCGTGTCGGTTAGGCCGTTTGGTGCATCAAAACGCGCTCTTTGAGCGGAAAGAATCGCTTGATTATCGCCCAGTTCGGTGTTTTCTCGATTGATATCGTCTATCTTGGTTTGCGTTTGTACATGCATCCCAAACAGTCCTACAACTACAAACCAAATTGCCAATGCGGCTAACGTCCCAAGAACTAACGGCGGCTTAAGGCTTCGCTGAACACGTTTGCTTTTCGGGTTGGCAACCAATCGCAATCGAGGTTGCGGAGTACTTCGGCCTACTCGAGGATGTTGTCGGGAGGGATTTGCTGCCATCATGTGTCCGTTTCGAGTTTCTCCACTGCTCGCATGCGTGCCGCGGTGCATCTTGGATTACGGACGATTTCAGCGGCATCGGGTTTGCGCGCACCAGACCACAGCAACCGCACTGTTGCCGTTTTTTGGGGGTCTGGGGGCAAGGCGTAGCGTTTTGGGGTTGGTGCGTTGGCTGCTTCTCGGAAACATCGTTTGATGATGCGGTCTTCTCCAGAGTGGTAGGCCAATACCGCGCAACGTCCTTGCGGTACTAATAGCGACAACGCTTGCTTGACGGCGCTTTCAAGGTGGCTGAGTTCTTGATTAACTTCGATTCTTATGGCTTGAAAGGTACGGCGAGCAGGGTGGCCTTTGCGGCGCTTCACTGCGGCGGGGAGAGCATCGCTTATCGTTTCAGCAAGTTCTTGGGTAGTGGCAATAGGGCGGGCAGCGATGATTGCTGCGGAGATGCGCTGGGCGTTTTTTTCACCAGCGTTACGCCAAAGCAAGTCTTTCAATACAGCCCGGTCGTAGTTGTTGACTACATCGGCGGCGGTGAGTTGCATGCTAGGGTCCATGCGCATGTCGAGGGGGCCGTTGTGCCTAAAACTAAAGCCTCGCTGTGGGTTATCTAGTTGGAACGAACTGACTCCTAAATCAAACAGGCAACCCGCCGCGCCTTGATGTCCGAAGCTTGCCAGCACTTCAGTAATGTGCTGAAATTCCTGGTGTACACCAATAAAGCGTTCGCCATGATGCGATAGACGTTTACGGGCAGCATTTAGCGCGTCTTGGTCGCGGTCAAACCCAATGATCTGCAGGTTTTCGTTGGCATTGAGCAGCGCTTCACTGTGCGCGCCTCCGCCGAGCGTAGCGTCAACCACGACACCGCTAGGAAGGTCGCGTAGCACTTCTGTCACCTCGGCGAGCATCACTGCTTGGTGGCAAAATTCAATACTCATTGAATTGGCTCTGTAATGTTGCTGCCGAGTTCGTATTGACGAATAAGGGGTGACACGAACTGGGCTGCTCCCGACGGGAAGTTGGCTTCCCAACGTTGTGGATTCCAGACCTCTACTCGTTCGAAGACCCCTGCCACTAAGACTTCACGATCTAAGCCGGCGAGGGTGCGCAACCGAGGAGGTAAGCGGATGCGTCCTTGAGAGTCTGGAGTGATTGTTTCGGCAAGACTCGCGAAGGCACGGAGATGGTCGGAGTTTGCTTTACCTTGGGCGACTTGCCCTTTGAGGCTGTTGGCCATACGCGCATATTCGTTTGGTGGCAAGATTGCTAAGCAACGGTCGTATGGCACCGTGACCGCTCCTGCGGCAAATTCCAACCGAAAACTGGCGGGGAGCATGAGTCGACCTTTTTCATCAAGCGTGTGTTCGTAACTCCCCATGAAGTTGGCCATATCACCTCCCCTCGGCGTTCTCTTCTGCCTTGGCGCTCCACCTTATACCACTCTTTACCACTTTGCACCACTTCGACCCACATTTGAGGATTGTTGCCTCTTCGCGCTTGGGGGTGGGTTTAGTGCCGCCTACGACCGTTGCCTCAAGCCGCGATTCTGGAGGATCCCGGCTGTTCACACACAGAGGCTCGCGCCGCTACGCTATTGGGCCGCCGGTCGGAGGTCAGCTAGTTGATCGGGTTTCTGGCTTGAACGTTCTCTGCTTTACACCAACGCAACCACGCCAACACATCATCAACCACAATCCGCGCCTCGGGGTCTCCGTACTGGGTCGTGATCCGAAAACGCATCAATGCCAAATCGGGAATAGGCAAATACGGGCGCTGTTTCCACCAGTCGTCAGGCACAAAACGCATCGCCGCGCGCAAAGCAGTCATCCACAGCGAAGGATGCGAGACAACACCAACCAAAAGCATAAGCGCGGTACCAAGATGGCCAAGTACGTGCATCAACGCCTCGAATCAATGCCAAGACTCAAACCGAGACCCCTGAAACCAACCGCAGCAGCACCAACCAACGGACCATCCGCACCGAGCCCAGCCGGAATAATTCTAGTACCGAGCGAATGCTGCAGTTGCGCAACACGATCGCACTCCCGTTGAGCTGCTGCGAAAAAATCTTCACCGAAACCCAAAGCAACAGACCCCGCCACAACCGCTAGTTGCAAATCCAACAAATTCGCAACCGACCCCACTGCCCGACCGAGCAACGTCCCGGCACGGCAACGTTCAGAATGTGTCGCCTCACTCGCCGCTGCGCCAGTGCGAAACGATATTGCCGTGCCGCTAGCCTCCGCCTCAAGCACACCGCGCACATGACCCGGCAACTCCGTTCCCTGCGGTTCCACAACCACATGACCTATATGTCCGGCATTGCCAGTGTGGCCATCAAGTAGTCGACCGTCAAGCACAATCCCTCCACCAACACCAGTTGAAACGACCATTGCTATGTAATTGCGGACCCCAACGGCCGCTCCAAGCCAACCCTCGCCGAGTGCCAAAGCCTTGGCATCGTTGTCCACAAAAGTAGGCACTCCAGACAGTGCAGCCAAACGAGCGCGCAAAGGAAAACTCCGCCAGACCTGAATATTCAGCGGCGACACCTCCTCACCGTTGGGCAACATCGGTCCGCCAGAGCCAACACCGCAGACATCCACCCCGCTGAGGTCAAACGCCTCAATCAAGCCAGCTAGCCGAGCGAAAAGCTCCTCGCCATGCACCGCACCAGTCGAAGCCACACGCCTACGCTGCAAAACCTCGCCCGCATTGGTCACAAGTGCAGCTTCAAACTTGGTTCCACCAATATCGACAGCCAGAGCAACAGACATAGCCAACAAACTAGTTATCATTAACGCCGACGCAAGCGATATCGCCGGAGGATCTGTGCAGAATTTTGATTACGAGGAAACCCCAAGCGCATTCCAACAAGTCTTCGACGACATCACCACCAACATCGCCACCGTGGTCCGTGGCAAGAACGAGGTTATCCACCTGCTCGTGCTCGCCTTAGTATGTGACGGCCATGTGCTCATTGAAGATGTGCCAGGTATCGGCAAAACTAGCCTCGGTAAGGCACTGGCGCGCAGCGTAGCCGGCAAATTTGGTCGAGTGCAGTTCACCCCAGATCTGTTGCCAACCGATGTGACCGGCATGTCAGTGTGGAATCGAGCCAACGAAACTTTCGAGTTCCGCTGTGGTCCTATCTTCTCCGATGTCTTGTTGGCAGACGAAATCAACCGCGCATCGCCAAAGACCCAATCAGCGCTGCTAGAAGCAATGGCCGAACGTCAAGTCACCTCCGACGGGGTGACCCATGAACTCAAATCGCCGTTCATGGTAATCGCTACGCAAAACCCGATTGAACATGAAGGCACATATGCCCTGCCCGAAGCTCAACTCGACCGTTTCTTGATGCAGGTTGATATCGGTTATCCGAGCCAAGCAGCCGAAATGCAAATCCTGGAATCTGCTACCGGGATCAACAATGCGGTAGACGAACTACCGGCCGTGGTGTCGGCTGAAACGGTCACCGAAATGTCTAAGTCGCTCGACAAGATCTATGTTGCGGCTCCGCTACGCCAATACCTGCTCGATTTAGCGAATGCAAGCCGCAACCATCCTTCGCTCTCGCTCGGATTGTCACCTCGGGGTTTACTCGCGCTGCAACGCGTGGCACGCGCACAAGCTGCGGCGATTGGTCGTCAATACGTAACCCCCGACGATGTCAAACAACTCGCCAGCGTAGTGCTCCCTCACCGATTGCTGCTCAACAATCAGATGCGTATGAACGGTCTACGCACGCGCGATGTCGTCACCGAAATACTGGACAGCGTTGCTATTCCTCGACCGCAACACCGTTAACAGGCACTAACAAGATGCCGACCCGGGCTGGCTTTTTGGTACTCGCCGTCAGCGCAACGGTGGGCGTATTCGCGCGAGTTCTTGGCGGTATCGAATTCTTCGTGCCGGCTATCGCTGGGGTTTCAGCTGTGATCTTGGCAATGTTGCTTCGCTACCTTTCCCCATCGCAAGTGACGATTAGGAAACGTGTGACACCACAGTTTGTTCCCGCAGGTGAATCTGTGATGGTTCATATCGAAGTTGCGAACACCAACAAACGCCGCTCCCCGTTAATGCGTTTCCACGATGCTATTGAGGGCACCGCAGGGTACGCACTCAATGTCGCTCCCCTCGCGGCTAAAACCGGCACCACGAGCGCTTCGTATCGGTTCCACGCCGACAATCGAGGCCTGTATGATCTCGGGCCGCTCAGCATATATGATCTTGACCCTCTAGGGCTGGTACAACGCAAACACAAAATACCGAGCACGGTACGCCTCATTGTGCATCCGCACCTTGAACCGATCCCAGCGTTGCCGGTTCGTTTTGTCGGCGACCCGTTTACGGGCCAGCAACACAAAGACACGCTCGGGTTGCAAGACGAAGACTTCAACGGGTTGCGCCCCTACACTCCCGGCGACGACCTGCGGCGTGTGCATTGGCTCTCTTCTGCCCGTCAAGATGAACTTCAAGTGCGACAACACCGGCCCCCGCATCACGGCCTGCTGAGTGTGATCATTGATACTAGACCGCCGGGTCACACACCAACCGCGTTGGATGTCACCACATCAATAGCCGCTTCAATCGCAGCGGCAGTACTTGCGGCCAACGACGCAGTGCTAATCGAAACTACCGACAACCGCGCCACAAGTGAAATCATCGGAAGTTCGCAGCTAATCAACGTACTTGAATTTCTCGCTCCCCTCGCCGAAGGCGCAGACTCCATCCACGCCAATGTTCCGAGTAGCAACTCCACGATAATCGCCGTTTCGGCAAACCCGTCTCTCGCAAACGACAGTGAAAAACGCTACGAATTCGCTCAACGCCTGCGCGCGCAACTAGTGATTACCACAGACACGCAACGCTGGGGCACCAACGACTCAGGTCATCGTGGGCCAGGTTGGATTCATCTGAGCGGCCCCAATCAACTGCACAAATTCTTGATTCCGGGTATCCGCCGAACTGCGGTGCGTGCGTGATTATGCGCCAGAGGACCATGCGCCACATGCTCGCGTTGCTCGCTGCGGGTTGCGTCACAGCAACTTCGCTAGTGGCTGCGCTGACGCTCGCTCGGCTGTTCACTGATTCGTCTTTCTTGCCGAAAGTGTTGGCGCTGGCCGCAATAGCGCATCTACTAGCGCTGGCTTGTCGATGGTGGCGGATTCCACTACTGGTGTCAGCGGTGATTAGCGTTGTTGTGTTGGTTCTAGTCGGCAACGTCACCTTCTACCCCGATCAACGATTTTATGTTTTGCCCACAGCAGAAACGTTCAACGCGCTGTTAGTTGATTTGAGGGCTGCCGAGGTGGTTTTCACCGAATCAGTAGTGCCGGTGGAACCTCTGCAAGGTTTCGTGGTGGTTGCGGCCGTTTTCGTTTGGATGGCGGCTTTCGTGGCTGACACTGCGGCGTTTCGGAGACGGCTCGCGGTGGAGACTTTTATCCCTGCGACCATTCTGTTTGTGTTTACCGCGTTGATGGGCACCGACCGCAACCAAATCGTCTACGGTGTTGCCTTCACCGCTGCGGTCATCGCCAGCTTACTTTCACTACGTGCCCTCAATCAAACCGACCATACACTTTGGAGCACCGCTAAAGCTAACCGCGGAGTAGCAGCCTCGCTACGCGGTGGAGCCATTTTTGGGGTACTGGCGCTAGCAGTTGCTGGACTGGTCGTATCCCAATTTTCGCCAGCCGTTTCACAGCCGTTGCTGAACGTAAAGGACCTGACCAAATCGCAACCAACACGCAACATCATTAGCCCGCTCGTCAATGTTTCCGCTTCGCTGGTCAATCAGAGCGACGAAGAAATTTTCTCGGTAAAGGTCGCTGAAAATGAACGTGATTATTGGCGGTTAATGGCACTCACTAGCTTTGATGGCAGCCAATGGCAACGCACTTCCAGCTTCGTGGAAGTCGGCAACTCAGAGGTCGGCAGCACAGCGAATATTGCCAATCGGCGCACGTTAACCCAAACCTTCACCAAAGCGGCGCGAAACTCCAGCGACATTTACCTGCCAGTCGCCAACGAACTTAGCCGGGTGATCGATAGCGGCGGACTCGAACTCGAATACGAAGTTGAGACCGGTGCGCTGGTTTATCACGCGGATTCTGCAACCCAAGCGGCAGGAGGTTTCACTTACACGGTAGAGAGTTTGGTGCCCGATTATGACCCAGCGCAACTCCCAGCACGCACCGCAGAGAATGTCAGCGAGGAGTTCCTGAACGAATACACCCACCTGCCGCCTGTTTGTGGCCCAGACGAAACCGCTTTGGTCAACGATTGTTGGCCGCAAAGGATAAACGATCTGGCTCGCCAAGTCACCGCAACCGCCAGCAACGATTTCCGACGTGCCAGACTACTTCAAGACTTTTTCCGAGACCCACAGAACTTCACCTACGACCTTGATGTCGCTCACCAGCACGACGTTTCAACGGCCGAACAATTTCTGTTCAACGTACGCCGCGGCTACTGCGAACAGTTTGCGTCTGTCTTCGCCGCCATGGTCCGCTCGCTGGGAATCCCCGCGAGAGTTGCAGTTGGCTACACTTGGGGTACTTGGGATCCTGACCGTCAAGAGTATGTGGTACGAGGCCACCACGCCCATGCTTGGCCGGAGGTTTACTTCGCGGGTGTGGGTTGGGTTGCCTTTGAACCCACCCCAGGACGCAGCCGGGCATACGATGCCGACATCACCGGGCTCAATTTCGCGGCGCAATACCCAAGCAACGAAACTGGTGAGCGGAGCGAGTTCGGCGCTCTGCCCACACTAGCAAGCCCCGCAAACAATTTCGCCCCAACAATCCCTGCACCCAACCCCACCGCAGCCACCGGCCCCACAATTCCATCCAACATTGAAGTCAACGCCCCCTCCACCACGACCCGGGTTTTTGAGATCGCCCGTGTCGTCGCGCTTGTAACTATTGTGCTCGTGGCGTTCGCCCTCATAACCCCCACAAGTAAAGCAATCCAGCACCGCAGACACAAACGGCGAGCGGCAGATTCACCGTTGCTGCTCGCCGAACTAGCTTGGGACGATGCATCTAGGGCACTGAAACTCCTCGGTTTGTCACCCCAACCGCATCACACGCCAATGGAAAGCGCTCGCCTAATAAGCCACACAAGAACCGATCTTGGTGCCGTGAACGAACTCGCTGCCAATGTCACCGCACTGCGCTACGCCGGTTCCCTAAGCGCAGATGCGTCTGCTGCACAACATCAAACGCAGTTAGCGCATAACGCCCGCAAGTCAGCATCACAGATCACTGGACACTGCCGCAAGATTAGCGGAATGCGCCGAGTTGCCCTCGCCGCGTTAGATCCGAGACCTCATTTACGGTCATCGGGACGTTGGAAACGCTGACGAAAGCGCACCCCTGCTCCCCCAACTGCTTCCCGAAACGTGCCGCCGCGATAATGCTCGGTCATTTGTTGCAAGCCGACCCGCCCCAACCGTCGAGCATTCGTTTCAAACCACAAAACACTCGCCAACATCACCGCGAAACCAAGAAAAGCCAACGCAAAATGCACTGAAAGCAAAAAGATCATCAATGTGACGCCGACTAGGAAACCGAAAGTCGCCCATTTGAGATTTCTGAACGCGTGGGTGTAGACGGTGGTTTGTGACACCTCACGCGCCAAGTCGGGGTCACTCTCATAGAGATGATCCTCGATCTCGCTGAGAATACGTCGCTCGTCTTCTGACAAGGGCACCGATCTTTCCTCCAGATATTTAGGCAGATCAATTGACGCACACGGTTAGTGCGGCATGTCTTGCAAAGGATACCCGCTAATCCAGTATTATCTGCCCGACTCGCTAAACTTTCGTAGTTTGCGGACACGATTTCGAACGCCCCAGACACGATCTTGAACACTCCACCAAGTCACCAACCAAAGAGCCTCAACGATGATACGCGTCGACATTTTGGACTCGCCAGCCACACGGTCAACAAAGGCGATCGGTACCTCAGCAACCGAACCGCCGAGAGCAACAATGCGACGAACCATCTCTATCTGAAAGCCATAGCCCTCGGATCGTACCTCGTCAAGGTCAATCTTCTCCAAAGTCGCTGCCCGGTAGACGCGATAACCGCTCGTTGCATCCAACACGGGCAAGCCGAGCATCAGCCGAGCCCATTGGTTGCCCCAGCGCGATAGCAAGAGGCGATACCACGACCATTGCGGAATCGAACCTCCCGGGACGTAACGGCTACCAATAACCAAACCGTAGTGCTGCTCAGCGGATTCAAGGTGCTCAAGCAACTGCGGCAACACGTTAGGGTCATGCGACAGATCGCTGTCCATTGCCACTAGAGCATCGAAACCCTGTTCAAGACCGCGCCGGAACCCATCAAGACAAGCCGACCCAAACCCCAGTTTGTGGGTGCGTCGCAAAAGTTCTACACCCACGAACTCCGAAGCCAAAGCCTCGACCACCTGCGCGGTGCCGTCAGGAGAGGCATCATCTACCACAAGCACTCCCGCATCGGAGCACGCTTGATGCAAGCGCTGAATCACTTCAGCGATATTGGGCGCTTCGTTATATGTTGGCAGAATCACAAGCACACGCACCGAAAGCACTGTAGGCGCGCCGACTCAGAAAACGTCGGCAGGTGCTATCGGAGTCGGGTAAGATTGTGCATATGACCGCTACTTCGTCACCTAGCAGAACCGCCCGAGTGTTGGCTGTGCTAGCGATTCTGCTGAGTGGGCTTTGCGGCGGATTTATTGGTTACCGTGTAACTATCCTGCAATGCAGCGAAGGTTGCACCACGTTAGCGGGTTTTGTGGGTTTGCTTAGCGCAGTTGGTTGCGCGATCGGCGTGGCAATCGTTGCGGTTTTGGCCTTGCGTGCGTCTGGCGAATGGAACGCAAAGCAAGTCCACCAGAGCGACCAAAGCGACAATCTGAAACACCGGTCTACCTAACCCTCAATATTGTGGAACACTGACGCTGTGAGCACACGAATATTAACCGTTGAAGACGATGAGCGAATACGCATGTCGGTGCGTTTGGCATTGGAAGACGAAGGCTACGAAGTAGCGGAAGCCGAATCGGGTGAAGATGCGCTATTGGCATTCGGCCAGAACCCCGCTGACGTGGTTTTGATCGACATCATGTTGCCGGGCATGGATGGATTTGAGGTGTGCCGTTCAATCCGCAAAATCTCTGACGTGCCAATCGTTATGGTGACCGCTAGAGCCGACACACACGATGTGGTTGCCGGTCTCGAAGCCGGCGCAGACGACTATCTCACCAAACCCCACGCACCCAAAGAACTCGCCGCACGGATACGAGCGTTGCTGCGCAGAGTGCGTACCTCAGATCCCGCCACGCAACATTTAGTGTTCGCCGAACTTGAGATTATCCCCGATGAAGGTTTGGTACGGGTTAACGGTGCGGAAGTACGTCTCACCAAAACTGAATTTCGTCTGCTCGTGGAACTCGCTTCGCCCGCTGGGCGTGTCTTTAGCCGAGAGTTGCTGCTTGAGAAGGTCTGGGGGCGTGACTATTTTGGCGATGGACGGCTGGTGGATGTGCATATTCGGAGGCTTCGCACGAAAATCGAAACCGACCCAGCCAACCCAAAACACGTTGTTACCGTGCGCGGTTTGGGTTACAAACTCCAAGCCTAGTCAGCTGCGATGATGACTCGCTGGGAACGCCTTGGCCTGCGGGCGAGGATTACTTTGCTCTTTGCGTTGGGGGGGTTGCTCCTAGCCACCACTATTGGTTTGTTGACCTTGACTCTGACCCGACGCAGCCTGCTAGTGGAACGTGACGCTGCCGCTTTGGCATCGTTCGCCGAAAACGGGCAACGGTTCCAACGCCAAGTCGGAGATGACCCGTCGGCTGAAGGCGTGGCCGCCATTTTGGAATCTTTGACGACCACTTCAGGGGCTTTACCGTTGGTGCGTTTCCGTGACGAATGGGTGGGTTTGAACCTGTTGGTGTTCAGCGAAGAAACGGTACCAGCCACGCTACTGGAGTTGGTGGCTGAAGCTTCGGCTGGCCGCACTCGGGTTACTTTGAACGGAGAACCGGCGATAGTAAGCGGCGTGGCTTTACCGGGACGAGACGCGGCATATTTCGAGGCGGTTCTGATAGGCGAAGTTGACGACACGCTCAGTTCATTGGGATTGATTTTGCTGGTTGTGGGCACAGTCACGACCCTAGTAGCAGCCGGTTTTGGCTTATGGGCTTCGCGACGCGCGTTGACCCCTTTAGCAGACATCAGCAGCGCCGCCGAATCGCTCGCCGCTGGTGAATTGCAAACACGGTTAAAACCTCCGGCCGATGCTGATTTGGCTTCTCTGTCGGCTTCGTTCAATGGGATGGCCCAATCCCTCGAAGACCGCATCGAACGCGACACCCGCTTTGCTTCAGAGGTTAGTCACGAGTTGCGTTCGCCCTTGATGACCTTCAGCGCCTCTATTGAAGTGCTCAACAACGACCGTGAACATATGTCGACACGAAGCCAGACTGCTTTGGCTTTGTTGACTGACGACATCGCTCGCTTCACTCAACTCGTTGAAAACTTGCTTGAGATCAGCGGATATGATGTGGGCACCGCTGCTCTGCAGGCCGAACCAGTATTTTTGGCCGAATTTGTCCGCCACGCGATCAGTTATTCAACCAGGCCTGACGTCGATTTATCCGTGAGTAGCGAGGGTGAAGGTTTGGTGGTTGTTGCTGATAAGCGGCGTTTAGCACAGGTTATTGCCAACCTTATTGACAATGCCGACAAATACGGTGGGGGAAATATTGAAGTCGAAATCGCGAGCGAAAAAGATTTGGCGTTCTTGGTCGTGCAAGACCACGGCCCGGGGGTTCCTGTGAGCGAGAGAAAGGTGATTTTCGACCGGTTCAGTCGCGGTAGTTCTGGAGGACGACGCGGGCATCACAGCGGTACTGGATTAGGGTTGGCATTAGTTTCAGAACACGTGCGTTTGCATTCTGGAACGGTGTGGGTTGAAGAGCGCCTTGACGGGTTACCGGGGGCGCGCATGGTGGTGGCACTACCGATTAGCGTTGAGAAGGAAGACTACCAATGAGGCCTCGTTGGGTGAGTATGGCGAACCGTGTGCGGTTGCTGTTGGTGACGGGATTCGGGTTGATTCTAGCATTGTTGAGTGTTGCTTGTTCGGTTCCTACTGGCGGGTCAGCAACCGAAATTCCTGTTGGCGACCTACCCGAGAACCTGCGGCCTGGTTACACGACCACCACTACCACCTCTCCAGTGTTGCCAACCGAACCCGCCACTTTCTACCTGATCGACCAGGTCGAATCTACTGTTGTTCCGGTCGTTCGTGAGATTCGCCCATTTAGCACTAGCGCGGGTCGGTTGCGGCCACTCTTCGACGAGTTCCGCACTGAAGAGGAACGAAATAATGGTCTGGTTAATCAACTCCTTGAGTTTGATTTACTGAGCGCTACGCGTGACAGAGACCTTTTGACGATCAACATCACCCAAGATGACCCTGAAGCTGACGTGAGCCCAATATTGTTGGAAGCTGTGGCGCAACTCGTTTGGACGGCAACCGAACCGGGTTCCAACGTCAGCCGGGTACGAGTTCTAATCGATTCGCAACGTCAAGCCTTACCTACAAGCGCCGAAACTACCGATGAAGACCAAACCGTAGACCGCAGCAATTACGCTTCCTTCAGTCCATTGACTGATACAACAACCGAAGCCCCGTGAGAAATCTGTTTCATTTGTGCAAAACGGCTAGTTTTGAGCGCCGGTTTCTTCCACGAATCGAATTATCCGAATCTGCTTCGGACAGCGAAATCCTGAGTTGTCCGCTCGGTGCGGCGTTCCAAAGCACCGACTAAACGTTCCGCCAACACCCTTTCCCCGATTCCGCAGAGTTGGTCGGCAAGTTCGGGGCGCGACTTCGCGAACACACCTGCCTTGCTCAGCGCTGCCCGACTCAGCGATGTCAGCATCGAAAGCTCCAAGTCCGCCGCAGCATCGGTGTCACCAATCTCGACTAGCTTCTCGTAGAGACCCTCAGCCCGCCGCGCGCGTGCGAGCGCATCAGACACCGACGGCAGCGAGAGCCGATCCTTCCACCCCGAACGAAGTGTCGTCCACCATTCGCAGCGTTCAAACAACACCCGCCCATAGCGCACGGTCCAAGACAGGTAGTCGTGACACGCGGCCAGATTCTGCAACACCTCGTCCCGTTCGTACAACCTCAGATCTACCGAGATCGGCTCGCGTGGAAGAACCGGCCGAGAACCTCGGTAAACCAGAACTAGGTCAAGATCGTCGCTGCGTTCGACATCGCGAACCGACGAACCGGTCGCCACAATCGCCTCCACCGCCTCTTTTCTGCTTGAACTCGCAACGGCTTCATAGGTCCAGACGCGAGCTGCTTCGTCCGGCCACCTCCGCACGACATCCGCCAGATCCTCTACCTCCAACACTGTGCTAGACACTCGTTGCACAACCACTTGCTGACTCATAGCACAAGTTTCCCGATTCGTTCAACGTACGTCTCAATCTCCTCAGCGACCACCTCCGGATCAAGATTGTCGGGACGGTCGACATCGCCGTACGCTTCGTGCTTACGCATCGTGTTCAAATCTACGAGCAAGTTCTCAATCGCGGGCAAGCCATACTCGACGGCAAGATACCTAGACTCTTCCACCTTGCACCAGTGGTTCCTAGGACGTGGCCGTTTCAATTGAAGAGCCGCCGCCACAACGCAAGCTTCAAGGCAGTAAATCCAAACGTCGACAGTTCAAGCCAGTCGGTCGGGTCGTAAGCCGCAACAGCCACTCGCTCCAGATGATTCAACGCCAAGTTGAACGATTCCTCTGCTGTTTGTGCGATCGGATACCTCCACACCAATCAAATCGGGTGCATAAATAATATTACCCCAAGTATCGGAGAGGAAGAGCCCAACGATTCCTGCTATCTGCTAGCAGAAACCCGCCGGACGTGGTGGTGTCTGTTGTCATTGGGATTGTTTGACATTGTCTCGAAGTCAGACAAGGTGCTTAACTACCGCACTGGTGGCCAAACGCACGACTTAGCGAAACCAATGTTTGGCCTGAGCTACCGGTGCCAACCCCTTATTGACCGAAGAATCGACCTGCGACCATTCAGCGAATTCATGAATCCAAGGCTTCCGCCCAGCGATTCAAATGGTCTGTAGGAATTCTCAGGTGGGACGGTAGCCTATTCCTTAGATTATCACAGCGGGACGAATCAGCCCGAAGCGTGTCGCGCAAGTCTGGAAGACTTGCACTATTAGCGATTTCAATCTCCCATGCACGCGCCAACGCGAAATGTCTTTTGAGTTCATGATAGGTTAATTCAGTCGGGAGTCGACCTCCTCTGCAAACACTACACTCGCACGCAAAGGCGGGATCTGCCTCCACTATGGCTGATGCCGTGGCTGTGGAAACGTATGCGTGCAGTTTTCTTACGTAGTAGCGAGCAGGAGCAGCTCCGGTCGAATCCAGAGTTGGCCATTCACGAGATTCACTATACCCAAGACCATTATTGAAGCCAGCGAGTCCGAACTTACCCAGCAATATACTAAAATACCCACCATAAAGATTGAA
Source organism: Acidimicrobiia bacterium (assembly GCA_024421095.1). GTDB lineage: Bacteria > Actinomycetota > Acidimicrobiia > Acidimicrobiales > Aldehydirespiratoraceae > VXYK01. The sequence continues at coordinate 55,254 of JAHQYM010000003.1, forward strand.
CAAATCATATTCCTCGTTCAGATCAGCGACAACCGATCTTACCTGAACAAGTGAATGCAACGATGCTTGCTTTTCATCGAAGCCTGGAATCCAAAAAAACACCTTAGATGAGAGAGTGCTTGGCACCTGTTCAATCGCTTCTCTAAGCAGTGACGGGTCGCTCATTGACACCACGGGTGAGATCACTCCTGGATCATCAAGTTGTGTTGCCGCATTCCAAGTCCTACCCACAACCTTCCACCATTTATCAGAGAAGGAGCGAACTGCAAAGTACGGACAGAGAATGTAGCTAGGTTCACGCTTTTCGTCATTTCGCTCAGTCGTACCAGAATCACCAGTCGCCTCCGCTAGGAGTTTCCTATAGCGGTTCAATTTATCTGTGATCTGTGCAGATCTTCCACCATACTGTCTCTGGAAATCAACCATCGATGTAACCATTTCTCTGCAAACATCGTCAGAATAGAATTCTGGGGAGAAATATCTGCTGTTGCCGTCTACCACCTCACCACCTTTGTTTAGATGAGCATTAACTGTCTCGCCCATTTCGGCCGCTAACGTGTAGTGGGATGCTCTGGGTGCTTGCAGCATTTCTTGGAAGAGCGGTGTCCGTGGTTCAATCATGTAATCCAATTGGGAAGAAAGCACGAAAGCCGCAGTAGCATCAGAGTAATACGATGCGATCGTTGAAGGCACTGTCAAGATATCAAAGCACTGCCTCACCTCAAGATCACGAAAGCTCGCCTGGTCAGAATTTCCGTATGCGAGGAAATGTAGCATTACCGCTCCATTCGACCGTTGTTTAGCAGCGAAAGTTCACCCATTTGAAGTTCACTTAGACGCTGACGAAGATGCTTTGACGGTTGCGCCGGACCTGCTTCCTGCACTATGTGCGTTGACCCGTTGTCAATAGCGATCACACCAATATCAAAGCGGGCAGCTTCGAAACGTCTTTCTTCGGTCACGCTCTTGGCTGGCAAAGCGACAAAAACAAGGTCCACACAATACCGGTGCAAATACGCTTGCGCTAAGAGCCGGTTCCAGTGCGATAGTTTCACCTCAATGCCGATGAGTGTGGCCGGTGTTCGCACCAAGATATCCATTCTAGCTTGATCGTGGCACCGCACTTCTGTTTGGCTCGTTGCCTCTGCGCCCCAGAGATCTGAAACACGACTGCATAAATCCGACACCAGACAGGCTTCAGTCTTGTACTCCATCGAAACTCCTACTTCCATGTTTCCTGTAATATTGACTGAAGGTGGCACTCTGATCTCCACCTTGAGAACGCCGAAAATGCGAAGACCACTCCTGAAGCTGCGGCAACCAAGAGTGCCACCAGACTGAAATAGCCGTATTCGATTGGCTCATCCCTCAACCAATCAGCCAAAGGAAGTAACGCACCTATCAATGCTAGCGACCCGATGATCGACGAGATCGTTTGGACAGCTCGGGCACGTAAGAGCTTCTGAGGATACACCTGCAATTCAAGTAATGCACAAAAAAGGGTTGATAGAGCTTGCACGACATGTGGATTATCGAATATCAACGCTAACTCCCGTCTGAGTCTTTCTTCATCACTGAGACTGATGTAGATTCTCCTAGTCGGTAATAAGTTAGTTACCAACGAATCTAATATCTGAGACCGAATTGCGACTCGAAGTTTCTGGAGCCTCTCATTCTGAGAGAGTCTAGCTTGTTCAGCTTCTCGCCTATGCTTACGCCAAAGAAGAATAGTTGAGACAACCGTGCAGGCTGAAGCGACGAAAAAATATCCAATCTGTGCTTCGTTTGACATGTATGCACGTTCCAAAGGTTCAAGACTGCATGATCTTGTTGCGTATGATAGATTGCTCTGAATAGTCGGGATACTGACTATAGACATGAAATATCAAGTTCTGTAAGGTGAGCCCAGCATATTGATCTTTGATGCGCTTGATTTCCTCTTGAACCAGCGGATGTGATTTGGCCAAGTACTCCGCGATTATCTTACCCTTCTCTGTTAGGAGGAATTGTCGTTCGTAAGAAATTTCCGTTGTCATATCAGAATAAAGGAGTTCTTCCGCTCTATCTAGATCTGAATCCGTGAATGCACGATCCTCTCGCACTAACTCGGCCTCTTCCAGCAATTCGACAGCCTCGTAGACCTCCCGCGAATAAGGACCATAATGATATGCAATAAAACCAAACGGTTCCCGGATCGCGGTGTTGTGCTCACATTCCTTGCCTATAAGGAAGAGCAGCTTCTCAAGCCTAGTTATCCCATTGATGCGATCCACAGCTTTGCTCCACCGACTCGGAGCTGCTAGAAGCAACAGGATGAGGTCTGGGCCGATCAATTCTTCGGTGTCCATTGAGCACTCCTTCTGTGTGGGTTGTTACCGTCGCGAGCGATGGGCTCCCAACTTTGGGCACGATGCCGAGTGTACCAGCGAGACGAGGTCGGCGATTCTCCAGAGTAGCTCTGCCGTACGACATCAGAGCCCGTGGTGACCGCCGACCTCTCCACCATGCACGGACTCAATACCTCTCTGATCGGTCATCGTCCCTGGACGAATGATCACAAACCGAGGTCTTCGTGACTTAACTATGCACACCTATCTCGGGTCAGAAGTGGAGCAGTCCACGTCTGTTGTCACCACGGTGGCCCCACCGATGGCAGCGTAAACCTCCAAGTTGGCCTTCTTGCCGCTTCGGTTAGGGCGGCTTGGAGGGGTCGGCGACCTCACCGACGTTCTACCAGCTGCTAGAGCCTACAAGGAAGGCAACCTCAGCCTTGAAGAACTGAAAAAATCATCCGCGCCTACCTCATCGGCTAGCCGTCCCACGACGGGAGTTGCTGCGTAGCTTGGCGGCTATGGGCTGCGGTAGTCGAGCAGTGACGAGCGTCCTTCGACGGCTACCACGGTGACCATCAGGACCTGTCCGTTCAAATCTTGGAGCCGAAGCTGCTCAGCGCCCGGGACGAAACGCGTCGGCTGCGGCAGGCCATCGTTGATCGCAACATTGTCTGCGTACATATAGTTGCGGTCGTGGGTGTCGCGAATGGGATTCAACCGGCCCACCAGACCCGGCAAAGTCCCGGTCGATTCCGCGAACACCACCGACCCACCGTCTGGTGCTTCAGTCAACTCCACGGCCAGCGACCGTTGCGCCGGCACCCAGCCGCGCTCAACATGGGCAGCGTAACCCTCACACGCCACGAACACGGTCATCGGAAGCTCAGCCGAATACAACTCCAGCAGCGCTTCTCCGTGCGCATCGGTCGCGGCACGCTTCCAAGTCTTGTTCGGGAACAGCGCCAGCACCGTCACCCCCTCCA
>JAHQYM010000081.1 GCA_024421095.1 Acidimicrobiia bacterium
GGCCAACTCTCGATACACCGTAGACCGGTGACGACCCAACCGCTTCGCTATCACCGCGACACTCAACTGAGCCTCACACATCACCTCGATCCGCGTCCGCTCATCAAAACACAAACGCTGTACCATAATAGAAACCTCCATCGGTTCGGTTGCTAACTAATCACCGACCATTATGGCCGACTTGTCGCAACCACCGATGGAGGCCGCCCTCCATCGGTTCGGTTGCTAACTAATCACCGACCATTATGGCCGACTTGTCGCAACCACCGATGGAGGTCGCCTCCTCATGGGTGGGTTGTGGTTTGTTGATGTAATGTTGGTTACGATACGTGGTTACAGCAGTGTTCTCGTTTCGGCGGGACCCGATCGAAAGGAACCCTAATGGCGCAATTGGGAGCTGATGTGGAACAACTTGATGTGTTGTCCCGTAAGTTCGACGAAGAAGCCCAAAAGATTGAGGCGACGATTTCGGTTATCGCTTCACAAATTGAGGGTATTTGGTGGCAAGGCCCGGATGCTGATCGTTTCTGTAACGATTGGCGAACCGTTGACACGATCGCGTTGCGTCAAGTGGTTCAACGCCTGCAAACGGCTGCTACGGATTGTCGTAGCCAAGCCGCTCAGCAACGCCAAGTCAGCCAAACCTGACACACCAGCCAACAAACCCTGTTGTAAGGAACCGTACGCGTGAACGATGACGACACCCTCGACGATCCAGAAGAACTGTTCAACCAAACACGTCGAGCTGTCAACAAGCAAACACCCCACAACCAACCCGAAACCCCAAACGACGAAACCATCCCCACCCACCAAACCAACATCTCACCCAACAACGACGAAACTGTTCCCGCCCCCACATTTCCACCCCGAATCGACGACGATGAAACTGTTCTTGCTGATAAACGCACGTTTCCTCTCTTCGACGGTAACGACGACGAAACCATCGACGCGGACCCAGAACTGTTTCGCAGGCTCAAACAACAAAATCAACAACCACCAAACCCGCCAACCAGCAGTAACGCAAGAAAATGGGTTATCGGTATCACCGCAGCAGCACTAATCGCAGTAGCAACCACAACACTCGCCCTACTAACAACCAACAACAACGAATCCACCCTCACAACCGAAACAACACAACCCACCACCGAAAACGAAACCACAACCACAACCACAACACCTCCGACAACGACTGTGCCTCGGGAAACCTCAACCACAACGACAGAGGCTCCGACTGTGGCTCGGGAAACCTCAACCACAACGACCGCCGTTCCGACAACTTCAACGACTGCACGTCCGGCAACGACTGCACCACCGGCAACGACTGTGGCTCGGGAAACCTCAACGGCTCCAGCAACGACTGCACCACCGGCAACGACTGTGGCTCGGGAAACCTCAACGGCTGCGATTGTCTCCCCTCCATCGCGACCAACGCTGAGTGTGCAGGACACGGTGTCACTACCACCGATTGCGCGGGACACGGGGGGGCGTATCCAGATGAGTTGGTCCGCTGATGATAACGGGTCTCCAATCACCAGATGGGAAGTTGATGACGGTAACCTCGCAGGTGGGCCATCATCAACCGCGACGAACTACACTTGGAACAACGTTGCACCCGGCAGCTACACCATCACCATACGCGCTTGCAACGCCGCAGGATGCGGAGAACAAACCCAAGTTAATACCGCTGTTTATGATGTGCCTTCGCGGCCTGCGTTGAACGTTTCGGGTGGAGAAGGGATAATCACCGCAAGATGGTCCGCCGACGATAACGGGTCTCGCATCACCAGATGGGACATATCGATAGAGGGTGCCCAGGGATCAACGCCAACCTTCCAGACGGGTGGAGAGTACGATGCTAGCACTACTAGTTGGGAGTGGCCCAATTTGCCACCAGGTCAGTACCGTATCTCAATCCGGGCTCGCAACCAGGCTGGTTGGAGCGAATGGCATGTCAGCAACACAGTTGTAGTCAAACCGCTCTGCCCGCCGGGTTGGTCGCTGGTGTTGCTTAGATGTGTCAGCCCACAAACTGCTGTACCTGCTGCACCCACCAATGTTCGGGTGTCTCAACCACCGGCCCCTGCACAAGGCTTCATCGACCTGAGAGGTACTCTGCAGATAGTTACGTGGAATGCTCCCGCGTCCAACGGCACCGCCGCGGTGACCGGCTATAAGGTACAACGTCGGGCCACTGTAACAAGTGAAACCGACCCGATGCCCGGTAACCCAACAGCTGTCAACGTCGCGCACTCAGGCACAGCTACCAGGTATGAGGCCACTGTTGCCAACGGAGACGCACTTCAGGGCGCGTCTTGGGATTATCGAGTGCGAGCCACGAACCCCACCGGCGATGGTCCTTGGAGCGACTGGGCATCGGGCACTCCCGCAGGTCTGCCCAACGCGGTTGTACCGGGAAATATTGAGGTCATTCCGGAGAGTGGATCACTAGTAGTCACTTGGACTCCGCCAGCAAGCAACGGCAGCGACATCACGCATTACAACGTGTGGTGGGCCCGCAATGCCACAGGCAATGAGCCCGTTGCGGGCAGCAGGGTGGTGGCTGCATCGGTTCGGCCGACCACTGTCATCACTGGTTTGTCATCTGGCCCACACATCATTGGAATCATCGCGGTCAACGGAGTCGGCTTCTCAGGTCAGACAACCACCGACGGCACCCATAGCCCAACGTTTGCTACCGCCGCACCCACTGCGGTGACAGCCAAAGCCGAAGCCACACCTGAAACGCCAGTAGTCGGCCTTACTGTTGTGCAGCCACCGAAGACGACCACGGTGAGGGTGACATGGACCGTGAATGCGGCAAACGCTAAAATGGAAGGAGTCACCGGCTATCAAGTAGTGTGGTACCCGGTGGACCCACGAGTGGCGGGCAACCGTGGCAATATGACCGTGCCTGCTGATGCAAGGAGCTTCGACATCGCCGGCCTAACCGCAGTAGGCGAGCAAATCACGGTCGGCGTTAGCCCAGTCAACAAGATAGGGGTTGGCGTTCCCGCCCGTGGGACTCACACGCTGACACCGGCGACCACGTAAGCAATACAAGATGTAGTCAGTCACTCTCTGTGCCTTATCTCAGGTGCTGAGAGGCAGTGGCTACTCTGCTCGATTCCAACCACCCCGGAGCCAGTTAACCCACAAAGTGAAGATTGTGTCCAGGCGTACTTCGCCACACTCTCCGCCTTGAAAGTTGAACAGTAGAGAAGACATCACGTTCGTTAGGGTCATATACGCTGGCTATACAGTGCCACTTGTACAGAAATTTTTACTGCTCCGTCGAAACCGCAGCAGTTACTCACTTAGACGTAAATTCAACCCTGTGTAAATCCGTCAAGCAATAATGTTGCGACCGAGGCCGATGCCCCGTGCCCCTTGATTGAGAGTTGGCACTGCGCGCAAATGCGGGATTTGAGTTGGTGGTCATGTTATCAGGGTGCCTCGGGCTTGGTAGTTGGTGGGGTTGGTGAAACCGTGTGCGGTTCGTAGTAGGGTTTGTAGGAGGTTGGTGCTTATTTGTCGCGCGAAGTCAGACGCAACCTAGGGCTGGTCGCCGCGCGTCGCCGTAGTCAACGCTGCGAAGTGTTACTCGTTGATGAAACGTCGATGCGGAAACGCCACCGCTATGTGACCGTCATCGTCAACGGCGACACCGGCCACACCCTAGCCATGGTCGAACACCGCTCAAGCGCTGGGTTGACAGGGTTTTTGATGTCGCAACCCCACAGCTGGCGTCGTAGTGTCAAAGTCGTCGTCAGCGACGGATCTAATGCTTATAAAGCCTCCATACAAACCTGTTTACCGCAAGCACGCCATGTGCTTGACCGGTTCCACATCATCAGATGGTTCACCGCCGGGTTGACTGCGGTGCGCCGCGAGATCCAACGCCGAAACAACGGAACCAAACCCGTCGCAGGTCCTCAAGTGTTTTGCGCCCGGTTCTTGCTGCTGCGTCGAGGTGACACGCTCACCGACACAGACCAAGCACGACTCGACAAGCTCTTCGACGCTCACCCAAGACTGAAAACCGGTTGGCAAGCACTACAAGAACTCCACGGACTCTACCTAGCCGACGAGCACGACGGCGCGCTCGAAGCGCTCGACAGGTTCTGTGACCTCTACAAAACTGGTGAACTGCCCGAGTTCGAAAACATCGTCGACACCATCATCAACTGGTCCGACGAAATCCTGGCCTGGCACCTTGAACTCGCATTGACTGAACTCGAGCAAACCCGTATCATCAACTGGTCCGACGAAATCCTGGCCTGGCACCACACCGGACGACCTTCCAACGGCAGAATCAAAGCGAATCAACAACCTCCTACAAACCCTCGGACGAACCGCACACGGATTCACCAACCCCACCAACTACCAAGCCCGAGGATACCTGATAACATGACCACCAACCCAACACCAGCAACCCAAATCCCACGTTTACGCGCAGGGACTCAATGTTTGCAGACGACTGGTTTACATTTGGTGTGTTTGGCCTGCACAGAGCCGCGTCCGTGGACTCCAGTCACCGCCTGGGGGGATCTTATCTACTTTCTTGATATCAAGGTGCACCAATTCACATGGAGATCTGCATTCATAGCGGCGTATCGCCTGACCGGTGGGCCGGTCGATCCGGCCTCAGCCAGTTCAACCCATTACGGCACAAGATCCGCCACACCGCCAAAGCCGGAATCTCCGTACGCGCCCCAAAATACACCGGCTCGCGCCTCATGCTGGTCCGAAGCCGACAAACCCGCTCCTCAACTTTCGCTGGGGTGCGCATCGGTGACCGGTGTGGCTTTGAGGATCGGTCCATGAACCCGTCTCACCCTCTACGAGATAACGATGCAACCACTTCGCGGCCGTGCCCCAACAAAGACCCATCTGAACCGCGACATTAGCTTGGGGCATACCTAACTCAACCCGACGGACCATCAACAAACGCCCAGCGGGCATCAACCTTGCATTAGCATGCGACACACGAGCCGCCTGCGTTTTCGCGTGAATTGTCGACAACCCCACACGTACACACGAGACTCACGCCATCACGGAGTTACCAACAACTATGCCCACTACACCTAGGCCTGTAACTATCATCACTCTGTAATCATACCGTGTATTATTGTACTCTAGCCTGAGTACGTTAGGAGAACGATGGCCACACTGTCAATAATCTCAGCTATGAGTCCCGATCTTACGGCATATTTCGACGAGGTCGCAGATTCCGTGAATGAACTCCGTAGGGAGGCGCAATTTACAGTAGACTGGGTTCTTTGTGTTGATGGGCTTTCCTCTCAGACCTTTGTTGGCCCTGACCGCATTATTCACAATCCCGAACCGTGTGGCGTGGCGGTGGCGAGAAACATTGCGTTATCTAGAGCTGTCGGAGACGCTATCTTGCCGTTGGACGCCGATGACCTACTCGTCGTACCTGGAATAATTAGAATGATGGAGGAATTATCAACCTCAGCATATAAATGGATCGCTGCGAACCGCATTTCTGTTGATGGCGGAAGAACACCGCACTGGATAGAGCAGCGCCAAACGTGGCACGCTGGGGAGTTGTCCCCGAATTGGACGACACCTTTTGTTTTTCACCCAAACTGTGTAATGACTCACAGAAGTCTCGCGCTCGCTGTTGGAGGTTGGCCCGCACTTCGGACGAACGAGGATCTCGCCTTTGTTTTTGCGTTATCCCGCATATCGGCCGGGTGCGCAATTGCAAACGTGATGCTAAAGTACAGATCATGGTCAGGACAGATCACGAAGAGTCCAACTTACTTTGCAAACAAGCGGAACGCTTTCCACTATATTGAAGTCGTCGAGAATCAATGGAGAAAAGCCAATTCATATCCAACTATAAAGTCTCCGATAATAGAGCAGATAGCGGCTCGTGATGACTAATCTCCCGAAACAGAACTCTGCAATACCAAAAACTGCAATGACTTTCCGGCATGAGTCGCCTGAGCTTTGGAATGGACCCAACTTTGCGGTTTGGGTAAAGGCTAAATCCGACATGCGTCTGTTTGTTTCAGGGTTTTTTGAAAGACTAGTTGATTGGGAAGCGCTTCAGACCAGTTTCACAAGTCCGTTATTTGCTGATCCCTTGACCTCCGAGGTTAATCCATCACTAATCAAGATGTTAGGAGGTGCCGATGAGATCTTGATCGAATTTGATTTCGATGACGAACTATCTTCAAAGGCAACTCTCTTCCGAGCTCATGAACTACTAACCGAGATTTCAAGAATCAGCAATTTTTCAATTCTCGGTCGGTTGGATCTTTTCAATGATCTTCCAAACTATTCAGACATATCACCTACCGCAAACAAACTACCTAAACTAGAGTCCTATTTGGATGAATGTGAATTGTTGGATCTTGCTACTCTAGCGTTCCCCAATAGGCATGAGTCCTTCGAAGTGGCATATTGCAAAAGATTAGCTAGGGTTCTAACGACAAATTCATGGACCGTTGTATGTTGGGAGACTCCACAAGAAGGCGATTGTTTGAATTGGGGGAATTCTCGCGATTCTGTGCAACGTTGGCCACACCATGCTATTCCGGGGTTTTTGCTTGATACGAGCACTACTCTGCGACTCAATGAAAAGCCCCCTGGGCGCGTTTTGATTATTCATCTTCTCGAACGCCTTATCAAAAACGAACTATATTTTCTGAATCACCTACAAACTGAAATTGAGCAAGTGGAAGCGCATTTTCTTAAATTTCTTCATGACGACCGAAAAGATTCGATTTCTCCAATCGCGCAAACCACGGTCCTAAACCAGTCACTAAAGACCGTCACACACTTAGATTGCTATCTTAGGTTAGCTCGTGAAAACTCAACTCGCTTGAGACGGCGTTTAGGCGTTAGCATTCTACGCGACGAACTAGGCAAGCATAGTAACATTCTTGACAACTCTCTGAACGCATCGTTGGACAATCTTGATTGCAACTTACGAGCTAGACGCTCCGAATTGCGAGATTCATTGCATGCTGTGAACACCGCGACTGAAGTAGCAGGCCTTCGCGAATATCTGAATGAGCAACAACGAACGGAACGATTCCGTACCTTCGCTTCTGGCATCGCGGTGGCATTTTCAACCGGGTCACTTACGTTTGCTGTATATGGGAGCAACATAAGAGATTTAACGCCAGTCGACGGAAAGAGCCTACTACTGTTAGGGGCACTATCGCTCACAATCGTGACGATAATCTACTTTGGTGCGTCATTAAGGACACGTTTGCGTAGCCGTTTTTCTCAAAGTAGTGGTTGAATGATGCGAGAATGATGATGGTCGCGACACTTGAACAGACTTCATACGAATCGATCCGCGAATTCCCTGCGATGCCGCGGTTTCAAACGATATTTGAGTTGCGCGGTGTGGCGGTCGAATGGTTCGAGATTCGCGGTTGATGCACGTCGATTCTCAGGAGAAGCTTTTGACGCGCCGTTGGTTCTGCGTGGGTTTGATAGACACAGAACAGTTGCGAACACGCATACCTCGTAGGCTTTGAGGGCCGGCAAGCACTATCGTTCGTTGCGACAAAGCATAGTGTAGACGTGTTGTGCAGGGTTCGGTTGCGTTTGACGGTGTTGGGCGTAGGCGATGGTTCGTTCGTCGACGCGGAGCCGTGTCATGGCGATGGATGACCTTGCGATGCAAACGGTAGACGTTTCTCCGTTCGTCAAACAACCCTATGGCCTCGTCGCGTTCTAAACCCAACAAACTCGTGAACCCGAAATCAAGGGCGACCTGCACCAGCGTCGTCAAGAGAACCGTTGGCACGGCTTTGGCTCCAACGCCACGCCCGGCATTGGTCTACACTAACCCCGCATGATGCTACTCGAAACAATTTCAGAATATTTCGATTTGGAACTGATAGCTGCACCCGGTGATGGCGTAGCAATGGCCGCGGTACCTCTGTCGGGAACCGAAGTGATCGTCATTGAGAGCAGCCGCCGAGTCGGTTACGACCTCCCTCTCGAACAGCGTTACCGCGACGGCGTAGTCGGGACTTTCCCTGCTCTGCTGGCCGAAGGAGTGCTTGTCTACACCGTCGACGCATCACGGTGCGCGGTTACACGATCACCGTGGAGTCCAGCACTGACACGACCCACACCGTCTTGGTCACCAGAACCGCGATCGCCTGACCCCTCATGCTGCGGCTGGAGACACCCCTCGAATACTTAAGGGAGTATTCGCAGCCGGCAAGAAATTTGAGGTATTCACACGACCGGCAACAAACCACGCCTAAGCTATCACCAGATTTCGTCTCCAAATCGTGGAACAGCTAGAGGGCCAGCCAAATGAACGCTAGTACCGTACCTATATCTGCTCAAGTACTTGCTTGGGCTCGTGAAGAGGCCGGCTTCACGCAGGTGGAATTGGCTGAGCGAGTTCAGATAGACGCGGCGCGTGTCGAAGATTGGGAGAACGCAAAATCAAACCCCACAAAAGGGCAATTCAGCAAACTCGTCAAAGTGTTGAAGAGGCCATCGGCGCTGTTCTTTCTACCCGAACCGCCAACAGACGCGGGAATGCCAACTTCATTTCGGCGCGCCCAAGGCTCAGCGAACCGCAAACTGAGCCCGAAGGAAACCAACCAGATACGGTGGGCGCGTCGACTTCAAGAACTAACGGCGTGGGTTCTCCAAGACACAGGTGCACCGAGAGTGGAGCTAAACCGATATCAAACCAATCAAAATCCCACCAAAGCCGCGATCAGGGAGCGTTCCAACTCCAGTATCTCCACACCAGACCAACTCGCGTGGCAAAACCTATCGGTCGCGTTTCGTGAATGGCGCGGCCACCTTGAAGAGCAAGGCGTATTGGTCGTGCAACTTTCGATGGGAAAGAACAATATTCGTGGTTTCGGAGCATGGAACGACTACGTCCCAATGGTTGCCGTCAACACCGCTTACCACCCCACCGCTCGAATATTCACATTATTTCACGAAGTCGCCCATCTTTTGACGCGCATCGATGCGGCCTGCCAAGATTTTGTGACACCTACCGAAGAAGACCAGTCGGTTGAGAGATGGTGTGAACGATACGCAGCAACCTTTCTGCTTCCCAAAGAAGCTGTTGAGAAAGTTGCGGCAACAAAATATGGAGTGACAAATGCTTCACCCACCGCCGATGCCGACACGGCGCGGTATCTCGCCAACAGATTCTCTGTGAGTGCGAGAGCGATGGCAATTCGACTCCAAGAAATTGGGCTTGCGGTTCCTGCACTGTACTCAACGGTCGTCTCTGAACTCGCAGCACGGGACTGGAACGACACTTCGGGGGGTGGTGGCGACGAATCCGCTTGCCAGAAACGTATTCGTGCGCTCGGAACACCTTTGTCAGCAACACTCTTCACCGCCTTGGATCGGGGACGAATCACCACCCGCGACCTAGCAGACCACCTCGCGCTCAATACTGGCCAACTTGATGATTTGAAGGTTCTCCTGAATGAATCCAGATGACGTTGATGTTTGGGTAGTCGATTCGTCTGCCTTGATTGACGCTAAGAAGATTGTGTCTGTAACGAAACGGGCGGGTGCTCAATTGCTGCACGGTTGAGCTTGAATAGCATTACAACGGTAGCTTTACAGGGTGCTTCTCACCATTGATGTTGGCAACACTCAAAGCGTTTTGGGTCTCTATGATCCTGACCTTGAT
>JAHQYM010000004.1 GCA_024421095.1 Acidimicrobiia bacterium
CGTCGCGTTTGTTGTGACGACGACTCAACTCAGCCAACGCACGGGATTTCATCGCCGCCAAAGTCGACTCGGCACGACCCAACACCTTCAACCGCGACCGCAACCCCTCATCAGACAACCCCACCTCATCAACCAACGGCACCCGCAAAACCCCGCCGGCATTATCATCGCTGGCGGCGGGGAAGTAGGTCTGCACCGGTGAAGTGCTATCGGTCCGCGAAGCTCCAGTGGTACAGTCACCTGACGCGGAGGAGGGCTGCATCCGTGAAGCACTATCGGTCCCCGATACTCCGGTGTTGGCTTCACCGTTGGCCGCGGAGGAGGGTTGCATCCGTGAAGCACTATCGGTCCGCGATGTTCTTTGCGCGTCGTTGTCGGGGGCGGTCACCGCATCCGGTCGCAACGGTGACGGGTTATCGGCCCGCGATGTTCTGGTGGTGCTACCTCTGGCTGCGTCAGAGGAGGGTTGCATCCGTGAAGCGCTATCGACCCGCCACGCCCCACCGGCGCCATCGCTGGCCGCGGAGGAGGCCTGCATCCGTGAAGCACTATCGGTCCGCGATGTTCTTTGCGCGCCGTTGTCGGGGGCGGTCACCGCATCCGGTCGCAACGGTGACGGGTTATCGGCCCGCGATGCTCCAGTGGTACAGTCACCTGACGCGGAGGAGGGTTGCATCCGTGAAGCACTATCGGTCGGCGATGCTCCGGTGGTGGCGCCATCGCTGGCCGTGGAGGGGGTCTGTACCGGTGGAGTATTGTCGGTCCGCAACGCCCCGGCGGTGTTATCACCGTTGGCCGTACCTTCCTCAAAAAGCTCTGATGGTGTAAGTAAACTCATGGATCAAACCTTACTGACCCCCTGTGACAATGACCCCGTGAATTACTGAAAAATATTAAAAAAATCCAAAATAATCTGTATAGCACAGAGAACGTAAACCTCTAAAATCCAGCGCACAGACGAGCACCGGGTCCATATTGAGCCCATCAGTCGAACCGGTAACGCCGAGCCGACCGTCGTCGCGGAACTAAATCACCCGTCGAGCTTGACGACTCCTCCGAGACTGGCTGGACTCGTTGAACACGCGGGGAATGTCGGTTGGCGTGGACGACCTGTCTAGTTTGGCGACTCCACCAAGGTTGGTGGATGGGTTGCGTTTGATACGTGGGTAATGTCGGTTGGTGTGGACGACCTGTATAGTTTGGCGACTTCACCGACGTTGGTTGGACTCGTCGAGCACGCGGCGAGTGTCGACTGGAGTTCAACCACCCGTCTAAGTTGACGACTCCACCGACGTTGGCTGAACCTCGACGATGAATACATTCTCCGGGTGCAGATCAGCCACCGGGTACACGTTCACGACCCGTCCGACAAGCCGGATCATCTCAACTCGGGAATGTGCAACAGCGAAACCGAACACCCCAACACCGCAACCCCACCAAAAACCAAAAACATGCTTGCGGTCACGTTCCAGACCGATCCTCCCTCGCGTTCAACTGGGGGCCCTCACCCCACTGACTGCACCCGTCAATGCGAAGAGCCCGATTACGTCATCCTCGGCACGTCTGGCGATGGTATTGTTGAGGTGCGGTCACGTTCCAGACCGATCCTCCCTCGCGTTCAGCTGGGGCCCGCTCCCCACTGACTGCACCCCCGCACGCGAAGAGCCCGATTACGTCATCCTCGGCACGTCTGGCGATGGTATTGTTGTACGTTGGCTGCGTGGACTAGGTGCGGTTGTGTATTGGTTTTCGTTTTCGATTTGTGTTCCTAGACTTGGGGGGCGTTGCCCGCTCACCGCTGTGACGGTGTTGGAGAATTCTGATATGAGAACGAAGCGCCGATAAATGGGTTTGAGAGGGCCGCTTGCCGGTGTGAAGGTGTTGGAACTTGCGGGGTTGGGCGCGCTTCCGTATGGATCGTTGCGTTTAGCGGAGATGGGCGCTGAGGTTTTTCGGATTGATCGTTTGTCAGACGTAGCTAGCGAGAAGTCCGCTCAAGGTGACACTCTTTGGAACCGTGGAAGACGCTCAGTAGCGGTTGATCTCAAACATCCAGCCGGCGTGGAGGTTGTGTTGCGTTTGTCTGAACGTGTTGAAGTGTTTCTTGAAGCGTTCCGTCCGGGTGTGGTGGAACGTTTAGGAGTTGGCCCAAACGAAGTAATGGCCCGGAATCCGAAGGTGGTTTATGGCCGCCTCACGGGTTGGGGGCAAAATGGTGTCTTGTCACGTAGTGCCGGACATTCACTGAATTATGAGGCAATAACCGGGTTGATCCGTTCGGTTGGCCCTCACGGTGGTGCGCCAGTTCCTCAACTAAACGTCCACGGCGATTTCGCTGGTGGTGGGTTGACCATGGCATACGGAGTTGTGTGTGCTCTGCTTGAAGCCCGACAGTCAAATGTGGGTCAGGTTCTCGACGTGGCGATGGTTGATGGTGCGGCATCTTTGGTGGGGATGTTTTACCCGTTGGCCGCGAGTGGTGCATATAGTGAGGATCTGGGTACTAATCTTTTGGATGGCGGAGCACCGTTTTATGCCATTTATGAATGTGCAGATGGTGGCTACATGTCGGTGGCCCCACTAGAACCGAATTTTTGGTCGTTGTTTTTGTCTTTGATTGGGGTTGACGAATCGGAGTTGCCTCCTCAATACGATCGTGATGGTTGGCCGTTCGTGAAAACCCGTTTAGCTAAGGTGTTTGCGAGTAAGTCTCGTGGCGAGTGGTGCGAGATTCTTGAAGGCACGGATGCGTGTTGCGCGCCAGTACTCACGTTCAATGAGGCTCGTGCTTACCAGCACAATGTGGATCGTCAGACCTTTGTTGGCGAAGATGGCACGGAGGTGGCCCCGATCCCGAGGTTTAGTCGCACGCCTGGTGAGAGCAAGTTGGCGCCGGCTTGGGTGGGTGCCGATACCGACAAAGTTCTCACGGAGTTCGGATTCAGCCAAAACGAGATAACCCATCTCCGTTCAGTAAACGCGATAGACCGTTAACAACGCTCGCTGGTGCGGATGTGCCATTCCCCACCCTGATGTCTGTTCGCGTGACAAGGAAGCGAAAAGCCCCAGACAATACCCAACCCAAACGAAACCAGACACAACCCCTCCGTCCGTTAGCTATTAGTCGAGCACCGACTTCTTCTTTTGCTGAGAGTACCGCCGCAAACCTACCCACGAGCATCCAAAGAGTGCGGTTTCGCTATCGTAGGAACCAAGGACGGTAGCGTTACTGCTGCACCGCAATCAATGCACGAGGAAGATTTCGTATGGATACCGATATGCGTGTTCAACAGGGATTTGAGTTTCTGCTGGACTCACAAGGCGAACAAGATATCCGCAGCCGATTAGCGCACCTCCTCAAAGAAATGGGCGCGGGAGATTACAAACTGGAAGTACGCGTCGGCACTGGCGCAGCTGACCTTGTGTGCCACCAGTACCGAGTGGTGATCGAAACCAAAGCCCGAAACGAGGCTGACCCAACAAAATCAAGATCGGGAACCAGCGAAACTCAATTCGAGCAGCTATCTCGATATGTCCAAACGCTTGCCGAAGGCCCCTTCACCGGTGGCGAAGAACGACCTTGGCGAGGGTTCTTGACAGACGGCCGCCTTTGGTGGGGTTGGGAGTGGAACGCCGCAAGTGGGGCTTTCCAAACGCAAGATGGGCACTTGACCCCTCTGTCCAGTGCGAAACGCGTACGCATGACCGCTGTCGACGGCTTCCGCGAGTTCGTCAACCGGTATCTTGCGCCAGAGGCTCGCCGTGGTATGCCCCCGCCGCCATTTCCTTTGCGAATATTGTTTGACCCGTATATCAAAGAACTCCAAGCACTGTTGCCAAAAGTCGAATCGCAGCCCTCCTACGCAACAAAGTTCAATTTATGGTGGCGTACATTGCAAAGTTCGGGGTTGGTTGGCCCCGGTGCGGTCGGTCAAGCACACAACTTCGCTGAACACACAATCCTTGTTGTCGCCGCTCGCATGATTGTGCTCGCGGCGCGAGACGGTTCGCGTGTTGATGAACTACCTGAAGCGGTTGCAGATGGTTTTTGTGCCTGGCTCGGAGATTTCGAAGCTGGCTCGGTACTTTTGGAACGTCTGGCTCGCAGCGTTACGAAATATGACTGGCGAAGCGCCGATCGAGATTTGCTCAAAGAGTTGTATCACGATTTGGTTGATCGAGATGACCGCAAGGAATTCGGCGAATATTATACTCCTGATTGGCTGGCTGCTGATGTCGTGGATCAAGTGCTAATGAAAGATCCAGCCCGTCTGGATGCGGCAATCCAAGCCGCAGCACGAGCGATTGGCGTTGCTCAGAGTGCTGATGATGAACCGATGCGGGCATTTTCGGTTCTTGATCCTGCGTGTGGTTCTGGTACGTTCTTGTTTTGGTCAGCCAAAGCGATCACTAAACGTATTCGTGCGGCACACCCTCTTTTGGTTGGTTTCTCACGGGAGATCGTAGCGGCGATGGTGACTGGTTTGGATGTGCATCCGGTAGCTGTTGAGATGGCAAAAGCAACCCTAGCTACGGCTTTGCCAGCAGGTGCCGCGGTGCCTCTTCGTGTGCATCTTGCAGACGCATTGCTGCACTCACAACAGACACAGCAAAACCTTCAGGGAACGCTTGGGGTTTTTTCGGCGCGTGGTCAACGCATTGATATCCCAGCAGCGGTCATTGAAGCACCCAACGCCGATTCTCTGATTGCTTCCCTCGTTGATGCCGCCGTGGGGAACCGCAAATTAGTCACTACGGATCCAGAAACTCAGGAGATGCTCGGTGGAGTCGTAAAGCAGTTATCGAACGCCATTACCGACGAAGGCAGCCATTTTTGGCGTTGGTATATCGGCAACCAGGTTGCTCCGGCGGCGTTGAATCGGCAGAAGGTTATGGCGATTGTCGCCAATCCGCCGTGGTTGGTGGCCAACGATACGCCCACAGGCATACGCAAAGACCAGTTGGCAACTCTCAGTGAACGGTACGGTTTGCGTCCGAAGGCAAGGTGGTCTGCGAAAGGAGATCTGGCCTCGGTATTCTCGGCGCGTGTGGCCGATCTTTATTTGGAGGACGGTGGCGCGTTCGGTCTTGTGCTGCCTGGAAGTGCGTTGATTAACCAGACATGGAAAACTTGGCGTTTAGGTGCTTGGGGTGACGCGCACGTCGATTTTGAGACTGTTGCGAGTTATGATGACGTTGAACCGCCACCGTTTCCTCATTCTCCGAACGGTACTTGCACTGTTGTCGGCAAACGCAACAGTGCTGGCGGGCAATCGTGGAGCGATGCCGAGAAGCTTGCCTATGCGGGAGACCCGGTAACCCCAACGGTCACAGCAATGAGGTGCCGGGAGAGCGTTGCGTCGCGGTATGCAAAAAGGTTTCGGCGTGGTGCTGTGGCCTCACCTCTCGGACTTTGTTTAGTGCTGGCCCCGATTCAAATAGATGATGGCATAGCCACCGTTACCACGAAAGCATCCACCAAGGCTCCTTGGAAGGGTGTGAGTTTTACAACGGTTGTTGAGACCGAGGCGTTGCACAGGACACTTCGAGCGCAAACTCTGATGCCGTTTGTGTGTGCGCCCGATGCCTATTTTATCGCGCCGTTATCCATTGAGCGCACCACTGTTTTGGAGCTTCACAACCACGAGTTCAAAACACGATTACCTCTCACGCACGAGTACTGGGAAGAAGCTGAAACTCGGTATGCACGCAACCGGTCTGAAACGGCTGGGGTGACGTTATCGCAAAACGTAGATTTCCAGAGAACGCTCACGAGGCAAATCACCGCAAGCGATTCAAAGAAACTTAGCAAGGTTTTCTACAACAAATCTGGGGATAGGTTGAGGGCATGTCGGGGGCCAATCGGGCTTTTAGCAGATGACAAGACTTACTGGTATGTGGCATCGTCAGAAGATGAAGCATTGTATTTGATTGGAGTGCTGAACGCTGATTGCTTGCAGGAAGCGTGGCGAGAATCGAAGACCTCGAAACTGCATTTCGATACTAACCCCCTGAAACATGTGCCCGTTCCGGCGTTCGATCGGAAGTCTGCATTACACGCTCGGGTTGTGGCGCAAGCGCGAAAATCTGAGCGGCAGCCCAAGGCTGCTCGTGTTGTGCTCAATGATGCGATTGCTGAATTGCTTCCAGATTATGCCGTTCTGTAGCTTGGGTAATTACGTTTCGGCTGCGTTCGTCTAGGTTCGCGCCTAATCCCTGAGCGTGCTGGGTGCCGGCATCACTCATCTTGGTGAGGGTCTTGGCCACGATGTCTGCCGCTTTGTTGTCGTCATTGAACCGGTCGAGCATCGGTTGAAGTTCCGTTTCTAGGAACGTCAGACTCACAGCGTCCTCAAAGGTTTGCACTTCGGGGTCGGAACCCAAGCCCTTTTTGGTCACTATTTCGGAAGCCCTACTCGCTACCGAATCGGGTACCCCCGATTTGCTTAGCACCTCAAGCAGATCGCGGCCGTGACGTTTCCGTTGGTCTCGCCGCCAACGCAGGTAGCCGGCTCGGCCGCTTGGATAGCTTGGTCGGGGAAGTTCCCAGCGGCGGAGATGGTGCGCTCGCGCGGCCAACCGCAGTGCCAGCGAAGCGTCGGGATCAAGGCGTTCTACCCATGCTTCGGCTTTACGGCCTTGGGCGAGCGCCAACGGTTCACGGTTATGTAAGCGAGGGTCGCAGGCGTTGATGGCATCGATTGCGGCTTGAGGTTCGTTCATTGCAGCCTCCGCCGTCTACCTTATAGGCGCATTGTGCGCGGCCACAATCGCTGCAAACGTTCGCGGCGAGCGCTGCGGCGAGTTCTCCACAGCGACTCCAAGAGCGCTTAGTAGTCCGAATCTATTCGTAGAATTTGGTGAGAGTTCAGGCGCCTCGCCCGCAGAACCATAAAGCCCCCGTGCCACCCATCGCGTATTTGCATGCACGAACCAGATCGCCTGTATGTTGCCAGGGTTCAGTTACCAAAAAGTTGACGCGAAGTTGCACAGGCACCCCCAACCACCTCGACAACCCCGAGACTATTGACCGCCAAAATTAGCAGTACGGGCTATTCGACTAGAGCATCGTCGACCCGGTTGGTGGCTACCTCTTCGTCGACATCAAGGGCGAAAGCCAGTTCGGAAATCAACACGGTTCGCGCCTTCGTGTAGAGAGACTTCTCACCAGCCGAAAGGCCTTTGGTGTAGTTTCGCAGCGCCAAATTGCGCACAACTTCAGCGACTTGGTAGACATCACCCGACTTCAATTTTTCTTGGTGGTTCTTGAAGCGGCGAGACCAGTTGGCTGGCTCCCGAACATCTCGCTTGGCAAGCACATCAATGAGGTCTGCGACATCTTCGTTTGAAATAGGCCAACGCATGCCGACTTGGTCTACTTGGTCGACCGGCACCGACAGCACTAGGTCTCCGTGCGCCATGCGTAGCACTAAGTATTCGCGCTCCTCACCGAAGGCAGTGCGCTTCTCCCGCTTTTCGATCACAGCGGCACCGTGATGCGGGTAAACAACACGGTCGCCAGGTTTGAAAGTCACACGGTTCCTTGAAGATAACGAAGCACCATCATCAAGGATGCCAGATTTGCAGCCGTTCTCAAACCTGCGCGGATAGGTGCGTTTGACATCCATGATTAAATCCACCGCCTAATCCACTCTCCAGGCGAATCTAATGCTTCGTCGATACGTGTAATGAGCGAAGGTTCTAAGAGGTCACGTAGATCTTCAAGCAGGGTATCCTTCTCTGGCAAGTCTGCCAAACACCACCGAGCGAACGAACCGTCATCAAGCCAAGCGGCGATAGCCGGATCCATCCCCGGCCAGGGGGAACTGGCGTTTGAAGCTCGCTGGCGGAACGCATCCCAACCCAAGGTAAGCCCGGTACGCCGGTCGCGAAGTTGCCACGGTTCTATCGCCTCATTACTGAGCGGGTGCAGCATCGCGATTGAACCCCAATTGAGTGGTTGCTCGGGCCCTAGACGCAAAGTTGCGCTGATGATGCTGTCAAGCCAAAACACATCCAACACATCAACAGGAGGCGTGTGTTCCTCGGGTGTGGCGATGCTGAGCACCCTCCGCCCCACATCAACAGCCGGCCCGAGTTCCGTTTTGATGTCTAGCGGAAGCGGGCGCCGTGGATCGATGATCTGAGCTGGTGCAGCACGGTTTACCACAACCGCGATAGTGGTGTTGTGCAGTTCGCCTTGAGCGCGCCCGATCAGGCGCGCTGCAAGTGGGTAGGCAACAGCCTGCACGCGTGGGCCGCAGCGCACACCCACAAGTGGGCCGTATGGGCTAACGGCGATACCGTGAGGTGGTGGTAGGGCCAGTATTTCATTGTTGATGGCGGCGACACCACAATTTAGCTTGAGGGCGCGCCGGCCGAGGGTTGAGTTGGAAATGGGTTGAGCCATCTTGGTCTCCGAAAAGTGTCGGTTTTGATGGCGTTCCAACCCGGATCGCGAGGGAACCTAAGCATGGCCGGGGGGTGTGACACTGCGCTTTGAAGCAACGCTAGCCAACCGCCCGCAAGTGCGGTCGAGAGAGAATTAGTTGAGAGTTAAGGTGACCAGAAACTGAGTCGGCCAGTTTTTGCCGCCGAGGATCCACTGGCCATCACCACGGTAAGCCACGCCGTTGAGCACGGTATGAGTCTCGCTTGCGGAGATGCCAGCTTCCGTAGCCAACAGCGACCCGTCTACGGTCACGAACACTTCGCCAGAGTCAGGCTCAAAGATGATTATCTCGTTGCTGAGCCAGATGTTGGCGACCACCAAACCGTCAACACATTCAAGTTCGTTAATACGCACCACCGGTTGATTGTTGCGGCGCACCGTTACGGTTTTGGTGACGCTGAAATCGTCGCTGTTGCGCTGCGTTAAGGTTGCCGTGCCGTTGCTCATCAAGAACCGTGAGCGGGTGTCGTCCCAGCAGATCCCCCAGCCTTCGCCCGAGTAACGAAACTCGCCAAGCGGTTCGAAAGTATCGCGGTCGTAACGCAAAGCGCGGCCAGCCTTCCAAGTTAGTTGAATGATTTCGTCACCCGCGACGGTCAATCCCTCGCCAAACAAGTTGGACGCAAGAGCCCGCGAGCGTACTTCAGTGCTTCCCCGCAGAGCGCGCAGGCGAGAGCGCCCGTAAAGGCCAGTGCTTTCATAGATGGTGTCGCCGTGCAGTTCAAGACCTTGGGTAAATGCCTCCGTGCTGTGCGTCCATTGATCCTCAATCTGCACTCGCCATTGCTGGTCAGCAACCGTGCGAGGGTCAACCGGCCAAGGTGCTGCGGTTGTCGTGGTTGTGGTGTTGGTGGTGGTGATTTCAGAAGCGGTGATTGACGTAGTGTTGGTTGATCGACCGTTGGTTGTTGCGGTGCTCGCAACTGTGGTCGTGCTCGCAACTGTGGTCGTGCTCACACTCACACTCGTGCTCGTGCTCACGCTCGTGCTCGTGCTCACGCTCGCGCTCGTGCTCACGCTCGCGCTCGTGGTTTCAGTGTTGGTCGTGATGGTGGGATTTGGGGGTGCGGTGGTGGTGATTTCAGAAGCGGTGATTGACGTTGTGGTGGTTGATTGACCGTTGGTTGTTGCGGTGCTCGCAACTGTGGTCGTGGTTCGCCCCGTACTAGTTGGGGCGGTAGTCGTAGAAATGGAGGTCGTTGGTTTAGCGGTAGTTTCAGCAGTGATCCGCTTAGAGGTGGTGGTTGGGAGAGCAGTAGTTGCACCTTGGTCGCTCGACTCGGCATTTTCGGAGTTCGCACAACCCGCAACTACTAGGCAAAAGGCAACGCTCAGCAAAAACAGGAGAGTACCAAGCGCCAATTGGTCTCGGGTATTCATCAACGATTACCTCGCACAGCACGCGCCTCCGATGCCTGAACCAACCCCTATGATGCCCATTCCAACCCCGAAAGCAACCGCAAAAAAGCACCGCATCGCACAGCGGTTCTGTATCCTGTGCTTCAAGAGCCGGTGATGCGGAAATCAGAAACGGGGAAAATGCCATGAAATTGGTCACTGCGGTTATCAAACCCTTCAAATTGGA
Organism: Acidimicrobiia bacterium; assembly: GCA_024421095.1. Taxonomy (GTDB): domain Bacteria; phylum Actinomycetota; class Acidimicrobiia; order Acidimicrobiales; family Aldehydirespiratoraceae; genus VXYK01. The sequence goes on from JAHQYM010000004.1 coordinate 10,038, forward strand.
AGACGTGAAAGCAGCGCTTGCTGAAATCGGTGTGGCAGGCATGACGGTGTCGGAGGTGCAGGGCTTCGGCCGTCAAGGAGGGCATAGCGAGACGTATCGCGGAACCGAGTACCGGGTCACGTTCACACCGAAGACAAGGATCGAAATTTTGGTGACAGACAACGCAGCCGATGGTGTGGTTGCAACGATCATTTCCTCAGCGCGTACCGAAAAAATAGGTGATGGCAAAGTCTGGGTTACGCCAGTCGAAACGCTCGCTCGCATCCGTACAGGCGAACTAGGAGCCGATGCTGTCTAAGCCTAAATCCCAATAAGATCAGCGAACCAAAGGAATCGTAATGGCATTCACTATCTATCATAACCCGCATTGAAACTCTTCAAGCAATGCTGTAGCGGTCGCTACGCAAATGGGTGTCGAGTTCACAGAAGTCCGCTACATGAAAGACTTCCCAGATGAGGCCACGCTCCACGAGATCATCAACAAACTTGAAGAACCAGTTGAAGACCTAGTTCGCAAAGACGCTCAGTTCGCCAAACTCGGCCTCAACGAGGAAGACTACGTGAACAACCCCGACGCTGTGGTGGCAACACTAAGCAAGTACCATAGGTTGCTGCAACGGCCGGTTATTGTGGGGACTCGCAAGGCGATAATCGGGCGACCATTCAACGGCGTGCTGGGCAAGAAACGGATTTCTCAAATTTTGGGTAGCGATTAGGCACCGAGTCGCTATGCTGTCGGCGTGATACTAGAACAACAACTCAGTCAAAACCAAAAGAGACGCCGTGACCGTGTATTGCGCGCGGCACTAGACCTAGCCGACACCGGCGGATACCACGGGGTGCAAATGCGTGATGTCGCCAATCGTGCTGGAGTGGCGTTGGGCACCGTATACAACTATTTTGTGTCGAAAGATCATCTGCTAGCAGTAACGCTAGTTGAGTGGACACGAGAGCTAGCCCAGAGCGTAAAGCAAAATCCGGCCGAGGGCGATACCACTCTAGAAAAAGTGCTAGATCTGCTCCGCAGAATGACCTTCACCACGCAAAGCAATCAACGAATCGCCGCCGCCATTGTTGGTGGGTTGATAGCAGAAGGCGAACAGGTCGCGGCGTGCCACCAAGAAATTCATGAAACCTTTACCAACGTTCTGGAGACGGCTTTTGAACCCGGCTTCGACACCACCAATCGTGACCAGATCATTCGCACACTGCAGAACGTTTGGTTTTCTCAATTGATTTTTTGGAAAAATGGCTGGTTCCCGATTGAGCGATGCGTGCAAGAGTTAGAAGACACCGCGAAAATGTTCCTCGCTGACGAACAGCCGGCGAGCGCCTCTGCGGTTACCGCCTCTGCACGTGTCGGATGGTAAGGTACTCCAAACTCACACAGTACTAGGCCCAAGTAGGGCCAACGCTACTTCGCGGCACCAAAGCAAGTGTCGTGCAACTGTTGATAAAGGGCGCTTTCGTAAGTGTCAAGCAACGCCAAGTCGCAAAAGAGTGGATCGAAAACAATCGGGTACTAGTTGACCGTTGGTTGCAAGTGGCCCGGGGCTGACGGTTTATTTGGATTTAGGTTAGCGTGTGGAGTTTTTTGCTCCACGCTCTAAACTGATAGCTGTGAACAATGAACTAGGCGTGAACGAATCGGTTGCGGTCGATGCGGCCGAAGACCCTTCAAAAACGCCCGCATCAACCCCATTTGCGCCCGCAGAGCCTCCACCACCACCTCCGCTGCCGCCGCAACAGACAACGGATGTCTTCGAGCAAGCGTTGCCGCAAAATCCGCCAGTATCACCCTTTGAACGGGCTGGGTCACCCTTTGAACCGGCTGGGTCACCCTTTGAACCGGCTGCACAAGGCAGGTTGTTTCAAGCACCCCCAACCGTGTCGGCACCGGTCCCTTCGTCGCCAGTTCTCTCGGCACCTGCCCCTCCGCCTCCCCCGCCTCCACCACCACCGCTCACGTCGATGTCAGCGGCAGCGAGTCTCGGTCAACAGCGGAACCGCGGCTCCAAACCTTTCAGGATTGTGGCATCGGTGGTATTAGCGATTTTATTGTTGGGCGGGTCTTTTGTAGTGGGTCAAAATTGGTCTGCAAATAATCCAGTGGTGCCCGCTCAAAATGATGGCATTGAGGCTTTAGTACCTTCAACCGGCACGGACTTGGATGCCCCAATCAACGCCAACGCCGACACCCCAACAGTTGAGTCCATTCTTGAGGTGCAACCTGGGCCGTTAGCCAACAGCAATTCCAACGAACCAGTAGCCGATGTTGCCGAAGCCCTCAGCCCCTCGATCGTAGTCATAGAAATAACTGACGTAAGTCAAGGTTCGGGTGTGGTTTGGGATGCCGAGAATGGTTACATCGTCACCAACAACCATGTCGTTGAGGGGGCCTCCACCGTAAGCGTTCGCTTTGCTGACGGTCAAGTGGTAACCGGCACTGTCATTGGTGGCGATACAAGCCGCGACATCGCCATCGTTGGGGTTGACCCAACCGAAGTCAACTCTTTGGTCCAAGCGGTTTTCGCACCGGCTTCTGAAGTGCGCGTAGGTCAGTTGGCGGTGGCTATTGGTGGCCCTTTCGGGTTGGAACAAAGCGTTACCGCCGGCGTGGTAAGCGCCATCAACCGTGTGTTATTGGGAGGTGGATCAGACCCAGCAAACCCTAACCCCGTGGAGATGATCCAGACTGATGCTCCGATCAATCCCGGTAACTCAGGTGGTGCCTTGGCCGACAGGCAAGGCCGCATAATTGGGATCAACACACAGATCCAAACCACTAGTCTGGCGCGCGGTAGCGTGGGTGTGGGTTTCGCGATTCCTTCAGACACGATTGAGTTGATCGCAAGACGTATTGTCAGTGGCGAATCCTTAGATGTTGGCTACTTAGGGATACAAGGTGAGACACCCACTGATGGTTCACCGGGTGCTTTAGTGACCTCGGTAGTGGCCGGTTCGCCCGCCGAAATTAGTGGGCTGCAAATCGGCGATCTAATAATTGCGATCAACGGCAAAGAACTCGCTTCAATGGCCGACTTGGCGGCTGAGGTGAAGCTGTTCCGGCCAACTGAGGTGATAGATGTTTTGGTGTTGCGTGACGGTGTAAGGTTGACGCTGCGAGCGATCCTTGGTTCCGCTTAACCTCAACGCACACACGCGCACACGCAAAGCACGCAAGTTTAGACCATGAAAGATTAGGTAGGGTCCATCGGCCATGTTCCTCACGATCATTATCGCTATCGCTGCGCTGATCATTATCGGTTTCTCAGCGTATTTTATTGTTCAGGCGCGCCGTATTGAACGCGGCGAAGAGTTGCAACTTGAAGAGTCTGGCAGCACCACAACACCCGAACCAGCAGTTGCCGCACCCTCGTTCAGGGATCGCCTCGGAAAGACTCGCGCCGCACTTTCGGGCTATCTTGGCTCAGTTTTCGGACGTGGTGATATCAACGATGAGACTTGGCAACACTTACAAGACGCATTGATTCGTGCGGATGTGGGCGTGGGCACATCCGCTGACATCGTGGCCACAGTCCGCAGCAAAGCTGCTGCCGATGGCGTAACCGACAAGACAGAATTGGCTGGCTTGGTGAAAACCGAAATCGTCTCACGCCTCAAAGGTTTCGACCGTTCGATGAGCACCGCGCGAGAAGATTCTGCCACCGAGAACGGCAAAACCAAGCCAGCCGTTTGGCTGTTCGTGGGAGTGAACGGAGTTGGCAAAACCACCACAATAGGAAAGTTGGCGCACCGAGAAGCGAGTGCTGGGCGTTCAGTGGTGCTGGCCGCTGGCGACACCTTTAGGGCCGCTGCTGTGGAACAGTTGTCGGTTTGGTCTGAACGCAGTGGGGTAGAGATTGTTAAAGGGTCTAGCGGAGCTGATCCTTCGTCGGTTGTTTTCGACGCGGTGGAGCATGCCGCGGCGCGTGCTGTGCCATTAGTGATGGCCGACACCGCAGGCCGTCTCCAAACCAAGACCAACTTGATGGAAGAATTGCGCAAGGTGCGCCGGGTTGCCGAAAAAGGTGCCGGGACGGTTACCGAAACGCTGCTAGTGATTGATGCCACAACCGGGCAAAATGCGCTGTCGCAAGCGCGGCAGTTCGGTGAAGCGGTAGACGTGAGTGGTGTGGTGTTAACCAAGTTGGACGGTTCCGCTAAGGGCGGGATCGTGATTGCGATTCACGCCGAGTTGGGGGTGCCGGTAAAGTTCGTCGGCCTCGGGGAAGGGATCACTGATTTGGTTGAATTCGACCCGCACGAGTTCGTTGCCGCGCTCTTTGAATAACTCAAACTTGAGCGTTGCCGTAACCAAGCGGCTAGCTCAGACGCACGCAAAGGCAGATCACCGCTAGGCTAGAAGTCATGTTTGAAACCCTTTCAGACCGTTTTGAGCGGATCTTTCAAGGCATTCGTGGACGAGGCAAACTAAACCAAGCCGACATTGATGCCACGCTAGCTGAGATTCGATTGGCGCTGCTTGAAGCGGATGTCAACTTGGATGTGGTTGAATCGCTGACTCAGCGTATCCGCAACCGTGCCCTCGGTCAGGAGCTTTCTAAGGCTCTCAACCCCAGCCAACAAGTCGTCAAAATAGTGCTTGATGAGTTGACTGTGAGCCTCGGCGGGGAAGCGATGAAACTCACTTACGCGTCGAAACCTCCAACCGTGGTGTTGTTAGCGGGTTTGCAAGGCTCTGGCAAGACCACCAACGCAGCCAAACTAGCACAATGGTTCAAAAAGCAGGGGCGGCATCCCTTACTTGTTGGTGCAGACCTACAAAGACCGGCAGCAGTTGAACAGCTACGCACCTTGGGTGAACAGATCGACGTGCCGGTCTTTTCTGAAACCAGTCGACCGACTAAGGTCGCTAAAAAGGCCCTCAAAGAAGCCGCCCGCACTGCCCGTGACGTGGTGATTGTCGACACTGCCGGTCGGCTCGCCATAGACCAAACGTTGATGGCCGAGATTGCCAACATTTCTTCGGCGGTCAACCCCCACTACACACTTTTGGTTGTGGACGCCATGACCGGTCAAGATGCCGTGACCATGGCCCGAGCCTTCGACCAAACCCTTGCCCTAGACGGCGTGATCTTAACCAAACTCGACGGCGATGCACGTGGCGGTGCGGCGCTGTCGGTCAAAGAAGTAGTAGGCAAACCGATTGCGTTTGCCTCAACCGGTGAAAAAATTGAAGATTTCGACACCTTCTACCCAGACCGTTTAGCAAGCCGCATTCTCGGAATGGGAGATGTCGAAACACTGATCGAGAAAGCTGAGGAAGCGTTCGAGCAGGAGCAAGCCGAAAAAGCGGCGGAACGCTTGCTTGAAGGCACCTTCACGCTCGAAGATTTTCTGGAACAAATGCAGCAGATAAAGAAAATGGGCCCCTTAGGAAATTTGGTGGGGATGATGCCGGGGCTCCCCAAAGAAGCCCGAAACGCTGAATTGGATGACAGCCATCTGGCGCGGGTTGAGGGGATCATTCGCTCCATGACACCAGCAGAACGAGCGCAACCCGATGTCATCAACGGTTCTAGGCGGTTACGTATTGCCAACGGTTCAGGTGTGCAACCCACCGAAGTCAAGCAACTTCTTGACCAATTTTCGCAGATGCGTCAGATGATGAAACAGTTCTCCGGTATGGGTTCAAAAAAGTTCAACCCGAAAGCCCGAAGTAAGGGCAAGAAAGGTAAGCAACGGCGAGGCGGACGCGTAACCCACAACGACTCGGCGCGAAGCACGGCAAGCAACCCGGCGAAGGGCTCTGCTAAACCACCGAAAGTACCATTGGCTCTACCCGGGCTCGAAGACCGTTTGCGCGGGTTTTAGCGTTATGGGAAACATTTTGGGTAGGGTAGTTGGCTTATGAGGTTGGAATTGGTTGGTCCGCTAGGATTGAATTGAGCATTCAGTCCCTAAATCATCATTTACAGAAACAGAGAATATATGGCAGTCAAGCTCCGCCTTATGCGGATGGGTAAAAAAAAGCAGCCCACTTACCGAGTTGTAGCGGCCGATTCGCGCTCTCCCCGCGATGGTCGCTTCCTAGAGATTCTCGGCACGTATGAACCGCGCCAAGATCCTTCGCGGATCAAGATCAACAACGACCGCGCCTTGCATTGGCTGAGGCACGGCGCACAACCAACCGACCGAGTTGAGAAGCTCCTTAAGCTCTCGGGCGCGTGGGAACTATTCAAGGACAAACCGCCTAGTTCCGACACCGCAGTAGCAGCCACCGAAGCTGAAGTAGGTGTTTGAGATGTCGTTGGATAAGGCTCAAGCAGTTTGTGAATATCTGGTGCAACAGTTGGTTGACGACCCAACAGCTGTAGGCGTTGCGGCCACGCAGACGGGATCGAAGTTACGCCTTGATGTGACTGTTGGTGAGGGCGACATGGGCCGGGTGATCGGTAGACGCGGGCGTGTGGCCGGGGCTATTCGTACGGTAGTGCGCGCTGCTGGCTACGAAGAAGGCACCTCCATTGAGGTTGAGTTCATCGACTGACCCTGCGGCACCGCGCCAGGTATATTGATGCTTGAAGTCGGCCGTGTCACCCGCCCGCATGGCGTATGCGGCGATCTGGTAGTGATTTTGACTACCAACCGCAGCGAGCGTTTAGATGTTGGGTCGGTGTTGACGGCCGCAGATCGTGAGTTGGTGGTGGCTCACGCGAGGCCACACAAAAACTCTTGGATTGTCGGGTTTCGTGGTGTGACCGATCGCCTTAGTGCTGAGGCGCTGAGCGGCACGGTTCTTCGTGCTGTGCCGCTTGTGGATGCTAATGAATTATGGGTGCATGAGTTGGTAGGCGCGCGGGTGCTAGACCAAGACGGGGTCGAACGTGGTGAGGTGGCAAAGGTAGTGGAAAATCCGGCCAGTGATCTTTTGGAGTTAGACACCGGCGCGCTGGTGCCGTTGCGCTTCCTTACCGAACTAGTACCCACAAAGCGCATCGTTGTTGATGTGCCTGAAGGTTTGTTTGATATTGCGAACAACCCAACCGAAAGTGCTGTCGGTGCTGCTGATTCTGGAATGCCTTCGTGAGTTGTTTGCGCATTGATGTCTTCACCATTTTCGCGCAACTAGTTGATTCGTTTGCTAGTGAGTCGGTGATTGGTCGGGGGCGTCGTGAGGGGGTGCTTGATTTGCGGGCTTTCGGTCGCGGGGTTCACCAAAGTGTTGATGACGCTCCGTTTGGTGGTGGAGCGGGGATGGTCATGGCTGCGCCGCCAGTGTTTGCTGCGGTAGAGAAACATGAACCCCCTCGTCCGTTGCTGTATTTGTCTCCGGCTGGCAAAATTTTCGATCAACGTATGGCTGAACAGTTAGCAGCGAGCGGTGGCTTTTCGTTGTTATGTGGACGCTACGAAGGCATTGATGAGCGCATTCGTGAGCATTTGGTTGATGCTGAGGTGTCGGTTGGTGATGTGGTGCTTGCTGGTGGCGAAGTTGCGGCCTTGTTGATAGTGGAAGCTGTGGGTCGTTTAGTGCCGGGTGTTGTGGGTAACGCCGACAGCATCACCGAGGAATCCTTTACGGATCATTTGTTGGAGTATCCTCATTTTACTCGCCCAGCCGTTTTTCGCGGTTGGCAAGTGCCGCGAGTGTTGCTCTCGGGTGACCACGGCCAGGTGGCTCGTTGGCGCAAGGCGCAAGCGTTACGGCAGACGCTTAATCGCCGCCCCGACTTGATCGCAAGACGCGGAGGTCTTAGCGACCAAGACAAGAATCTGCTCGCAGAATTTGGATATCTTGACGAGTTTTAGGGTGGTGGTTGGTTGAGTTGCCTCTAGGCTTGCTGTCTGGTACGGCTGTTCGGTCCGTCCTTTAGTTCTCACCGCCGCGGAGTATGCGATGCAGCCCACAGATGTAATTGACAACCTAATCGATAATGCAGAAATACCGGATTTTGCTTCTGGGGATACGCTGCGTGTTCATGTTCGTGTGATGGAGGGCAATCGTGCCCGTACGCAGGTCTTTGAGGGTGTGGTGATACGCCGTCAGGGTAGCGGTATCCGTGAGACGTATACTGTGCGAAAGTTGAGTTTTGGTGTTGGTGTGGAGCGCACATTTCCTCTTTACACACCGATTGTGGAGCGCATTGAGCGGGTGTCTCGTGGTGATGTGCGTCGAGCTAAATTGTATTACCTGCGCGAGCGCGTTGGTAAAGCTGCCAAGGTAAAAGAAAAGCGAGACAACTAGCCGCTCTAAGCTGGTGTCGTTCAAGGCATTGTCACACCCCCTGATTACTCTTGAGGGATGCACAAATCCATGGATAAATCAAAGGTAGCCTTAGGGCGTTGGGGTGAAGCCCGAGTCGCCAAATTTTACGAAAACCGCGGTTACGCAGTGGCGGATCGCAACTGGACGATCAAGGGCGGCGAACTTGACTTGGTACTGACTCGTGGCGACGAGATTGTGTTTTGTGAAGTAAAGACTCGCAATTCGGATCGCTTCGGTAGCGCTGTAGAAGCTGTTGGTTATCGGAAACAGCAACTTTTGCGCCGTACGGCTGCGTCTTGGTTGAACTGTCATCAGCGGCGTGGCAAGTTGCGCTTTGATGTTGCTGCGGTGGTGGCTGGCAAGGTGGTGGTTACTACTGCTGCATTTTAGCCCGTAGCTGTCTGCCGTTTGCTTTTCAACCAAAGAGTGCCCAAAGCACTAGTAGCACCGCTACCAATAGGCCGCTACCCACGTAGAGATAGTCGGTTGGTCTGCGACGATGTGTTCGGGTGGGATCCATGCCCATGTTGCTAATTTGGCCTTTACGCTTTGCTGTGTCAGTTTGATCTTGATGTGGACGGTCGTTTGGAGTTGATGTGTACCGTATCGTTAGCGGATTGCTTGCCGTTGGATTAATGCTTGGCGCTTGCGCTAGCGAGCCACCGGAGGTGCCCCTCGGGCCCGATGGGCTACCCGATTTGGTGTTGGCGACGGGTCGTGGCGTGTATGGGGAACATTGCGCGTCTTGCCACGGGCGTAGTGGTGGTGGTGGTCAGGGGCCGCAACTTAACGCTGGAGTGGTAATTGCAAATTATCCAAATATTTCTGATCAGGTTGCGGTAATTGCCGACGGTAGCGGTAGTATGCCCTCGTTCGCCAAGCGATTGTCTCAAGCAGATCTTGAGGCGGTCACTCGGTATACACGAGAGGTGTTGAGTTAGGCGGGGTCACAGACTTGGTCTAACACCTCTTAAACGCTCGCTGTTTGCGAAAGACAGCCTTTTATCACTTATTGAAAGGTTGTCTAATGCTTGCTTCTATTCGTTCGTCCACGCTTGACGGGATTGACGGTGCCGCGGTTGATGTGGAGGTTCATGTCACCAACGGCCTTCCCGCTTTTACTATTGTGGGGTTACCTGATGCCTCGTGTCGTGAGGCGCGAGATCGGGTGCGTGCTGCTATCGAGTCGAGCGATCTTGCTTGGCCGATGCAACGTATCACGGTCAATTTGGCACCGAGCGGAGTGCGTAAAGTTGGCGCTGGCCTTGATGTTCCTATCGGGTTAGGAATTCTGGCCGCTTCTGAGCAGATCCCTCTGTCGGCGCTAGAAGATATTTCTGCTGTGGGTGAGTTGGGTCTTGATGGTTCGCTGCGAGCCGTGCCGGGCATCTTGCCTATGGTCGACGTTTTGAAGACGAATAGGGTGATTGTTGCCGCTGGTGACGCTGGTGTCGCTGCGCTTGGTGCGGGTGAGCGGGTTCGGCCGGTGCGGCGCTTGCGCGACATCGTTGATGCGGTCGCTGAGGGTTTACCGTGGCCCCATGTTGAACCGCCGCAGTATCACGAGGAGATCCGTAATGACCCCGATTTGGCTGATGTTCGTGGGCAGGTGAGCGCTCGCTGGGGTCTTGAAATCGCGGCTGCGGGAGGCCATCATTTGTTGTTGGTTGGTCCGCCGGGTGGCGGCAAAACGATGTTGGCAAGGCGTTTGCCGGGTTTGTTGCCCGACCTTTCACCCGAAGCTGCTCGTTTGGTCACCCGTGTGCATAGTGCTGCGGCGATTCGTCTTCCCGGGTCTGGTTTGGTGCGTCGTCCACCGTTTCGGGCACCGCATCATTCAGCATCAATGGCCGCGTTGGTCGGTGGTGGGTCGGGGCGGATCGTGCCTGGTGAGATTAGCGTGGCTTCTGAGGGTGTGCTTTTTCTAGATGAACTAGGAGAGTTTGCTCCTAGTGTGCTCGACGGTTTGCGTCAGCCTTTGGAGGAGGGTGTGGTGCGTGTGGCTCGCAGTGGTGTGATGCGTGAACATCCGGCGAACGTTTTGCTAGTTGCGGCGATGAACCCGTGCCCTTGTGGTGAAGGTGGTTCGGTGGGTTGCCGTTGCGGCCCTTCGGCTCGGTTGCGCTACTCGCGGCGTATTTCTGGGCCGGTGCTGGATCGCCTTGATGTGATGGTGCATGTGGATCGTCCGTCACCAACTGCGTTGTTAGACAGCGCGCCCGGCGAGTCTTCTGGCGAGGTGAGCCAGCGTGTGGCACGGGTGCGTGAACTTGCTGCGTGCCGTGGTGCGCCCACCAACGCTTCGTTAAGTCGTGAGCAACTCGAAGATGCGGCACCGCTAGATGCCGAAGCGACCGATGTGTTGCATCAGGCGCTGACCGATGGACGCTTGAGCGCGCGCGGTGCCATGCGAGTACGTGCAGTGGCGCGCACGATACGAGACTTAGACGATGCTGGCAGCACGCTTAGAGCATGCGATGTCTATGCGGCGATTGGTTTTAGGGTGCGCCCTCCGATGGGGGGATATGATGCTTGACGAATTGCGCGGGGAGGCGCGTGAGGATGTGTTGGCGGCTGCTCTCGCGGCCTTGCCCGGGGCGACCGCGCTGCGTTTGCACAACTTGCTTGAAGCCAGATCCGCTAGCGAGGCTTACGCGGCGATCAATGACGGTGTACTGAGTAGCGATGTAGCACCACTTGAAGTGCTTGAAGAGTGGCAAACTGGGATCACTAGGTTTGACTTAGGGATTTTGCAGGCACGAATAGATGCTGCGGAAGTGCGGGTGAGCATTCTCCATGACGCGGATCACCCACTGCAACTCAAACACGACATTGACCCGGCAGCAGTGTTGTTTCGTCGCGGCAACCTTCCCGATCCGGGTTTGGCGCATGTGGCCGTGGTGGGCACTCGGCGAGCAACTGCGATAGGACGGGAGGTGGCGCGTCAACTCGGATTTGGGCTGGCGCAAGCTGGGGTCGTGGTGGTTTCTGGGTTGGCTTTGGGCATTGATGGTGAGGCGCATCGTGGCGCGCTATTAGCTGAGGGGGCTGCGCCTGTGGCGGTAGTGGGTAGCGGGGTTGATGTGGTGTATCCGAAACGCCACGCTGATCTTTGGCAACAGATTGCTGAGTGCGGCGCGGTGGTTAGCGAGGCACCGATTGGGGCGAACCCTGAACCGTGGCGCTTTCCGGCGCGCAATCGATTGATCGCGGCTTTCGCGGATTTGGTTGTGGTTGTGGAATCGCGTCGGGCGGGGGGATCGTTGTTGACCGTTGAGCAAGCAATGCGTAGAGATATTGATGTGATGGCGGTACCCGGTTCAGTGCGTAATCGCGCGGCCGAAGGCACTAATGCGTTGCTTGTTGATGGTTGTGCGCCGGCCCGTGACGTTGCCGATGTTTTGGTTGCTTTGGGTCTCAGCGAGATCGCGGTGACGGCGCGACGCGACAATTCCTTTGCTGACCGTGGCGCAGCACCGAACCTGAGAGTTGTTGGCGGTGCTGGGTCAAAAGAAATGATCACGGTTCTTGAGGCGATTGATGACGGCCCAACTTCGATTGATGAAGTGCTAGCCCGCACTGGCTTGGCTGTTTTTGATGTTTCAGCGTGTGTTGAGGAGTTGGTGACAGCCAATTTGGTGACCCATGACGGTGCGAGAGTTAGGAGGCTTTGATGCGGTCGCGTCAGCAAAAACCTGGTTTGCAGAGGGAGTTTTCTTGGTGGCGTGTGGTTTTGGGTAGGATAATGGTTATGCAGTCGTGGAACCTCACTACTTGGCTCGACTCGCTTACCCGACTTGCGCCATCAACGAAGGCTGTCTACAAGCGTGACATGGATGCTGTCGTGGAATGGTTTCGTGGTAATGATGTGTTGGCACCTGATCTGGTGACACGTCGGCACCTGCGAAGCTATCTGGCAGAGTTGCACAGTGCTGGTTATGCCCGCCGCACAACTGCACGTAAGGCATCGGTGATTCGCCGCTACTTTGGTTGGTCTTGCCGCGCTGGTGGTCTTGTCAACGATCCGAGTATTGAGCTTTTGGCCCCGCGTGGTAGAGCGGCGCTACCTACGATCCTCAAGGCTGCGGAACTTGATGTCTTACTTGTTGGGTCGACTGCTGCTGCGGAGCAGGCAACGCAACACCCCCATATTGAGTTGCGAGACCGTGCGGTCGTGGAGTTGTTGTATGGCAGTGGTTTGCGGGTCAGTGAACTTTGTGGGCTTCGTTACGAAGACCTGCTTGGCTCTAACGACATGATTACGGTTTGGGGCAAAGGTTCCAAGCAACGGCGGGTGCCACTTTCTCAAGCAGCTGCCGTGGCTTTGCGTGCTTGGATTTATGATGGGCGCCCTGAGATGCTTACTGAGGCCACCCCCGATGATTACATTTTTTTGAATCGGCGTGGTAAACGGTTGTCACCTCGCGATGTGCGCCGCATTCTCGATCGTCGCTCGCTTACCCCAACGCATCCTCACGCTTTGCGCCACACTTGTGCCACCCATCTCCTTGATGGTGGCGCGGATTTGCGCAGCGTGCAGGAGTTCTTGGGTCACGCAGACCTGGCAACTACGCAGATCTACACTCGGGTTAGTCGGGAGCGTTTGCGTGAAGTGCATCGCGCTACGCACCCTCGGGCTTAGGGCCCGTCTCGGTTTCGGAAGTTCATCGTTGCTGGCTCAACGGTGGCGCAAACATTAAAGAGAAGCATGATGGATTTATTTTGGCTTAGCAAATGCCTGAGGCGTTGGGTCGTGGCCATAGCGTTGTTGGTTGCCGTTGTGGCGGTTGAGTTACCGCTAGGTTCAGCCGCCGATATGGTTTTTCGGCGGCCGACTTCGGCCCCGGTCTTAGATCCGTTTCGTTTACCTGACGGCCAATATGGTGCCGGTAATCGTGGGATTGAATACGACACCAAAGAAAACGAGCGGATTGTTGCGGCGGCGCGTGGGTTGGTGGTATTCGCCGGACCAGTAGCGGGTTCGCTTTTCGTGACCGTTGATCATGGGAATGGTTTGGAGACTTCCTATGGGTTCGTCCAGAACATTCTCGTTCGTAAGGGTCAAGATGTGCTTGATGGCGATCTGCTAGCGTTGGCTGCTGGACCGTTTCATTTCAGCGTGCGGCGCGATGGCGAATATCTAGACCCGGAACCGTTTTTTGGGGTTCGACGGGTTCGGGTGCGTTTGGTTCCGCACAGCAACGCTAGACTACAGCACGGCTCTTCGAGCCTCGGACGTTATCAGATTGATATCGACGAATACATGACTGCCTATGCCATTCCCGGTCGCCTTGGTGCTTGGTATGGGTAACAACCGGGAAGAAAGGCAAGTATGGCAGTAATTTCGTTGCAGCAGTTGTTGGATGCGGGTCTACATTTTGGGCATCAGACCCGCCGTTGGAACCCGAAGATGAAACGTTTTATTCATGGTGAACGTTCGGGAATCCACATTGTCGACTTGCACCAGACGCTAAGGCATGTAGAGCAGTCCTACGTTTTTGTGCGTGACCTCGTGGCGGGCGGTGGAACTATTTTGTTCATTGGCACTAAGAAGCAGGCACAGGATTCCATTCAGTCTTTTGCGCAACGTTGCAAGATGCCCTATATCAATGAGCGTTGGCTCGGTGGCATGCTCACCAATTTCCAGACCATCTCGAAACGAGTGGGCAAGATGAAGGACTATCAACGCATGCGAGACTCAGGCGAGTTTGATGCCATGCCCAAAAAAGAGGCACTGCTCATCAGCCGCGAACTTACCAAATTGGAACGCAATCTCGTGGGCATCCGCGACATGGAAACGCTGCCTGCAGCAATTTTCGTGCTCGACACTAAAAAGGAACACATCGCGGTCACTGAGGCTCGCAAAGTTGGCGTTCCGATTGTGGCTGTGGTCGACACAAACTGTGATCCCGACTTGATCGATTATGCCATTCCCGGCAATGATGATGCCATTCGTGCGGGTCAACTCATGTGTCGGGTGATCTCTGATGCAGTTCAAGAGGGCCGCTATATGTGGTCGAAGCGCGCCGAGTTGGCTGCGCCGGCTGCCCGTGACGCTGCCGAAGAAGCAGAATTTGCTAAACAGCAGGAGGAGGCTCGCAGTAAAGCAGCGAGTGAAGCAGCGCTCCGCGAAGCCCGCCTAGCGCAAACCCAGCAACCAACAGAAAACGCCGAAACGACTGAGCTCGCCGAAACTGCGGAGCCCGCCGAGTCGGAAGATAATGTAGCTCCAACCGAAGCCAACGAAGCTATCGAAGCCACAGGAACCAGCGCAGCTAGCGAAGCGGTCGCAATAACCCAACCAACTGAAGCAACCGCAGCGGTTGAACCCTCTTAAACTCAAAATCGGAGACAAACAAAATGTCAATCACCGCCAAAGACGTAAAGGCGCTACGCGATGCAACCGGCGCAGGCATGATGGATGCCAAGAAAGCCCTCGTGGATTGCAACGGAGACAGCGAAGCGGCAACACAGTTGCTGCGCGAAAAGGGGCTCGCCAAAGCCGCCGCGCGCAGCGACCGCGGCAACGATGAAGGCACCGTTGCCCTAGTCGCAAGTGTCAACCTCGCAGCAGTCGCGCAAATCAAAACTGAGACCGACTTCTCAGCCAAAAGTGCAGCAGTAACGGAACTGGCTCGCCGCATCGCCGATGATGTCTTCAACTCGGGGCTAGACGCTGCGAACCAGCATGCTCCGGCGATAGAAGACTTGCGTGTCAAGATCAAAGAAAACGTTGCGCTAGGAGCAGTGCATCGGGTTGAAGCCGCTCCCGGCAACATCATCGACACCTACTTACATAGCCAAGACGGCCGAGGTGTGAACGCGGTTGTGGTTGAGGGAACCAACGTGCCTCAAGACGCATTGCACCAAGTTGCGTTGCATATCGCCTTCGCCAAACCGACTTACCTTGCTGCATCTCAAGTGCCAGCGGCTGAAGTTAAAAGAGAACGTGCCTCATTGCTTGAAATCACCAAAGCCGAAGGCAAACCGCAAGTGGCTTGGGAAAAAATCGTGGATGGTCGCATGCGCGGCTGGTTTGCCGAACGAGTGCTCCTTGAACAGGGTTTACACGGCGATAAGGCCACCGTTAAACAAAGTTTGAAGGGCGGCTCGATTGTTGGATTTTTGCAGGTTGTGATCGGTAGCTAACCTTGAGCCACGCCACTGAAGCTTTACGAGGGTTGAACACACCGCAATGGCGGAGGGTCCTTTTGAAGATCTCTGGACAGGCGTTCACCGGGTCGCTTGATTACGGCATAGACACAGACACGGTTAACCGTATTGCCCAAGATATTGTCAGCGTCAAAAGCTATTTTGATATTGAAATAGCTGTGGTGGTTGGCGGGGGCAACATTTGGCGCGGCGTTCAAGGCGCTCACGATGGCATGGACCTAGCTCAAGCTGATTACATGGGTATGTTGTCAACGGTAATGAACGGCCTCGCTTTGCAAGACACCATGGAACGTTTCGGTGTCGACACGCGTTTACAAAGTGCCGTGCATATGGCGCAAATCGCCGAACCATATATCAGGCGCCGTGCGATCCGTCACCTAGAAAAAGGGCGGATCGTGATTTTGGCGAGTGGTACCGGCAATCCCGGTTTCACCACAGACACCGCTGCGAGTTTACGAGCGGTAGAGATTGAGGCCGAAGCTGTGCTCAAGGGTACGCATGGGGGCATTGACGGGATCTACACAAACGATCCGAACATTGATAGCGAGGCCGTCAAACTAGATCATGTTACTTATCTTGATGTGGTTAATCAAGGCTTGAAAGTGATGGATACAACAGCTATTACATTGTGCATGGAGAACCAAATGCCGATTGTGGTATTTGATTTGATGGGTGAGGGCAACCTTCAATCTGTGCTAGAAGGAAAGGGGATCGGAACCTTAGTAAATTCTGGCGATACAGCCACTCTTGAAGGTAAGGTTTCTAGGAACTGATATGAACGAGATGATTGAGATAGTGCTTGAAGAAGCGGCTGATCAAATGCTCAACGCGGTAGACCACACGCGCCGAGATTTCTCTTCAGTCCGCACCGGACGAGCATCTTCAAGCCTCATCGATCGCTTGACCGCCGAGGCCTACGGCGTGGAGATGCGTTTGCAGGAGTTGGCAAGTTTTTCGGTGCCCGAAGCCCGCTTGCTAGTCGTTGCCCCGCACGATGCTGCGAATCTCAACGCTATCGAAAGGGCTATCGTCAATGCCAATCTGGGGTTGATGCCGAGTAATGATGGCCGGGTGATCCGTTTGGCGTTCCCGGCGTTGACTACGGAGCGGCGGCGTGAACTTTCGCGGGTTGTGGGTGCGATGAGCGAAGATGGGAAACAAAGAATCAACGCGGTTCGTAGGGCTGCTCGTAAACAACTTGATGATCTTGATAACGATGGGGGAGTGTCCGAGGATGAGATTGTGCGTACCCAAACGCGCCTTGACGCACTCAAGGACACACATTTGGCTATGATTGATGAAGCACAGGCCACCAAGCAGCAGGAGTTGATGGAGGTTTGACTGCGGTCACTCCAGCGAAAAGAGATATTGATGAGCCACGACCAAGACAACGAGGGATTCGCAATTGAGCGTACCGACCCAATTGATGATGATGTGGCACCAGGTCGGTCAGTGTTCGGAGAAGACAATGTTTCTTTCGAGGCTGACGATGCGGCGGTGCCGCATTGGAGCGCGCCACCCACTGGGAGGGTTCCAAAAGTGGAGGCACCGGCGGCGAGCATCACTTTTGATCCCCGAACCGCACCGCTACAACATGAGCAACCGCAGATGCATTCACAAACACAATTGCCGCCCTCGCAACCACCGTTGATTGGTGGAGACGACACTTCAGGATGGGCTGCCGAAACTAGCCAAACTACATGGGCAGGAGAGCAGAATATGTTGCCGCCGAGACAGCCGAATATCTCTACCGATGTGGATGCCGATGCCTTCTTTGCCCATAGTGACGATGATGTCGGCGCGCCAGACCAAACAGAGCGCTCGCCTTTGAGTGCGGCTTTTGGTGTGAATGGAGGTGGCGATCGCAATATTTTTACGGCCACGATCGTGGGGCTCGGGCTTGCGGCTCTGATACTCGCGGCCATGGCGTATCGAGAGTGGGTAGCGGTTGCGATAATTACGGTTGCGTTGGGGGTTGCGGCAGTTGAGTTTTTCAACGCGGTGCGTGTTGCGAACTTGCATCCAGCGGTGTTGCTTGGCCTTACCAGCGTGGTGGCGATGCCTCCGGCTGTGTATTGGAGGGGCGAATCAGCAGCGGGTTTGGTGTTGATGTTATCGGTGGTGTTTGGCGGAATATGGTATGTTGTTGTTGCTCCGAATGATTCACCGATACGCGGCCTCGGTTCAACCGTGTTGGGTATACTCCATATCGGTTTGTTGGGGTCTTATGCGGCGTTGATGTTGTCTATTCCAGTTCATGGAACGGGGCTTTTGACTGCGGCGATTATCGTGACAGTTGCTTATGACACTGGTGGGTTTGTGGTTGGGCGAACCATGGGTCGCTCGCCGTTGTCGCCAGCGAGCCCAAATAAGACTCTTGAAGGTTTGATTGGTGGGGTAGTGGCGGCGATTGCTGCGGCTTTTGTTATGGGTTGGTTTGAGCAACCTTCGCCGCTCGCTGATACCGCTTTTGGCGGGGGACTTGGTACCATGATGATTCTTGGTGCTGCTGCGGCGATTGTTGCGCCTCTCGGTGATTTGGCTGAATCTTTAATTAAACGTGATTTGGGGATTAAAGATATGGGTTCGATTCTGCCCGGCCATGGTGGCGTTCTTGATCGTTTCGATAGTTTGTTGTTTGTTCTGCCAACTACCTTTTACGTATCTCGTTTCGTCTTGACCTGATGTGACCGTTCCCGTTGCTGTTTTGGGTTCTAGTGGCTCCATTGGGACTCAAACACTTGATGTGATTCGGGCTGAACCTGACCGTTACCGGGTGGCGGCGCTTGGGGTGGCTAACTCTGTTGATATTGTTTGTGAGCAAGCGCACGAGTTCCGTCCTGAAGTTGTTGTTGTAGCTGATGCGGATTGCGCGAAAGGTTTGCGCGGCCGTTTGCCGGCGGGAACGGAACTGCTTGTTGGTGCGGATGCGTTGGTGTTGGCTGTGCAATGCGCCGACACTGTGATCAATGG
The DNA here is from genome assembly GCA_024421095.1 of Acidimicrobiia bacterium. Classification (GTDB taxonomy): domain Bacteria; phylum Actinomycetota; class Acidimicrobiia; order Acidimicrobiales; family Aldehydirespiratoraceae; genus VXYK01. Next base: position 28,417 of record JAHQYM010000004.1, read on the forward strand.
GGTGGTTGGTTTTGCTGGGTTGCCGGTGACGTTGGCAACTCTTGAGGCTGGTAAACGGTTGGGTTTGGCGAACAAAGAATCACTTATCGCTGCGGGTCCTCTGGTGCAACGGGCTTGGACGACTGAGGGTGCGGAATTGTTGCCGGTAGACAGTGAACATTGCGCTATTCATCAGTGCCTTCGCGGCGAGAGTGTTTTCGATGTGGGGTCTGTGGACTGCCAAAGAACGGGAGCGGTGGAGGTGGCGGAACTGGTGTTGACGGCTAGTGGTGGGCCGTTTTGGGGTCGCTCCAAGGCGGAACTTGCTGGGGTGACGGTTGCTGATGCGTTGGCGCATCCTACTTGGCAGATGGGTCCGAAGATAACGGTCGATTCGAGTACCTTGATGAATAAGGGGCTTGAGGTTATTGAGGCTCATGAATTGTTTGGTGTTGATTATGATCAGATTCGGGTGTTGATTCATCCTCAGTCGATTGTCCATTCGTTGGTTAGTTTCGTTGATGGGTCTACGTTGGCGCAACTTTCGCTGCCCGATATGCGCTTGTGCATCGGTTATGTTTTGGCGTTTCCGCGGCGTTGTCGAGCGAGTTTTGGGAAGATTGATTGGGCGGATGTGCCCGGTTTGGAGTTCGCCTTAGCAGATAGCGATACTTTCAGATGCTTGACCTTGGCTTATGACGCTGGCAGAGCCGCGCAGACGGCTCCGGCTTGGTTGAGCGCTGCTAATGAGGTTGCGGTTGAGGCGTTTTTGGCTGGGGTGATCCCTTGGTTTGCGATTGCTGATGTTGTGGAGGCCGTGATGCAAGTCTGGCCGGGTGTGGTGGCGAGTGATGTTGAGGCGGTTCTTGAAGTTGACCGCGCCGCCCGTGAAGTGGCTCGCGCTACGATTCAAAGAACTAAGTTATGACCGACACCCCAATTTCTCAACGCCGACTTCCATTGTTGGCAGAGGGCCGTAGAGCTCCTGACACTGCGCTAAATCTGGGTGCGCCGGCGAACCTCGCTGCCGGTGATTCCACGTCATTTATTGGACTAGCTATTTTGATTACGGGTTTGCTTGCATTGGGCGTTTTCGTTAGTTGGGGTTGGGCACTGATTATTTTGTGTTTGGTGTTCATGATTTTTATGCACGAGTTGGGTCATTATCTCACTGCTCGTTGGACTGGTATGAAGGTGGTGGAGTTTTTTATTGGTTTCGGTCCGCGTTTGTGGTCTTTTCGTCTTGGTGAGACCACTTTTGGCGTAAAAGGGATTCCGGCGGGTGCCTATGTGCGGATCATTGGCATGAACAACCTTGATGTGGTTGCCCCTCAAGATGAAAACCGCACTTATCGTGTGAAGTCTTTTCCACGTAAGTTGCTTGTGGTGAGTGCTGGTTCGGCGATGCATTTCCTGATGGCGATCGTGTTGTTGTTTGTAGTTTTTGCCCTTAACGGCAAGCTCTCCGTGGACGGCCCTTGGTCGGTTGCGCGGGTGAGTCCACTGAGTACGGCGAACGTTATTGGTGTCCAACCGGGCGATGAAATCGTTTCGGTTGATGGCGTGGAGATTGGCAGTTTCGAACAACTTGGTGATGTGGTCAGAACTCGTGGTGGTCAAGAGGTGGAGGTTGTGCTGAGGCGCGCTGAGCAGACGTTGAGCGAAACTGCGGTGTTGGGTTATCGGTTGAGTGCTGCGGGCGAGAAGGCGTTTATTGGTTTATCGGAGGATAATCCCGGGTTGTTGGCCGGCGACCGAATCCTCGCTGTTGATGGGGTTAAGGTATCTTCTTGGGATGATGTTCTAGAGGTGATTGATGGTCGGCTCGGTGAACCTTTGACTTTTATTGTGCTGCCTGCCGCAAGCCCTGATGAGTTGCTTGTTGTGGAGGAGACGGTGGTGGATCACGTGCCGTCTCGTGGGGTTGCAACAACGGGCTTTTTGGGTGTTGGTCCACAATTCTCACTGGAGCGTTTCGGGGTTTTGGGGAGTGTTCGAGAAGCCATTGTCGGGTTTGGTTCTTACACCAAGATGTTTATGGTGGCTATGTCCCATTTGGTGACGGGTGGCGGTCTTCAGAACTTTGTGACAGACACAGTCACTGGTGATTTTGGCGCTACGCAAGAACCTGCGCCAACTGCAACTGGGGAGGATGCTAGAGCGTCCGCTGGTCGTGGAGCGGCCACTAGTGATGCAGACCCAGATCGGATCATCTCCATTTATGGTGCGGCCCGTGTGGGTGAACAACTTGCTGACGATAGCTTTCAGCGTTTGTTGACTTTCTTGGCGATCCTCAACATTTCGATCGGTTTAATCAACTTGTTGCCGTTACCGCCTTTGGATGGCGGGCATGTAGCGGTGGCGGTTTATGAGCGGTTGCGTTCTTTTGGTGGTCGCCGTCATCAGGTGGACTATGCGAAAGTGTTGCCAGTTGCCTATGGCGCGTTGGTTTTGTTGTTGGCGATCGGGTTGCTTGCGGTGTTCCGCGACATTGCCGACCCGCTCAACGTTCCACGGAACGGCTAATCCGCGGGTTGGCTGTTAGCTGGACGCTTGTCTGGAGTGGGTGACGCTACCGATGAATTCTTCGAAGCTGTGCAACACCTCTTCGGGATTGGCGTGGCATCCTGTTTTGTCTTTAGAGTAGATCACTTTGTCGTTGACGGTCACGTCAAAGACCCCGTTGGATCCGGTTGTGAGGTTTAACCGCTCAATGATGTGTTGATGGTTGGAGAGTAGGTCTTGGGCTGCGCTCACGGCGTGGCTCAGGTAGTTTCAAGGAACGCAATAGGTGATGTCAATTTGGTATTTCATGCGAAGCAGGCTAGCAGCTTTTTCGATTCTTGTGTCTTTCTTGGTTGCGTCGGTTCTAGGCTTGCTGAAGCAGTTTTATCCACCAATTTGGGAGCACATCAAATGGCTGAGATCACGTTTCACGGCACAACCATAAACACTAGTGGTTCGTTACCGGCGGTTGGCAGCGAAGCGCCACCGTTGGTGCTTACGGGCAAAGATGGTGGCTCGATTTCGTTAGCGGATTTCGCTGGTCAACGCCTTGTCTTGAACATCTTCCCTTCTGTAGACACCCCCACTTGCGCCATGAGTGTTCGTACTTTCAACGAGCGTGCGGCGAGCCTTGAAAACGCCACGGTACTTTGTGTTTCTGCCGACCTGCCCATGGCCCAGAACCGCTTTTGCGGCGCCGAAGCCATTGAGCGTGTGCAGACTGGTTCCACTTTCAGGAATCCTCAAGTGTTAGACGATTACGGGGTGCGTATTGTGGATGGCCCTCTTGAAGGTCTTGCGGCTCGTGCGGTGGTGGTGCTTGACGAGACTGTAACTGTGTTGCATGCTGAACTTGTTGGTGAGTTGGCTGACCAGCCAGACTACGAAGCCGCGCTTAGCGTTTTGCAGTAATTTGCGTGCGCCATATGTCTGGCGTGTCAAACTAGAGTTGGCCGCGTTGGCATCCAACCGCGCTGCGAATGGCGTACGCTAACGGCATGGCAATTCACGAATCGGTGCTTGATTTGGTGGGCAACACACCGTTGGTGAAACTGCGGCGCATCAGCGAGAACTTGCCTTGCGCGGTGGTGGCGAAGATAGAAGCCACTAACCCTGGCGGGAGTTCCAAGGATCGTCCGGCGATTGCTATGGTTGATGCTGCTGAACGTGCGGGTTTGCTCAGCGCCGGTGGCACGATTGTGGAACCAACTTCGGGCAACACGGGAGTTGGGTTGGCGATGGTGGCGGCGCAGCGTGGTTATCGCTGTATTTTTGTGGTGACGAGCAAGGTTGGGGTGGAAAAGGTTGATTTGTTACGGGCTTATGGTGCTGAGGTGGTGGTTTGCCCGGTGGCCGTTGCACCCGACGATCCCGAGTCTTATTATTCGGTTGCTGAACGGTTGGTGAGAGAAATTCCAGGTGCTTTTCGGCCAAACCAGTACCACAATCTCACTAACCCTCAAGCCCATTTTGAAACCACGGGCCCAGAATTGTGGCACCAGACCGAGGGTAAGATTACGCATTTCGTGGCGGGTGCTGGCACAGGCGGCACGTTGAGTGGTGTTGGCCGATATTTGAAAGGCAAGAATCCGGCGGTGCAGATTATCGCTGCTGATCCTGAGGGTTCGGTTTTTTCGGGTGGTAGTGGTCGCCCGTATCTTGTTGAGGGGATTGGTGAAGACTTTTTTCCTACCACTTACGATGTTTCGGTGATTGACCAGACGATTGCGGTAAGCGACCGCGATTCGTTTCTTGCGGCCCGTGAGGTAACCGAATCTGAGGGTTTGTTGATCGGCGGGTCTTGTGGTACTGCGGTTTATGCTGCGGTGAAGGTGGCGCGTGAATGCAGCGCGGATGATCTGGTGGTGGTGTTGTTGCCTGATAATGGGCGGCTGTATCTAAGTACAGTGTTCAATAATGAGTGGATGGCGGGCTTCGGTTTCTTGCGAGGTACGGGGCCGGTAGTGGCTGATGTTTTAGCGTCTCGCCGTGAGGGGGTTCCCGATTTGTTGTATGTGCAACCGCATGCATCGGTTAGTGAAGCGGTACGGATTATGAGTGATCATGGTGTGTCGCAGTTGCCTGTTGCTAAGGGTGAGATGCCTTTGGCTAATGCCGAGGTGATGGGTTCGGTGAGTGAGTTGCGGGTTATGGATCTGGTGTTTGGCAACGATTCGGTTTTGGAAAAGACTGTGGAAGACATTATGGGGCCTAAGTTGCGTACTGTCGGTTCGGGCCAACCAGTGGCGTTGGCGGTGGAGATGTTGGAGTCTTGTGCGGCTTTGCTGGTGCTTGATGGTGGGCGGCCGAGAGCGGTTATTTCTTCTAGTGATGTTTTGTCGTTTCTTTCGAAAGGTGGCGATAATGGCTGACGATATTTTTGCTGATCTGTCTTGGGGTTTTGAGACGCGAGCTATTCGGGCGGGGCAGCCGCATGATGTGAGTAGCGGAGCGGTGGTTCAACCGATTTCTTTGGCTACGACTTTTGTGCAAGAGGAGGTGGGGGTTAATCGCGGTTATTTGTATTCGCGTGTTGCGAACCCTACTCGTGCTGCGTTGCAGGATTGTTTGGCATCGTTAGAAGGTGCCGATTACGGTTTAGCGTTCGCTTCGGGTATGGCTGCTGAAGACACCTTTTTGCGGACGCTGGCTCCCGGTGATCATATTGTGTTGGGCAACGATGCTTATGGCGGGACATTCCGTTTGGTTGCCAATGTGTTGTCGCGGGTGGGTATTACTTGGTCGGCGTTTGATTTGTCTGCTGTTGATAGTTTGCGGGAAGAGTTGCCGCCAGCCACGAAGGTGATTTGGGCGGAGTCTCCTACTAATCCTTCGCTTGCGGTTGTTGATATCGCGGCGCTCGCAAATATCGCTCACGACTTGGGTGCGAAACTGGTGGTAGACAACACGTTCGCCACACCTTATTTGCAGCAACCATTGCGTTTGGGGGCTGATGTTGTGGTGCATTCAACCACTAAGTATTGCGGTGGCCATTCTGATGTTGTAGGCGGTTTTTTGGCAACGAATGACGGAGAGTTGGCGCAAGAACTGGAGTTTTTGCAGAAGGCGGTCGGCGCGGTGCCTAGCCCGTTCGACAATTTTTTGATTATGCGGGGTTTGAAGACTTTGCCTGTGCGAATGGACCGTCATTGCCGTAACGCGGCATTGGTGGCTGAGTTTTTGGCTGGGCAGGATTTAGTGGTTGAGGTTTTTTATCCGGGTTTGCGTGAGCATCGCGGCCATGAGATCGCGGTCCGGCAGATGAAAGACTTTGGGGGGATGGTGTCTTTTCGGGTTGCGGGTGGTGCGGGCGCGGCGATGCGCTTGGCGGCGTCTACCGAGGTGTTTGTTTTGGCGGAGTCTTTGGGGGCGGTGGAGTCTTTGATTGAACATCCTGGGGCGATGACGCATGCCGCTGCGGCGGGTTCGCCGCTTGAAGTGGCTGATGATTTGTTGCGGCTGAGTGTTGGTTTGGAATCGATAGAAGACCTGATAGGTGACCTCAAACAAGCAATTGCTCGTCTTCCCGATGCCTAAGCGCAATCCTAATTCAGCCTCCCAATGCATTCTTTTTTGGTGCCGAAGGACGGGTGGGCGATTTTCAAACGTTCACTCCCGCTGGTCTGGCTCTTCGGCATCTTGTGCAGTATCTTGTTCAGCATCGTTTTTAGCATCGTCTTGGTTGGCAGAATGTTCATCGGGAACCAAATGCAATCCCCGTTCCAGCGTTTCCACGACCTCTGCTGATGGGAAGAAATCGCCCAACGGCAATAGTTCCTTTACCGAATCGATCCCCATCCGTTCGCAAAACGTCGGTGTGGTGCCGTATAGCACGGCCTGACCCGGCCCTGGATCGCGGCCTATTTCGCTAATGTAACCGCGCACTTGCAAAGTCCGCACCACGCCATCAACGTTGACTCCACGGATGGCGGCGATCTGATTGCGCGAAACTGGTTGCTTATAGGCAACCACGGCTAACGTTTCTAGCGCTGCGGCTGACAAACGAGAAGATTGCCCGTCAAGCACAAAACGTTCAACATAACGCCGCTGCGCCGGCGCGGTTTGGTAGCGGTAACCCCCAGCTACGCGCACCAGCGCAAAGCCACGACCTTCAGCTTCATACTGTGCAGCTAAATCGTCGCACACTGCTTCAACCATTCCAGGGGTGGTGTCCACCATCTGCGCCAACAACTCAGACGGCAAAGGCTCCTCGGCTACCAACAAAATCGCTTCAAGCGCCCCAGGAATGTGTTCTTCGATCATCTCAACCGGCGTGTTCATCAACGATCTGGCTCAAGTTGATGTGGTAAAGTGCGACGTGCTGTTTCAGGATTAGGTGCAGCAACAAATCGAAGGCCCCCTCAAACACGGGGGTTTGAACCTCATATGGCATGGCCTCCAAGCCTAGAAGCGGGATGCGCGGATAAGCAGGTTCTTTCCGCATGTTTGAGGGAGTGAATATCGGTCGAACCTCTAACGTAGGTGTCTATGCAGCGCGTCTTTTCGGGTATTCAGCCCACTGGTCAACTACACCTCGGTAACTATCTGGGGGCGGTACACAACTGGGCGAAAATGCAGCAACATTCGGATGCCTTCTACTGCATAGTTGACCTGCATTCGATTACTACACCCCAAAAGGCGGGCAGCATCGGCCGAGAAACGCTGCGGCTGGCGCAGATGTTGTTGGCTGCTGGCCTTGACCCGCAAGTCTGCACCTTGTTTGTGCAAAGCCATGTGCGTGAACACACCGAATGTGCTTGGCTGCTCGAATGCACGGTTTCGTTCGGCGAACTCTCACGTATGGCGCAATTCAAAGACAAATCTTCGCGCCACGAGTTTATCTCTGCGGGGTTGTTCACTTACCCGGCGCTTCAAGCAGCCGACATTTTGTTGTACGACACCAACGTGGTTCCGGTAGGGGCCGACCAGAGGCAACACATTGAACTGACACGCGATATTGCCGAACGGTTCAATCACCGCTACGGCGATACTTTTGTGTTGCCCACAGCGGTTGTGCCTGCCACGGCTGCTCGGGTGATGGACTTGCAACGACCTAGCGACAAGATGTCTAAATCGTTGAACTCACCTAAAGGTACGATTGATCTGCTTGATGAACCAACACATATCCGCAAGAAGATCCGCAGCGCAGTTACCGACAACGAATCTGATGTGCGTTTTGATGTGGCCAACAAACCCGGTGTGAGTAACTTGTTGTCAATCCTCGCGGCTGCTACCGACCGAGACCCCAATACGGTAGCCACCCAATACCATCAATATGGGGCACTCAAGGACGACACCGCTGATGCCGTAATCGCTTTGCTAGCTCCCTTTCAGGCGAGGTTCTCTGAACTTGAAGCCGACCCGGCGCAAACCTCTCGGCTGTTGCAGGACGGTGCCGATAAAGCTCGCGAACTCGCTGCTTCGACCCTGCGGCGCGCCAAAACGAACATTGGGTTCTTGAGTGACACTTATTGAGCGGTGAGCCGGTACTGCGATTGAGCCGGCACTGCAACTATTGCTGCGGTGCTTACTCTGGAAGCGGCATGAATGCTTGTTTTGTGCTGATTGGATCGGCAAAATCGTCTGGCAAGGGAACATCGGGGGCTTCTTCTGTCCCGCAACCGTTGCCGCCTACGATTGCTCGCAGTTCTTCTTCGGTGAGTTCGTTCTCTGTTTGAGAACGCGCTTCGTGTGTTTGTAGGGTATCGCCCATCGCAATCTCCTTCGTTTTGGTGGTTCTTGCTTGCCCAGATTGAACAAGAAAGTCTGGACACCAGACAGTATAAGTGTTTTCAGCACTTGTCAACATTAGCGATAACAATATTGCCGAGGCTGCGGGTAGCGTCGCATTCCGTGAATGGACAGGGAACTGCGATTGTTGTCGGTGTGGGGTTGATTGGTGGTTCTGTGGCGTTGGCTTTGCGTAGGGCAGGTTGGTATGTCGTTGGTGTGGATACCGATGCGGCCACCGCGCAACATGCTCTAGCAACCGGCGTGGTTGATGAGGTTGGTGGTTTGGGGCCTTGCGACTTAGCGGTTATTGCTACGCCGGTTAATCTTATTGCGGGTCTGGTGCAGGCTGCCCTTGACGCTGGCGCAGCGGTGGTTACTGATGTGGGCAGTGTGAAAGCGCCGCTTGCCGCACTTTTGAGTGATGGGCGTTTTGTTGCTGGTCACCCAATCGCTGGCAGCGAACAAGATGGGGTTTCTGGCGCGAACGCCGACATTTTTAGCGGCTCAGTGTGGGTGTTGTGTCCAACGGCAGACACTGATGATGCGGCGCTGTCTCGGGTGAAGGAGGTGGTATCGGTGTTCGGCGCGCAGGTGTTGGTGATGTCGCCGGAGCGTCATGATGAACTCGTGGCGGTGGTTTCACATGTGCCACATCTCACTGCTGCGACGCTGATGCGAGTGGCGGCCAACCACGCTGAGCAGCAACGCAATTTGTTGCGTTTGGCCGCGGGTGGGTTCCGCGACATGACCCGCGTAGCTGCCGGTCAACCATCGATATGGCCAGCGATATGTACCCAGAACTCGAAAGCTATTGTGAATGTGTTAGACGATTTGCTTACCGATTTGGCCTGGTTACGTGAAGCGGTGGCGAACCAGGATGAGCCGGCGTTGTTGACCCATCTTGAGGGAGCGAGGGTGGCGCGCCGTAATCTGCCGACCACCGCACCGGATGCTCAAAACATGTCCGAGATGCGGGTGCCGGTGCTTGACCGTCCTGGCGAGTTGGCGGCGATAGCGGTGCTGGCAACCGAACTTGATGTCAACATTTTCGATTTGGAGATTGCCCATTCAAGCGAGGGGCCTCAAGGCGTGGTGGTGCTGTTAGTCGAATCTGAGACCGCTCCGAAATTGTCGATTGCGTTGCGTGAACGGGGTTATCGGCCTTCGATTCAACCGTTGGGTTGATGCGCCAGCATGGCGCAGCGGAGATGGCTTTGCTTTGTGCGCCCGCCAAGTGGACAGTTTCGTTGGGTGTCACTGGAGTTCGTGACGACAACTAGCATCTGATTGATGCTGAGATGCTGAGCCCCAATCTTTGTGATGTGGTTGAGATTGCCGACTGGGTTTGTCTTTGTGCAACGCGCCGCATCTGGTTGCTCCGTGTACGTTGCTGTTGCACCACCGCCGCGTGGGTTCTCGAAATGCCGAATCGCTCGGCGTTCAAAGCCGTGCTAGCACGCGTCAAACCCGAAGAGCCTCTTCGGTTTGTTCACGGCTTTAGGCGACTTCGGTATCATCGGTATCTTCAGTTTCTTCGGTATCATCGGTGTCATCGGCAGGTGGTGTTGTTGGTTCAGTGACTGGGTACTCGGGGAACGTGGTAGAAGGCGGAATCGTGGTAGTCGTTGTCGTGGTGGTAGTGGTAGTAGTTGTTGGTGGTGCGGTTGTTCGTGGCGTGGCGACAACTGGCGAGGTAGTGGTGGTCGTTGTAACCAACGATGTGGTCGCCGGCGTACGCAATGTTGTGGTAGTCGTGGGCTCGGTTGTGGTAGTGGTGGGTAGCGTCACCGTAGTTGTGGTGGTGGATGACGTGGTGGATGACGTGGTGGAGGTGGTCGCAGGAGGGGGACTAGGCTCTGGATCATTTTGTATGGCGTAATACCCGATCAAAATCGATGTCGCGAGCATTACCGGTAACCACCACTCGAGTCGCATTAGTAGAAATACTAGCGGATGCTCGCCCAAGTGCGAACCCTGTTAGCAAAACCACAGTACCTAATCCGCTTGGTGGTGGGTACGGTCGTGACGGATTGCAGCTTTGACGGCGTAATCTAAGATGATCGCTGGGGCTAACAAGACCGACCCAACGATCACGGCAACGATCACGATTCGCGCAACCACAGTATTGAAACCGTTTACGAGCCCAAACACAAACACCAGCAGAGAAAATAGGTACAGCAGGTAACCAAGCCTTTGACCCCACTTAGCCGCGCGGGCGGCGCGAGCACGCGCAACAATAACCGGGTCAACGGGTTGATCTGCTGCCATCACATGCCAATCGCCTGAAACCGATTAGGTGGCGGCGTTCACTAAGGTGCAGGAGTCCAATTTTGGTCGGGTTTTGATTGAAGGTCAGGTGGACTCGATTCAGGAAATCTGGGTGGCGGATCAGCGTATACGGAAACTTGTGAAGTTTCGGTTAGCTCAAGGTCTATGTTGATAGCCTTCGTGGGTTCGGGATCCTCAGCGCTGGCGTGAGTGAACTCATCGGCAGTGAATAATTGGGAATATGGATCGCTCCGTCTTCGGTTGTTGAGTAGCACATTGCCGACAACATTGGCTAAACCGACCAGAAAAATCAAGTCGCCGATAGATAGCACTTGTTCGATCCAGCGAACCGGAAATGTGTCACCCAAGAAACCAAGTAAGGTGTCGCCGTCGGCAAGTTCAGTATGACCTGACGTGTAACGGACACCACCTTCTAGTGCTTCGCTGGTGACTATTTCTGCTTCGACTAGGGCGTGTGGCCGAACCGGTGTCTCAAAGTTGAGGAGAAAAACGAAAAGGTTCAGCGCTAAACCTATTGAGATGATGACCATACCCACTAGATGCAGGTTCATAACCGTGAACACAAAGGCAGTAGCAAGAGCCACGAAAGCGATTACGCCTTGTCGGTCTATGTTGGTCAGGGTCACAACCAGAGCGCACAACACTGCAGAGGCTAGGAACTCAGGATGGTAGATGCGTGTGTCGAGGATGGCTCTCAAGGTGCCGCCGCGGATTACCCCAACGATGGCACCGATAATCAGGGCCAATACCAGAACAGGGATTGTCATTGTTGTCCTCTCGGTTTCGCTTGCATTGCAACGGTTAGCTCCACACTAGCCGTTCAAGCGGTGAACTCGGCAGTGCTGCTGTAGTTGTTGATAGAAGCGCTACCAGCCAGATTGGTGGGCATTTCCGACTAGTGCTTCTCCATCAAAACGTTCGACCCAGCAATGGATTTGGCGGTAGCGGGTATTGTCGCCCTCGAAGTTCGTTTTGTTGGGTGTGATCACGCCGATACCCAACTCCGACAGTTCGTAGCTGCTGCCAACCCAGAATTCAAACTCTCGGTAACAAGATTGCACAGCAAAGTCTTCCATGATGTCGTCACCCGGATAGATTGATGGATGCGGAGCTGGATAGTTTAACGTGAAATAGATTTGATGATCATGTGGCAAGTCACAGTTTATGAGACTCGTGATGACAACTGATTTGCCGGCTTGTAGGCTCTCGAGCCGATTGAAACAATCCCCCACAGTTAGTGAGTACTGATTGACTATGGCACCCCGAATTTGGGGAATGGTCGTGTCGGTTTGTGCGTCAGCGTTAGCTGATCTTGAGGTGGTTTGGTTGGGGGGAGCGTTTTCTTCGGCATTGAGCCGTTCCGAAACGTACTCGGCTGGGTCATCCAACGTGGGTGGCTCGCCAGCATCGTTACTGCAAGCGAGGACGACAAAGGCCATAACGCAAAGCTGGCAAAGCAACATTTTCATTACCACGATGCTAGACCTTGATGTGCGACTGCGGATGCTTGAGTTATGCGCCCACCGCGAGCGATTTCTGTCGGTAACGTTTAGTTGTGCCTATTGTGGAGTTGCGTGATGTGGTCGTTTTGCTGGGTAGGTTTCCTGCCCTCAGTGGCCTGAATCTTTCGCTGAACAGAGCCGAAGTGGTGCTGCTGCAAGGGCCGAATGGCGCAGGCAAATCAACTTTGTTGCGGTTGTGCGGGGGTTTGTTGCGTCCCCATTCGGGTAGTGCAGTGGTGTTGGGTCATGACTTATGCACGGCTCGGGCTGCGCTGCGTTGTCGTGTGGGGCTTTTGGGCCACGACAGTGCGCTCTATGATGATTTAAGCGTTGTCGAGAATCTAAGGTTTTTTGCTAAGGCTGCAAGACTTCCGCCTCAAACGGTAGTTGCGGCGCTGGATCGTTTGGAGTTGTCCCGGCAGCTACATTCCGTGCCGGTGAGGCAACTTTCGGCAGGTCAAAGGCGGCGAGTGGCGTTAGCGACTGTGGTGCTGCGCCGTCCCGAATTATGGCTACTTGATGAACCCCATGCCGGTCTTGATCAAGAGGCGCGGAATCTGCTGGACGAACTAGTTGCTCAAGCGGTGTCTGCTGGGGCCACCGTGATAGTGGCATCTCACGATCATGAACGCACACTCAACTTGGCAACCCGCACGGTTACCATTGTTGGCGGGGCCGTGGCCACTCAAGCACAAACCGCTGCGGATACCTCTTCGAATCGGCGCTTGTGATGCTCGCGGATGTCTGGTTGGTGACCAACAAAGACCTTAGGATTGAGTGGCGTTCACGCGTTACCTTCAATCAAGTTGTGCCTTTTGCTCTGATTGTCTTGGTGCTTTTTGGTTTCGCGCTAGACACGAACCGAGCAGTTCTGCGAGCAGCCACCTCTGGCGTGTTTTGGTTGACGGTGCTGTTCGTGGCGGTAGTGGCGGTGACGCGATCAACAATGATCGAAATCTCCGATGGTGCTCGCCGCGCCCTGCTTTTGGGAGGCATTGAACCGGTGGCGATCTATTTTGGGAAGACGTTAGCTATTGCGATCCAACTGTTTGGAGTTGAGTTGTTGATGGTGGGTGGAGTGATATTTTTTTTCGACGCAACGATTGCATCTTGGCCGCTGCTCTTGGCCACTTGCGTGGTAGCAACTTGGTGTGTTGCTGCGAGTGGTACGTTGCTTGGTGCTTTGGTGGCAAATGTTGCGGCGCGAGACACCGTTTTGCCGATATTGTTGTTGCCGGTGTTGGCTCCGGTGCTGATCGCCGCTTCGCGGGCTTTTGATGATGCGCTTGGGGTGTTGGTTGTTGATGGTTGGGTTTGGCTTGGGTTGTTGGCAGCTTTTGGGATAGTGAACGCAACGCTTGGAACATTGGCTTACGGTACTTTGTTGGAGGAAGCCTGAACTATGAAAAATATTGCTACTAGTGTTGATGCTGCAACTACCAAGAGTCGCGCTACGCAAATCTTGGGTTTTGTGGTTCTGTTCGGGGTTTTGGCGCTGATCCTACTCGGGTTTTTTGCCGCTCCTGAAGATGACGAGCAGCGTGATGCTGTGCGTATGATATTTGTTCATGTGCCGTCAGCGTTTTTGACGTATGCGGCTTTTTCTGTAACCGCTGCCGGTTCGTTGATGTGGTTATGGAAACGTTCTCGGTGGTGGGATATCGTGGCCCATTCGGCTGCGGAGATTGGTGTGATTTTCTGTGGTTTGACTTTGTTTACTGGCTCGGTTTGGGGTCGACCTACGTGGAACACTTACTGGGATTGGGGGGATGTCCGCTTGGTCACCACTCTGATTCTGTTTTTGATGATGGTTGGCTACTTGGCTCTGCGCGCTGCTGGAGGCGAGGAAAACGCGGTTGCTACCCGTGCCGCGGTAGTGGGTCTCTTAGCGGCTGTCAACATCCCGATCATCAATCGGTCGGTGGAATGGTGGGCTAATCGCACACTTCATCAACGCTCTTCTTTGACTGACGGTAACCTTGAAGATCTGACGTTGTTCACGCTTGTGGTTGGCATTGTGGTGTGGGTTCTGTTTTTCGTTTGGGCGATGATTCATCGTTTCCGTATTGGTTGGTTAGAGCACCAACTTCGGGACATCGAGTTGCAAGCTGCTATCGCTGGGCGCCGTGCCGAAACTGCTAATGATCCAACGGGGGGATCGTTGCCATGACACATCTTGGTTATCTGTTAGTGGGTTGGAGCGTCAGTCTTGGTTGCGGTGTGCTCTATGCCATGCGGATTGCGTTTCGTGGCCGAGTGTTGTCACGCCAAGTTCCGGCAGACAAACGGCGTTGGATGCAGAGCAGCGACCACAGCAACAATGACTACTGATCTCACCCCGCTCCCGCCTCGACCACGCTATGCGCGCCGAACCGCGGGGCTTGCGGTGACGGTAGCACTCGTGGCCACAGCTGCCGTTGCGGTACTAGTTGTCAACCTTGTTGGAGGCACCCTGTATTTCTACAATGCTGATGAAGCTGTTGAGGAACGCGCCAGCATTGGTGATAGACGTTTCACTCTGCAAGGAACACCGATTGGTTGTTCGATTGTTGAAGGCTTGAGTGGCAACGAATCGGTAGTTGCCTTTAGCGTGATGTTTGCTGGGACTGCGGTTGATGTGGTGCATTTTGGCGACCCAGCCGAACTGTTCCAAGCAGATGTTTCTGTGGTGCTTGACGGTGGTTGGGTTGAGCAATCACCCCAAGTTGCAGGGTTCGCTCCTCTCGCCAACGATGGTTGGCATTTCGCTTCAGACCGTATGCGTGTCAAACACGACAACGATTACATCAACCGCGAAGGTTACGATGAACGGTTAGCGCGCAGTGCCGAGGCGGGAGGTTCAACCGAGGTGGTTTGCGAGGCGTGAGCAACGCCACGCTAGGCACGTTGTTGGTCACTCTCGGGGCGGTTAGCGCTCTTTGTGGCGTGGTGTTGGGAGTGTTCGCTTTATTTGGATGGCGGGTGAACTTCTGGCGCGCCTGCACGCTTTTGGTGGGTGCGATGATGGCCGCTGCTTTAGGTGCGGTGCTGGTAATGGAACGAGCGTTGATTACCCGCGACTTCACGGTCGCCTTTGTGGCTCAAAATGGTTCTTCGCGTACGCCGCCACTGTTCAATGTGGCAACGTTGTGGTCGGCACTTGAAGGCTCAATATTGTTGTGGACTCTGGTTCTTTGCGGCTACGTGTTGGCGGTAGTAGTGAAGTTTAATAGCCGCCGCCACGACCCGATGATGGCACCAGTGATGTTGACATTGTTCGTGGTGTGTGCCTTTTTCTTTTTGGTGATGGTCGGGCCGGCGCAACCGTTTATTGCATTTGATCCGTTGCCACTTCCTAACGGTCAACCTTTTGATGGACCTGGCCCTAACCCTTTGCTTCAGAACCATATTCTGATGGCTTTTCATCCACCTATTCTTTATCTGGGTTATGTGGGTTTTACAGTTCCGTTTGCTTTCGCGATGGCGGCTTTGGTAACTGGCCGGGTGGGTGAGGGTTGGCTATTGGCAACACGGCGGTGGACCGTAATGGCTTGGGGTTTTTTGACTTCTGGGGTGATTCTCGGTGCGTGGTGGAGTTACGAAACGCTTGGTTGGGGCGGTTACTGGGGTTGGGATCCGGTAGAGAATGTTTCGCTTCTGCCGTGGCTTACTGGTACCGCGTTTATCCATTCGGTGATGGTGCAGGAGCGACGACCGATGTTACGGGTTTGGAATCTGTCGTTGGTGATTGCCACATTCTCGTTGACGATTCTGGGCACGTTCATCACTCGCTCTGGGGCATTGGAATCGGTTCACGCTTTTGTGGAGTCAGGTATCGGCCCCTGGTTTTTGGCTTTTTTCGCTTTGATAGTGGCAGTTTCGTTGGCTTTGATTGTTTGGCGCGGTGATGTATTGCGTTCACCGGGGCGTATCGATTCGCCGTTGTCACGAGAAGGTGCGTTCTTGTTAAACAATGTAGTCTTCGCGGTTTTTGCCTTTGTGGTGTTGTTGGGAACGATTTTTCCTTTGATTGTGGAAGCTGTGAACGGGAGCAGGCTTTCTGTAGGTAGCCCATATTTCGAGCGTATGACTATGCCGATTGGTTTCGTTTTGTTATTTTTGATGGCGGTTGCGCCAGTGTTGCCCTGGCGCAAAGCCTCGTCGGGAGTTCTGAGTCGGCGTTTGATCTGGCCTGCGTGGTTGGGTGTCGCGGCTATTTTGTTGAGTGTGTTGTTGGGTGCTCGTGGTGCTGCACCGTTGCTGGCGTTTGGGCTTGGGGGTTTTGCTGGGGGCGCGGCTCTGCGACAGCTTGTCTTGTCGACTCGCCGTGCGGGTTTGCGTGGTCTGATAGGTCGAACAAATGGCGGGATGATCGTGCATCTTGGCGTGGTTTTGGTGGCGGTTGCTTTGGCGGCGAGCAACTCATATGTGCGTCAAGAAACCTTTGAATTGTCTACCGGCGATACAGCAGAGTTGGCGGGACATACGTTTACTTTCGTTGGGACTGATCTAGTTGAATACGAAAACCGAGTGGAACGCCAAGCCGGGGTGCGTGTTGATGGTGGTCAGGTTTATGCGCCGGCGATTGCTGTTTATGATTTTGCTGGTCGTTTGATAGGTATTCCTTCAGTGCGTTCCACGTTGACTGATGATGTGGCTTTGTCGATTGCGAATTTGTCTGATGATGGCCAGACGGTGTCTTTGCGGGTGACTGTGCAGCCGTTGGTCGTGTGGTTGTGGATTGGCGGGTTGGTGATGGCCGTGGGTACTTTGTTGGCGATTATTCCAGGTTCGCGGCGCACTTCGCTAATGGCTGGTGCAGTGCCGCATGGGGTTGTGCAAACGCCTCTTGAGCAGCCGTTGAATCGATGACCACCCAAGCACCTAATCGCGCCGCGTGGATTGTTGCGCCAGTAGCGGTTGTGTTGTGTTTGTTGATGCTCTTGCTCGCAACCCGTGCTCCCGGGTCGACAAACCTTAATGCAGTGGTGGGTAAAGGCAAGCTCGCTCCGTCTCTTGCGGGTCAGACCCTTGATGGTGAAGTGTTTGACTTGGACGCGCACCGCGGTCGTTTCGTGGTGGTCAACTTCTTTTCGACCACATGCGTTCCCTGCATCCGTGAACATCCAGAACTCGTGAGTTTTCATGAGCGTTACGCGCCGAGCGGTTTTGCTGAGGTCGTCTCGGTGGCTTTTGACGACAGCGCCGCGAATGTGGCTGCTTTTTTTACTAAATACGGTGGCGATTGGCCAGTGATCGCGCAAGATACCGGTTCGATTGCGGTGAGCTACGGCGTGGCTTTGGTGCCTGAAAGCGTGCTTGTCGCCGATAACGGCGAGGTGATCGACAAATTGGTGGGGGGAGTGACTGCGAGCCAACTCGAGTCGGTCATCGCCACGTATTTGGAAAGTTCGCAAACGTGAAGCACTCGGTATTGGCAGCGTTTCGCCACGGCATCACGCCACGTTTGTTGTCTTGGTTAGGCGTGTTCTTAGTTGGTGTGTCGGCATTTTTGTACGGTGCATTAGCTGAAGGTGCGCCGCGTACTGATGCCGACCGCGTTTATGCCCTAGCGCAGAACTTTGGTTGCCCAGTATGTGACGGGCAGTCGGTCGCGGAATCCGATTCGGTGGTGGCTCGCAACATCCGCGCACAGATTGCGCGGCGGGTAGATCAAGGCCGAAGCAACGATGCAATCATCGCCGAACTCGAAACAGCATTTCCCGGGAACGACTACACGCCTGGCGCAACTGGCTTGTCTAGTTTGGTTTGGATTCTCCCAGTTGTGGCGAGCGTTGCTGGTCTTAGCGGGCTATTTTTCGTTTTTCTGCGTTGGCAACGAGAAACCCAATCCATCGCAACTCCCGTTGACGAAAAGCTAGTCACCGAATGGTTGAGTGATGCAACCACCACAACGGCACCAACCGGTGCAACCGAACCGGGCGATGTCTGAGAGTCATCAAGACAGATTTTCTCGGGAACAAGAATTCTTGGTGACCTCATTAGCCGACCTTGAAACGCAGTATTCTGCGGGTGAATTGAGCGGCGAGGATTACGATCTGCTGAAGTCTCAATACGTGGCTCGCATCGCTCGCACTATCGGTGCTCATGAGGAAACCGCGGCAACTCACGCTAGGAGCGAAAGGCACTGGCCGGCGTTAGCGCTGTGGTTCTTGGGGATGGTGTTGTTGGCGACGGTTGCGGGAATAATGTTGGCCACGTTTTCTGGTAGCCGCGGGGTTAACGATCAGATAACTGGCGGTATCCGTGAATCGGTGCGTTCGCGCCTCTTTGACGCGCGTGAGGCGATGGGTAACCAAGATCTAGGCCAAGCGATCGCCATCTATGATGATGTGTTGCGAGATGAACCGTCTAATGCTGAGGCGTTGGCCTATCGCGGTTGGCTCGCCAATCTCACTGGTGAAACAGTGGTGGCGCGTGAATTTGTTGAACGAGCCATTGCTGTAGACCCTAGCCTCCCAGACGCTCGTGTGTTCGCGGCATCGCTGTTGTTGGCGGCTGGGGAACCCTTAGCGGCAAGCGATCAACTGCGCACACTCGACCGCATTGATAGTCCACCTTTTATTGGTCAACTAGTCGAGTCGCAGCAGTTAGACATCAATGTTGCTATTGCCGCAGGTGAAGCGGCCGCAATGCTCACGGCACCGTTACTTGCAGGCACCACCTTTGACTCAACAGAAATTCCAGTCCGCTACGTGGTAGCTGCAGCGGAACATCTTGCGGCAACTCGGCAGCTAAGTGAAGGCTTGAATCTGTTCAAGGCGATGCTTGCAACGTCGGCCGACGATCCAGAGGTGTTAGTTGCTTTCGCATGGTTTCTGGCTCGTGCTTCAGGCGGGGTCGATGCTGGTGTCAACGAAGCGCGCGCATACTTAGATAGGCTTATCGAAGCCGACCCCAACAACCCTGAGGCGTTGGTTTATCGGGCGTTTGTTCTGCAGAAACTCGAAGAACCTGAAGCCGCGTTAGCTGACCTTGAGGCTTACGATGCACTAGGAGTGGTGCGCCGTGACCTTGATCGATTGTTGACTAATCAAGGCCTACGCGAGGCACTCAGTTAGGCCTTTGTATCGGCTGAGCGCCGATTCTACGGTTGTGCGGTGTAGATGCCTTCGCTGAATTTGGTGCCGTCGACTTTGAGTTCCCAGATGCTGGCCTTGGCGCAACCCCTAGCACCGCTCACTTGGAGCCCGGTTCGCAACAGACGGTCGACAGTCCAGCCGATTACGTCACCGTGGCTGCATACCACCAAGTCACCTAGTGCTGCTTGTTCAAGAAGTAACTCCCAGATTTGTCTGGTGGCGGTTCCTTCTCCAAGTTCGTGGCGCATGTCAAGTTCAAGCGAGTGGCACTCGGCCACGCCGCGAATGGTTTCTAGGCATCTAGTAGCTGGAGATGACCAGACTGCGCGCACCTCAGCATCAGCGAAGAATGCAGTGATGCGTAGGGCTTGTTGGCGGCCTCTCTCGTCGAGTGGTCGTTCGTGGTCAGCAAGGTGCCAGCGCTGGCGGTCTCCCGCTGAAGCGTGACGCACAAGAAAAATACTCACTGCCAAAGAGTTTATATCGGCGTGTCCATCGCTACTCTATTTAGATATGACCCTCACCGAAGCCCAGATACTCGAGGCATTGCGTCCAGTAGAAGATCCCGAACTCCACCGCAGCATCGTTGATTTAGGAATGGTGCGTTCCACCACAATCGACGGTGGCCAGGTGCAAGTTGGGATTGATCTCACCATCTCGGGTTGCCCCTTGCGAAACGAAATTCACAGACGAGTAACCGAAGCGGTCAGCGCGCTTGACGGGGTAAGAGTGGTGACCATCGACTTTGGTGTGATGAGCGACACGCAGAGAGCGCAAGTGCGCCAAATGCTCCACGGCGACCCGGCGGCCACCGCCGGTTCGCAGCCAACACACGGCCACTCGCAAGGACGGGCGATCCCTTTTGCTCAACCGGGCAACCGTACGCGCGCCCTGCTTATCGCTTCAGGCAAAGGTGGTGTGGGCAAATCATCGGTGACCGCCAATCTTGGTATTGCTCTAGCGCAGCGTGGTCATAGCGTGGCTGTGGTTGACGCTGATGTCTGGGGCTTCTCCATACCGCGGATGCTTGGCGTGCAGCAAGCCCCGACAGTAATTGACGAGATGATTATTCCGCCCACCACGCATGGTGTGCGCTGCGTGTCTATGGGCTTTTTTGCACGCGAGGACCAACCAGTCATTTGGCGTGGTCCGATGCTGCACAAAGCCCTTGAGCAGTTCCTTACAGATGTTTTCTGGGATGACCCCGACTATTTGTTGGTTGACCTTCCCCCGGGTACGGGCGACATTTCTTTGTCTTTAGCCCAGTTCCTGCCGAGGTCGGAAGCCTATGTCGTCACCACTCCGAACCCGGCTGCCCAGAGGGTCGCACAGCGCAGCGCGTTTATGTTTGAACAAGTCAAGATTCAGGTTAAAGCTGTGATAGAAAATATGTCTTGGTTCACAGGAGATGATGGCAAACGTTATTTGTTGTTCGGTTCGGGGGGAGGTGCTGAACTAGCGAAGCGTCTCAATGTCGATCTTATCGGCCAGATTCCAATGACCATAGGGTTGCGTGAAGGCTCCGACCATGGGCAGCCAATCACCGCGGTCGACCCGCAAAGTCCACCAGCGGTGGTATTCGCGGAGATGGCAGAGTGGATCGAAATTCACAAACCGTCAAAGCGCACACACGCGGAACTAGTAATCAATTGATCGCTCAACAGGCTCACACAACGGAGGTGCAACTGTGTATATTCGTATTGGGGTAACCAACCACGCACACGAGATTTTGGTGCAACTACCCGACAACACCGACCGGCGCTCGGTCAAGGATTCGGTAGACAAGTCGATCGGCAGCAACACTGCCACGCTCTGGTTGACCGATGCCAAAGGCAAAGAGGTAGCCGTGCTAGGTTCCAATATTGCCTTTGTAGAGCTAGGCCCCGATGCCGGTAACCCGATCGGTTTCGGTTAGTTCTTGGGGCCAACCCAAGATGACCCGAGTGCCAAGATGATCCAAGTGCCAAGATGACCCAAGTGATCGCACATCGAGGCGCATCTCAAGCAGCGCAAGAGAACACCTTGATAGCGTTTCGTTTGGCGCAAGAGATGGGTGCAGATTGGGTCGAACTAGACGCTCGTCGTGCTGCCGATGGAGTGGTTGTGGTTCATCACGATGCCCATTTACCCGACGGACGGATTTTGGCCGACGTATCTAGCGAAGAGCTGCCCGACTACATACCTAGCCTGGCTGAAGCGCTTGAAGTCTGCGAATCCATGAACGTCAACATTGAGATCAAGAACCTTCCGAGCGACCCCGACTACGACCAAGACCATTTGGTGGTATACGCAGTTGCGGGTCTAGTACAAGCCTATCTAGGCGTAGAAAGGGCGTTGATAACCTCTTTCAACATTGACGCGGTGCAGCGGATCCGTTCAGTTGACCCATCGCTACGCTGCGGTTGGGTGCTCTATGAAATGACCGATCCGGCCAGCGCAATTGGCCGAGCGCTGGCCCACGAAATGGACACCATCCACCCTTGGGACGTGCTAGTCGACAGCAACTTCGTGAAACGCGCCCATCAAGCGGGACTGCAAGTCTACGTCTGGGCTGTTGATCAAAGAGAGCGGATCGCGGAACTCACCAAAATGGGAGTTGACGGCATCTGCACTAACGTTCCCGACCTGGCCAGAAAAGTAATCGACGAACTTGGCGCTTAGGGTGGGTCGGGCATTAGCAAGGCGAGCCTCTCGGGTGTCCAAGTGAAACGCAGACTTTTGCTAGTGCCGAGATAGTCGCCGTCAACTTGGTACGGGGCCGGAGGATCGGCTTCGACGAGAAAGGAGCGCTGGCCGGTGCACAGATCAACTTGTTTTTTTGGGGTTAGGTCTTTACCCCGCAAGGCGCTTGCCATCACCCCGGCAAGACTTGCCAATTTCAGGTCTTTGAGAGTGACCAGCGCGAGTGGGTCTTTGAGCGATAGGCCGCCCACAAGGTCAATAGGGCGACTACCGAGGTAGGTGTACGGGTTGGTGTTCATCGCAACCGCTAGCGAACCCTCAGTGAGGAGATTGCCGTGCATATCAAGAACTCTGAGCGAGGGTTTGTTCCGCTCGACCCTGCGCAACCAGGTATCAAACGCGGCCCACACAAACAACGGATGACCCGCCCATCGCTTCCAAGTGCCACGATTCTCGACTTGCTCAACCACCGCCGCATCAAAGCCGACACCGCAATGAAAAAGAAAATAGCGGCCCTCTACTGCACCTAAACCAATGCGAAAAATCGAACCTCGGTCAATAGCATCCAAGAGTACCAAAGCGGCATCAACAGGATCGTCAGGTAGACCTAGAATACGCGCCAACACATTGGTGGAGCCCCCCGGAAGTGTAGCCAAGGCAGTTTCGGTTCCAGCGAGACCGTTCGCTGCCTCGTTCACGGTTCCGTCACCACCCAACACAACCACAAGGTCGAAGTTGTTGTTCGCTGCCGACAACGCTAAGCGGGTTGCGTGCCCGGAACGGGTGGTTTCGGCCAAGGTCACTTCGTGGTCGGCCGAGAGTATTTTTTGCGTGATGACACGCCGCCGTGCTGTTACCGACGATGCAACCGAGTTGACGATAAATAAAATCCGCAAGAATATCAAAACTATCTGCTCAAAGTAGATAGGCATTCGTCAACTTTGCTGGCAAACTCTCCGCCTATGAAAATTGTTGTCTGTGTAAAACAAATCCCTGACCCGGCCGACCCTGGTGCTCTCGACCCAGAAAGCAAAACTTTGGTGCGTGACCAGAAACTCATCTTGGACGAATCCGACAGCTACGGAGTTGAGATGGCTTTGCAACTTGCCGATGCCAACGGTGAAGGTTCGGTGCATCTAGTGTCCATGGCCCCCGACAACCAAATTGCTGGACTGCGCACCGCCCTAGCGATGGGTGCCGATAGCGCAACTTTGGTAAGCGACGAAGCCCTGAAAGGTAGCGATGCGTTGAGCACGGCAAGGGTTCTTGCCGCGGCGATAGCGCGCAGCGAACCCGATTTGGTGTTAGCGGCGACCGAATCGAGCGACGGTTACACCGGTACCGTACCCGAAATGATGGCCGAGTTTTTGGAGTTACCGTCGGTGACTTTCGCCAAAGCCGTAACCGTGGACGGCAACGTCGCCAAAGTAAAACGCCAAACCGAAGCCGGCTACGACGACGTGCATTGCCCGTTGCCAGCCGTGGTTTCGGTAACCGCGGGTGTGGTCGAACCGCGTTACCCGTCTTTCAAAGGAATCATGTCTGCCAAATCGAAGCCACTCGACCAGCTTGGCGTTTCCGACCTCGGTATTGAACCCGGTTCGGTTGGTTGGGCGGGTGGAAACCAAGAAATCGTTAGAATCGCCGATGCTCCCTCACGCGCTGCTGGCGAAGTATTCGAAGACGAGGGAGATGCCCATGAACGCATCGTGGCCTTCCTTGAAGACCTCAAAGTATTGTGAAGAGGAGACAAAATGGGGCTTGACAAGATCTGGGTCTTTGCTGAAACCGACGGTGCTGCCGTAGCCACGATCTCTCTTGAAATGTTGGCGAAAGCCCGAGAAATAGCCGGCACGGTCGAAGTTTTCATGGGTTGCGATGGTGAGGATTACGCCACCGAACTTGGTGACCACGGTGCTGAGGCGGTCTATTGCACTGGCGACCTTGACGGTGCCTTGCAAGGCGTGTCGGTTGCTTCGGCTGTTGCCAACGCAATCCAGCGGGGTGATGTTGACGCACCAGACGCGTTTATGCTTGGCACCACCCAAAATGGTCGTGATGTTGCGGCACGGCTTTCAGTGAAACTCCAGTCGCCGGTGATAACCAACATCGTCGACTTAGTACTAGATGGCGATGACCTCCTCGGTAGTGAACCCATTTTTGGTGGGACAACCGATGTGATGACCAAAAACATCTCCGACAATCCAGGAATCTTCTTGGTGCGGCCCAAGTCGTTTACGGCGCAAGCAGTTGGTGCTGCCGAGGCTATGCTAGAAGACCTTGAAGTTGGTGACCTCGGAGCTGTGGGAGCAGCGCGGATTATCGACACTTTCGCCGAGGAATCCCAAGGGCCCAAACTTGATGAGGCCAACATAGTTGTGTCTGGAGGGCGCGGACTCGGAGCCAAAGAGGCTTATGCGATGATTGAAGAGTTGGCCGGGTCTTTGGGCGCAGCTCCGGGTGCTAGTCGAGCGATTGTTGATGCCGGTTGGGTTCCGTACAGTTATCAGGTTGGTCAAACCGGCAAGGTGGTGAAGCCAACAGTTTATATCGCCTGCGGGATCTCTGGTGCTACCCAGCATTTAGTTGGCATGAAAGGTTCAAAGCACATCATCGCCATTAATTCAGATTCGGAAGCTCCGATTTTTGCGGTTGCGGATCTGGGTATTGTCGGTGATGTCCACAAGGTTGTCCCCAAGCTGATTGAAACCCTGAGCGACTAAAGGAGCGCTCCGTTTGGCAAATTGCGCGATTGAGCCGAAACCACTGTAAACCAGAAATGCACAGGTTTGTCCACACCTGTTGAATAACCCCAGATGGTGTTTGGTGATCAGATTAGAGGCCAAGGCCAGCGATGTCCGCTACTGTCTTCTTTCGGGAAGGTTCCGCTCTGGGCTAAGGCTTTGGTTCTGGTCAGCATGGCATCCTGTTCAAGTGGGTTTAGCAGGTCGGCTACCGCCGAGGAGACGCCTCGGTCAGCGAAACTCTGCAAGTCGGCGCGCAATTTTTCTGGTAAGGGCTCTGAGGCGAAGTCCCACAATACTGTGCGGAGTTTGAACTGATGGTGAAAAGCGACTCCGTGATCGATTGCCCAGATGCGCCCGTCGGTGCCCAAGATGCAATGCCCAGACTTGCGATCGGTATTGTTGATTACGAGGTCGAAAGCGCAAATTTGTCGGAAGGTGCTGTCGTGGTTTTCGTCGGTCTGGTACAACGTGAAGTAATGCTCAGAGAAGTAGTGCGGCATAAAGAGTTGTATCGCACCGGTTTCCAACGGCGCATCCTCACGAACCACGGTTGGTGGTACGATGTCCCACCCCAGTTCTTGAGCCACATGAAAGGCTGCGACCTCGCGGCGATAAAGACCGCTGGGGAAGTCCCAAAGCGGGCGTTCTCCCTTGCGTGGTTTGTAGATGCCTTGGGCTTTGAGGCCCGCGTCTGAGATGTTGACCAAGAAAGTGGCGTTCGAAGAATACGGCATGCGACCCACGAGTTCTAACTCGCCGTCTGCTAGCAGGGTTAGCGCCCGAGGCACCCCTATCGGTTCGCGTGCAAAGAAGGGAGACTCGCTTTCGCTCATGTCAAGTTGCGTTTAACGTTGTCTGGGTTGTTCAGTTTTGGCACGCACACCAACCACCATTGCGACTCTCGAGTGGTTGGCCGCAATAAAGGCACGGAGGCCGCCCTGCCGCCACGATCGTTCGGGCACGCCCAATGAGCCCAACAACATCTTCACGTTCAAGAAAGAAACGCGCTTGGAAAGGTTCCTCGTCTTCGTCGTCAACAAAGGACTCCGCCACCACCACGAGTTGGTCGAGTTCTTGGGTGTAGGCGATGGCTAGGCTAGCAACCGTCCATTGTGCGATCACCGGTTCTCTGAGTTCGAGATCTTTGGGTGGGGTTGCGGCTTCGGATTCATGTGCCAACCCGCTTTGTTTCGGCAGTTCGTTGAGCACTCGGTCTAGGTACTCGGCAAGTGCAGCTACTTGCTGTTTTTCTACTTTGAGCGACACCAACTGACCTTCGCTGCGGGCTTGAAGAAAGAACTCGCGTTGACCTTTGGGCCCAAGCGTGCCCACGGTGAGAAAGTCAGGTTCACGAAAATCGAAAGATTGGCTCATGACGGTATTAGGCAGTTTAGTTCGTCGCCAACGGAGTTAACGGTTAATACGGTTGGCCCTTGCGAATTGTAAAGGATTGCCGATATCGAACACGGAGAAATAACCATACGTTGGAACAAATCGAGGGGCGTACCAGCGGCTGCGGCCACAATTGCTTTGATGACATCGGCGTGTGAAACGGCCACGATTGTTGCCCCCGTATGACGCTCTACAAGGCTGTCTACAGTGGCAACGGCGCGGTGCTGCATTTCGGTGAAAGACTCCCCTTGCGGGAAACGAAACCCGCTTGGATAACGCTGCACTGTGTCCCAGGCCGGTTCTTTGCGCAGTTCTGCAAGCTTTTTGCCGGTCCAAGCGCCGAAGTCGCATTCGATTAACCCGGCTGATTGTTGCACATCAAGTTTGCGCGCCGTTGCGATTGGTTCGGCGGTTTGCAGCGTTCTCTCCATGGGTGAGGCGTAGATGGCTGCAACCGACTTGAGTGTTGAGATGCGTTGAGCGGCTGCTTCGGCTTGGGCGATGCCTATGGAACTCAGGTGCAATCCGGCTGCTCTGCCTGGCAGTGTTTCCCCAGTGGTTGGTGTTTGCCCATGGCGCACAAAAAGAACCAGCGTGGGGGTAGGGGCGCTTGCGGGTCTGGCCATGATTGTCTCTAAGCTATCTGGAGTTGCGGTGTCACCAAAGTGCTCTTTCCCCGCTAACCTCTCAACGGATGAAGATGCACAACGAATCTCGTTTTGGTGAGCCATGTCGTTTTGCTCGGCCACGCCCTTGGGCTATCGTCGTTTTGGTTCTATTGGCGTTACTAGCTTCTAGTTGCGGTTCTAGCAACAACCCCACATCTTGGGCGGATGCAATGGAGCAACGCACGCTCGAAGAAAACTTTATGCGTTCTTGCCAGGAGGCCAATGTTGGTGGCGAATTGGATTTGGAGCAGGCTGCACAATACTGCACCTGCGCCTTTCAACTCTTAGTTGACCGCTATGAGAACGATTTCGACGGTTTCAAAGAGGCCGAGAGTCGCTTGCGGAGTGACCCCAACGATATTGATGCTTCGCTACGCGGAGCATTCTTGGATTGCGCCACGCAATAACTACGCTCACGCGAACTGCCCAGTCGCTATGGTCGGTTACCGAATTCGGGGTGTTCGGTGCGGGTGCGTTTCAGTTCCCAAAAACCGTCAACATCCATCATGGTCACAAGCGCATCCCACATGGCTAGTGAATCTTCTGTGGGCGGGACTCGGGTGATGACCGGCCCAAAGTATCCCTGTTTTTCTCCTCGGCGGTTATTGAAGGCAATGATCGGTGTGCCGACATCATCTCCGCAAAGCTCCAAACCTGCTTGGTGGCGTTTTTCGATTTCAGCATCGTAGGTTTCGCTGTGGTAGGCGCTGGCGTGTGTGGGGTTAAGCCCGATGTTGTCGAGAGCTTCGGTTAAGTTGAAGTCTAGTTCTTGGTCGTGGTGGATGCGTCTGCCGTATTCCCAATAAAGATCGAACACCGCAGCTTCGCCTTCGCTGGCACGTACCGCCTCCATAACCCGCAACAGACGGTATGTCCTCTTGGTTGGCTCGTAGAACCGCGAATCCGGGTCTGGTTGGTTTTTGAGCAACAAGCTGATCGGTTGCCAAATGATGTTGAGTTGGCGTGCTGGCTTGATTTCGTCAACGACCCAACGGGCCGTCACCCAACACCAAGGTCAAAGTGGGTCTACCCAAAACTCTATTTCCATTTGCTACTCCGTTGGTTTGTTGGTGATGGTTACCTTAGCCGCGGGTTGTGCCCAATCAGGCCAACGGTCGCGGCTCTTTTGAGCTAGTTTGTGCATCAGCGCGATAGCACCCGGGTCGTCATCGCCAGGCCGGCTTTGGATTACTCCGTCGGCTAGCATGGCATTAATCACGGCTCGCCCAAGTTCGGTGCGTACAATGGTGAGTGTCCAGTCGCTCAGCTCGCCAATCCCTCCAGTGGAAATGTCGGCGTGTTCGGCTGCGAAGTCGGGGCAGTGGTGGCAGCCTTGACGCGTCCAAGCGTGGCATTCTTTGAGGTTGATTTCGTGGTAGTCACCGTCTTTTGTCCAGATCTGGAACACCCCTTTGATGTTCATTTTGGCGATGTTCTCTTTTTTTAGGCCGTATTTCACGTGAAAGAGTTCGTCGAATAAGGCATCGTCAAATGATTTGGAGCAGAGTAAGCCGATGTTGAGTTTGATTGGTTTGGAGACTTTGCCGACTTTGCGGTGCCACATCACCGGCGCTACTGAGGTTTGGCAACTCATGCCTACGAGCGCTAAGCGTTCTAGGCCCTTTTCTTTGGCTTGAGGGAAGGCCATGGTGTTAGCTGAGTAGGTGTAGCGACTGCCGGCACCGCGCAGGACTTCCTCGCGGTTGACAGCGACCATCGGGAAGGCCTTCCAACCGGGTTCGCCGTTGGGTAGATTTTCGACTCCGCTAGTGAGCGCTCCGTCGATGATGTCGTTTTCGAGGCACCAGATGAGGATTGCTGATACAAGACCGCCGTCTTGGCCGGTTTCGTACACAAAGTCTTCGCTAGCGCGGGTCAGTAGTATGTCGGAGTAAATCCCCGACACTTCTTCGGGGTTGCGGGTACGTCCGAATAGGTGTGCATCGGCTTCGGGTTCCCACATGCGGAAGCGGGGGCACGCTCTGGTGCAGGAGGTGCAACCTTTTTGACCGTGTACGCAGTCGGCGTGACCTAGTTCTTCTTCAAGGTGAAATGGTGTGTATGCGCCGGGTTCGTGTTCGTAGCCGATCACATCGTGGGGGCAGGAGATCACGCAGCCAGCGCAACCAGTGCATAGTCCGCTGGTGATTACCTCGTCAAAGAGTTCCTTCCATTGGTAAGTCCAACGCGTTTTCACAGATGATGTTGTGCTAACAGGCATGCGTTGTCAGCATAGTCGGGATTCTTGGCGGCATTCCCATACAGGTTTCTTTCATGGAGGTGGTAGGTGTCATTGATCCTAGCTCTGCTGACTTTCAAAGATATTTCATTATT
>JAHQYM010000005.1 GCA_024421095.1 Acidimicrobiia bacterium
GAACAGGCAGAAACCTGAAAACCAGGCGAATCCCCGCAGTCCTCGATGCATGGCCGCTTGTCCGCTTCTGGGCGGGAGATACGCTGGTCCGAGCAGAGATACATGAACTGCTGAAGGACCCCTTGCCAGTCTATGTGTGCAGCATCAACCTCGGCGAAGCCCACTACGTCATTTCCCGACGAGACGGTTTTTCGGCGGCCGACGAGATCTGGAACTACTTCTGCCACAATGCCCAAGTGGAACCGCCAACGTTGGAGGTCACATACAACGCCGCGAGGCTGTCGCTCACTAGCCGCCTGCCGTGGGCCGATGCCCACGCTGCGGCCACGGCATTGGCTTTCGGCGCAGAGGTCTGGGCAGGTGACAAGCACCTCAACAAGCCGGGGCCTTGGAAGCGACGCGACCTGCGGAAGTTGTAAACCAACCACTGGAAGGGTGGCAAGTGGTGGTTGAGAGACGAGATTCTGTTCGTGCTTGTCGAGTGCCTGGCGCAGTCGGGTGCGTGCTGCCCGCGCGGGATTGGCGGACTCTGAGCGGAGTGCCCTGCGGGGGTTCTCCGGCGGGGTCGGCTCCGCTCCCAACAGTAACCGCACGCCGCTGAGTTGGTCCAGCGATTCAGCAAGCAGCGCATATCCGCCGACGTTGAAGTAGGCGGTGACAATATCGAGCGACGCACCGCCCACGAATCCGGTCGCCGCATGGGAAATGAACCCAGAGATGGCATCGGCGCCCCTTCGGTAGTCACTGTTGAACGCGAGTTCAGGTTTCACTGGCGACAGATTCTGATGGGCAGGGGCAGTCATCGCGGCAAGCCCCTGCCGTCTTTGGAGGACATCACGCGCGCACCTCCCCGCCGTTCCAGAGTGCCGACGGTGTGACTAATTTCGTCGGAGACGCTGATTGGATCGGCGGAGCATTGCGGCCGTACATCTGGCGCCACTTGCTCAGGTGCCCTCGGTAGGACCTGAGGGTGCTCTCGGAGTATCCGTGGCCGTCAAGAAGCGCTTCGATGTCGCTCTCGCGGGGTTCGGCCGGATCGAGTTGCTCGGAGAGTGCGTACACAACCCACCTTCGCGCGATTGTTCTCCTTTCGTGCGCGCTCGACAGTGCGTAGCGATGGCCTTCGCCTGGAAAGTCGTCTGCGCGATACAACCAGCGCTTGGTGTCGATAGACGAACCGTCGACGAGCTTCCAGGCAGTCCAGCCGTTGGTGGATGCCCCCTCGCAAGCGGCCATCGCAGCACCGGAAAGACTGAGGTATAGGTCTCCCTCGAATTCGATCTGCCCGGTCGCAGTCACGGTCGCGGTGCGCTCAGATCCGAGGTGGTGAAGCGTAAGTTTGGTGCCGACACCAATGAATCCGGCTCCAAGGAGGTCAGCAACGGTGGGATCGGCTGCCTCTCCCATCCGACCCGTTGGACGCGGCGACGGCGCTACGACCCTGTCGACGGCATCGACCGAGGTGAACACTCCATCGAATGTCGTGTCGCTGCCATAAAGATGCTGCCAATTGAGAAGATTGTTCCGATACACCGACAAGGTGGATTCCGAATAACCGTGGCCGCGCAGGAAGGCCTCTACCTCGACACTGGGTTCGGCCGGGTCAAGACGATTGGTGCGTGCATAATCAACCCATCTTCGGGCGATCCGTCGCATATCCTTTGCGGTGGAAGGAGCGTAGCGGTGACCTTCACCTGGAAAGGCGTCGGCTCGGAACAACCAACGTCGATCGTCGATAGGAGAGCCGTCGGAGAGCTTCCAAGCCGTCCAACCGTTGACGGACGCGCCCCCGCATGCGACCTTCGCCGCGCCGGACGGACTGTCGTAGAGGTGGCCGTCAAATGCGATTCGTCCGTTCGCGGTCACGGTCGCAGTGCGCTCTGCACCGTGGTGGCGGAGCGCGAGCACGGTCCCCTCGTTGACGAAGCCGCCCGCAACGAGATCAACAAGGGTGGGATGGGCTGCCTCTCCCATCCGTCCAGATACACCCCAACGGGACGGCGTGACCGGTGCTGATGGTTGACCTGGACGCGTCGGTGTGTCTGGCTCGGCTTGTACGCCCGGCTCTGCATGCACGCACAGCGAAGAGAGTCGCTTGGCTGCAATCTGGGACAGCGGCGCGGTGTTGTCGCCGATATGCAGGTGGACCTCCGTGCCGTGTCTCGTGACGCGAAGGACCGAGCCGTCGATGCAACCGATCTGATCTACCGATTCATCGCTCACGCTACTCATGCCAACCTCCTGAAGTTGTGAAGGACCGCGGCGTGGCGGTAGGTGTAGTCGACTGTTTCGCTGAAGGTCTCGTAGATCACGGCCAAGTCGTTTTCGTCGAGGCCGTAGAGGTGGGCGACGCAGGCGTCGAGTTCGCAGATTAGGTCCTGCTTGACGGTCTCATCGTTCGCAGAACCGACCGGCACTCCCACCTCGGCGGCCCATTCCGCAAACCTCTCATCAGCCGCCGCGAGCCGCCCCGCGATCTCAACCACCCGGTCTCGAACGGGGTGCCCCGTTCCGGGGTCGGGGATTGACAATTGGCCAAATTGTTCAAACGTCATGTGAAGTTCAACTGTGCGGCGTGCCTGCCAGTCATACGGCATGGAGCACAGAACTCCAATCACATACGCCTCGTCGCACGAAGTGCCCTCCGTGCGCAACAGGTACGGGGCTTGATTCACAATTACCCGATCTCTTGGCACAAGGGCGGAAACGAGGGTGCGCGTGTCTGTTGATCGGGCGACGTCACGAAACGCGATGCGTGCGCGTCGACACGGAAGCGTCGCCGGGTCGCCGCTGACTGCGTCATTCTGTTGGGCGAACGCTGAAGAGCGTGTGCGCCGCTGCGAGAACCGCTTCTTCTGAAGGGTGGCGATCATGGCTTCGGCCAGTGCGCTGTCGTAGTAGATGCCGGTGTCAGGTTCCCAGATGTTGAACGAACTGCCCTTGTAGACGGGCCAGACGTCACTGGGGTCAAGTGCGCGTTCGTCATTGCCGGCGCTTCCCGATACGGCGGAAGCAGACGAGGACGGAGTCGCGTCGCTCATCCCACTGCCCCGGCCGTCCGAACGTGTCGTACACAACGGTGATATCGTCCTCGTCGAGCCCATAGACGTAGGCGACGCACGCGTCGAGTTCCGCTAGCAGCCACGCCCCCCCCCCCCCCCCCCCCCCCCTCCTCCCCCCCGCGCTCTATTTCCGCGACCGGGATGCCGACTTCAGCGGCCCAACCGTAAAAACGATCATCCTGGGCCGCAAGCCGCGCGGCGACCTCAGCCACCCGGTCTCGAACGGGATGCCCTTTTCCAGGATCGGGAATCGAAAGTTGGCCGATCTGTTCGAACGTCATGTTCAACTCGACAGTTCTGCGTACCTGCCAGTCGCAAGGCATAGAGCAGAGGACACCGAGCACATACGCCTCATCAACAGCCGTGCCCGCTGTCCGCAAAAGATACGGGGCGTGATTCGTAATGACCCGGTCACCCGGTACAAGCGCGGCGATGAGAGAACGAGTATTTGTGGGATTCGTCACATTGCGGAATGCGATACGTGGATGTCGGCACGGAAGCGAAACAGGATCCTTGACAATATCGTCGTCTTGCTCCGCAAATGCCGAAGACCGCGTACGCCGTGACGACAACCGCTTCTCTTGAAGTGTCGCGATCATGTCTTCGGGCTCGGCGCTGTCATAGTACACGCCGGTATCAGGCTCCCAAAGGTTGAACGAAGTGCCCTTGTAGACGGGCCAGATGTCGCTCATTGCTCTTACCTCTGCGTCCCTCGCGCCGCAGCGCCGTCGTCGTTCATGAATCGGAACCTGTCGTGGGTGGCATCGAACTCGCGGACTGGGCGGAAGCGCCATCGTCGTTCACGAATCTCTCCCGGTCGTGCGTCGCGTGGAACTCCGCGACTGGGCGGAAGCGCCATCGTCGTTGATGAACCGATGTCGGTCGGTGGTCGAGTTGAAGTCCCCCTGGACCGGACGGAACCGCCAGCCTCTCTGTGGGGGGGGGGGGCCCCGGCGGCCTGTTGGGGGGGGGGGGGGGGGCAAATCCATGCCGTCGAAGCGGGGATGACTCTTTATCTTGCGCCAAACTCGAAACGCGGGACGGGTCGGGATCTGAGGGAACGCGGCAGTGTTCGACCAGCTCGTGAACTCAGAGACTGGGATCAACTCGGGTTTGCCGTCCACCAACTCGTGAAACTGAGACAGTGAACTCGCAGGCCCCGGATAGATGGCAACCTGGGGCTCGTCGGGGTCGCCGTCAAAGCCACCCCCTCGGTTCAGCTCTGCGGTTGAGTTTTCGTACCGCGACGAGCGCGACCGTGTAGCGTCCGTCGACACCGTCGAACGCCCACGATCTGGTGTTGAGGCAGGTAACGACCGAGAGGATCGGGTGACCGCCAACAGCGCCACCGTGTAGGAGTTGTGGACCCCCTCGAACACCCATCCCTTGTGGTTGATGACGGTCGCCACCGACATTCGCGGCGACCCCCCCCCCCCCCCGCCGCCCCCCCCCCCCCCGCGGCGTTCTTTGCACCGGACGACGGGGATTCCACGATCTCTTTGCGCCAGTTGGCCATACCGGCGTCAGACACCGCTGAACGCGGCAGCACTATCCCGACTCTGCCGCCATCGCGGCACAGTGCGTAGTTCGCCCAGGAGAATGCCTTGTAGAGGTCGGTCTGACCCGATCCAAGGTTCGGAAACGTAGCTCTCAGGATCTTCTTCAACGCTTCAGCCCGTTCCCGCTCACCTTCGAACTCAACCGCGAGATCCGGTCGGTCGGACTCCAGCTCATCAATTCGCGCCCGCCGCTTCGCCACCGGCAGCGCACGCACACCGGGCAGGTACATTCCCCACCAGACCTCGCGGTCTACCACTACCTTCTCCCACGGCGGATTGCCGAGCAGACAGTCGAAACCGCTTCGCTCGGAACGGGCGAAAACCTCGGGCCACACCGTCGGATAGTGGACAGGGGCTAGGCGCCGCACGGACGCTCGAACCGCCGGCTCGTCCGCCGACCGGGCGACGCTCTCGGGGCTGAAATCGAAGTCGCGATGAATCTCTATGGCACCGGCGCGAACCGCAGTCGCAACATCGAACACCGCCCTCACCGGTGCGACTGCTCCACGAGACTCGGTTTGGGCAGCCCGTGCCGCCTCAACCTCAGACTTGTCGGCATCGTTGAGCCGGCCAAGGCGCGCCAAAGGCTCCAGACACTCTTCCAACAGGGTCTCCAACTGATGCACGAACAGCGACGGCTCGGCCTTGCTTCCCTTCGGCCTCACCGCCGCGGCTGCATCAGCCACCGATGCCACGCCGGTCAGGCTGTCTCCGTGAACGAGGTTGTGGTCGAGGAAAGACAGCGGCAGGCCCGGAACGAACGTATGCACCCAGATCGCCAGGCGGGCCAGTTCGACAGCGACACTGTTCTTGTCGACCCCATAGATGCAATGGCGGGCCACTTGGCGACGCAGCAGGGAACTGGACTCGATCTCGGCACCATCGGCCAGATCACCCAGCGCGTCGAGCGCGGTGCTCCGCAGACGGATCAGTTCCGCGGTCACCGCGGTCACCGGATGCAACGTCAGCCAACCGGACAGGCGGGCCTCGATGCGGTCCACCGCAGCTACCAGGAAATGGGCCGAACCCATGGCGATGTCGGCGCAGCGGAAGTCGAAGAACGCCTCGGCGAGCGCAGCGTCGTCACCGGACTCCCGCAAGGTCTCAAGGCGCGCGATATGGTCGTCGAGAGCCGGTTCCAATGCGTTGTCGAGCAGGTATTCCACAGCGAACGGCTTGGTGAAGTAGGAGCCCGTGGCCTTGCGCACACCTGAGCGGTTGTGGAAATACACGTCACCGGCTTCTACCTCCACCTCGTCGTCATCGCCGGCGGGCACGAAATTCTCCTTGCCCTTCACGGACTTGACCGCGAGGTCGTCTTGGGCCACCGACAGTTTCGACTCCAGCAGGCCCTCATAGATGGTGCCGAAGTCCCTAACCGACAGTTCACGAAAGTCCACCGGGCCGGACCCCTCCGGCCCCTCGTCCACCAACACCGCAGACAGGGCGGGGCCAAACTCGGCATTGCTGAGCTTGATATCGGCAATCGCTGCGCCCGACAGGCTTACCTGCGGGTCACCAGAGAACAGGCCACCGTTGTAGGTGGGCACACCCCAGTCGCGGTTGCCCTGATCAACCGCATCCCAAAGCTGTTTCACGTCGTCCCACAGATCGGTCGCACCCGCATCGTAGTCGATCAGGCCTTTGTGTCGATCCTCTGCAAGCAGACGGGCCTTCCGCGACAACGAGTGGTCCGCGTAACGGCCGTTCGAGCGATAGGGCAACAGGTCCTTGTCCTCGGCATAGGCCACGAACAACAACCGAAAGAGGATCACCATCACCTGCTCATAGGCACCGGCCAAGTCCGCCTCGGTCAAGCCGCTGCTAGCCGACGAAGACGAGAGTCGATCGGCCACTGCTCTGGCCAGGCTTGGCACGGTCTCGTGGTACACCCGCTCACGCAACCGCACAGCCAACGCGGCCACATAATCGGCTGACTTCTCGAGTATCTGCTCGAGTGAGCCGTTGTCGCTCAGGGCTTCGGCCGAGAACAACAAGTGGAGATAACCGGCGAACTCGGCGGGAACCAACGACAGGTTCAATTCAACGAAGGTCTCAGCGCGGCCCTTCCGGCCCACGCCCGTGTCGGGACGAGCGGCATAAAGGCGGATCTCTGACGAGCGGGTGAGGATCACCCAATCGACTCGCTCCTGGTCGGCCAGAGCAAGCGCCCGAGACACGGGCGAGGTGCTGTCGAACCGGCCTGACGGTGCCTCGAAAGGCTCATCGTCATCACAAAACACCGCCACGGCGTGCTTGCGGTCATTGATCGTGAGCATCTGCGCGTTGGTGGACAACGTCTCGACTCGGAACCCCAGCCCCTCCACCAAACGGCGCCCTCTTCGGCCCAGCAACCCTGCCGCCCTGCGGTTGGCCGAAAGCCAGTCGGGTCGGCAAGGAACACCGACTCTGAGCTCCTGGGTCGCCAGCAGCCCAACATTCCGCAGGCCCGGAAACGGGGAATCCAACTCTGAGACAGCCGCCAGCAGGAAGCGGGTGGCGGCATGGTGGCTGGGTTCGCTCAACGCAACTTCGGCCAATCTCTCGACCTGCGAAACTTCAAGGTTGTGGTACACGGTCGGAGGGTCGCCAACCGGGCCACACAGCGACACCCGCTCACCCTCAGCGGTGGGGTACAACGCAACCAGCAGCACGGGGCTGGCGCGGCCGGCCCGACGCTTCGACCATCCATCGCGCAGATCCGCCGCGGTGGGTTTGCGCCGTGCGTGAACCAGCGTCACTTCCAACCCGCTCGGCGCGTCCTGCACAAATACCCCATGCGGAACGAGCGCCGACGGAAAACGTTCAGGCACCACCCAGGTTATTGGCTCACGACCCATCAGGAAGTCATCCACGAACTCAACATACTAATCGGGAATTAAAGGAGCCTGCGCGTAAACGTGGAATTGGATTGCTGCAAGTGAGATACCGGTTAGCCAACTCATTCGGATTCCGCATCATTCAGCAATTCCGAGTGAGCAAACCCACAAATCCCCGTTGCTACAAGGCAAACTGGGGTATGGCACGGATTGAGATCATTCCAGAAGACGCATGGGTCGGTACGCTTGCTGACCTTCACCCGCGAGTCGCAGACCCCGTTACCGGGCAGGTCGACAATATCATGGCAGTTCATTCGCTGAACCCCCAAGGTATGGCAGCACATTTAGCCGTCTACGAGTCTGCGATGCGCGGCACCGCCACACTGCGCAAAGTGGAGCGTGAACTGATTGCGTTTGTGGTGAGCCTTACCAACGAATGCCATTATTGAGTGGTGCATCATCGGCGTGGTCTGCGCCGCCTCATCAAGAATGACGAACTAGTGGCCGCCGTCGAAAACGACTGGCAAACCGCTCCGATATCCCCCAAACGCACCGCAATGCTGAATTTCGCAGTCAAACTCACGAATACTCCAGCAAAAATCACCGATGCCGACATATTCATGCTTAGGGAATCAGGGTTCAGCGACAGAGACATTCTCGACATAGTCGAAGTGGTCAGCTACTACGCATATGCCAACCGCATCGCCGACGGATTAGGGATCAAGCTAGAAAACCCGAATGTCACACCCTAAGGGCAGACTGTGCCATAGTCAATTCTTCGATGCTTACGCGTCAATGTGAGGGAGCTCAATGGCCAAACAGCCAGATTTCGCAACAGGCAAGTTAGTCGCCGCAAACAAACCCGAGGCGAAAGTTCGACAAGACTACGAACAGCAACTCGTCTTGGGTTACGGTTATCCGAAAGATCACATTGATATTGAAGTGCAGATACCTCGGGGAAGCACGTCGTTTTCTGAGCGCGCCGACCTTGTTGTCTACAAATCCGCGCTCGGGCGAGACCCGACCAGCGATATTGATGGCATTGTTGAGTTCAAACGTCCAGACCGTAGCGAAGGAATCGAACAACTCAAGTCTTACATGACCGCAACATCAGCACGATGGGGAGTTTGGACGAACGGCACCGATATCAACTACGTCTGCCGAGACCTCAAAGACCCCACGCGTTTACGGGAAAATTATTTGCACAATGTCCCCGCGTTCGGGCAACACGTCGCCGATGTCGGCAAACTCAAGAAAAGCGATCTTGCGCCGTTCGCGCGGGCGGAACTAAAAGTCATCTTTGGGTCGTGAGGCTTGGGACGACCTTGATGCACTCGCTCAACAACTCGGCACTCTCGTTACCTAGTTGTGCAGTGGGCGCGGAGGGACTTGAACCCCCGACTTCTTCCTTGTAAGGGAAGCGCTCTAGCCAACTGAGCTACGCGCCCGAACGCATCTAAGGATACGGTCAACGAAACGGGATTAGAGAATCTGACTGAGAAACAATTTGGTGCGGTCTTCTGTCGGGTTAGTGAAAAAGTGTTCAGGTGGCCCAACTTCAACGATCTCACCGTCGGACATAAACACCACACGATCCGCTACTTCACGAGCAAAACCCATCTCATGCGTCACGCAAATCATGGTCATGCCCTCAGCGGCGAGATCCTTCATGGTGTCGAGAACCTCTTTGATCATTTCTGGGTCAAGTGCCGAAGTGGGCTCATCAAAAAGCATCACTTTCGGTTTCATCGCCAAAGCACGTGCGATAGCAACGCGTTGTTGTTGACCACCAGATAGCTGCCCAGGATACTTTCTGGCTTGCTCAGGGATTTGCACCCGATCTAGCAACTCCATAGCATCAGCCTCAGCTTTCGCCTTCGGCAGGTTACGCACGTTCCGTGGAGCCAAAGTGATGTTGTCAATAACCGATAGATGTGGAAACAAATTAAAACTCTGAAACACCATCCCAGTCTCACGACGAATGTCTTGGATCGCTCGAATGTCATCTGAGAGTTCTATGCCATCCACAACTATTGAGCCCCGGTCGTGGCGTTCAAGCCGATTGATGCAGCGAATCAAGGTGGATTTGCCCGAACCTGAAGGCCCGATCACAACTACCACTTCCTTCTCCCCCACCGACATGTGAATGTTTGTCAGAGCTTGAAAGTCGCCAAAGTACTTATCAACCGCGTGCAGACGGATAATCGTGGCACCGGTACCGAAGGTTTCGGTTGCATCGGCGTTGACCACAGCGTTAGTCGACTCAGTCATTGTTTCGTTCCATCATCGTATTCCTACTCCCAATTTCTTTTCGAATCGGCGACTCTCTTTCGAAAAAGTGTATGCAATCGCCCAGAATCCTAGGGCAACGAAGGGAAGGGTGATAGCCGCTAGTCCCTCGCCAAGGAATTCGGGTTGTGAGTTGGCGACCCTAGAAATGTGCAGAAGTTCGCCAATCTTCAGAATCGAAAGCAATGAAGTATCCTTGAAGAGTGAAATAAACTGCCCTACCATCGCTGGAATAACCGCCCGTAACGCTTGAGGCAAAACGATTAAACGTTGGATTGCACTTGCGGACATTCCGCTAGCTTGGGCAGCTTCAACCTGACCCCGTGGTACGGCTTGAAGGCCACCGCGCACAATCTCAGCAATATATGCCGCGGAAAAAGCTGTGATCACGATCATGGCTCGCGTCAACTGACCGGGAACGTCAAAGTTGCGTGGAAACAGCAAAGGTAGCATCCAACTAGAGAGGAACAGCAAAGAAATTAGCGGCACACCGCGAACAAACTCAATAAAGATTACCGATGCGCTTTTGATTACTGGCAACTTAGACTGACGACCCAAAGCCAACAAAATACCGAATGGAAATCCGGCACCTACACCGATGACCGTTACGAACAACGTCAAGTGCAACCCGCCCCAGTGGTCCCAGCCGAAACCTTCAAAGTCAAGCGCAATCATCCCTTGCCAGACAACGACACCGACAACAAGTCCAGACAACCTTGAAATAGCAGTAGCCGATCTGTGTTTTGCTTCAAAGGCTTGGCGTGTCTCTGCCAGCGTCCAAGCACCAAGCAACGCTCCCACCGTCATCGCACCAAGTCCAGAAGATCCAGCTAGAACGACCAATGACAACAAACCAAGTAATCCCGCAAAATACAAAACCCGGTTTCGCATTGCCGCGTTTAGCCTGCGACCAATCTCACGGGCGAGAAAAAACGTCACAAACGCAGCAGCAAGCGCAAGATAGGGTGTCACGCTCCGCGCGAACGACACAAAGAAGATCAAAATTGCGATCACTGCCCAAAATCGGCGCAATAAGTCAAGCCAAGAATGAGGTTCGGTCGGCAAACCTTTTGACTGAGCATCTGCTTCAGCAGACTTCCACAACATGCCAGAACCCAAACCGAATCCGCCCATCAACAGATATCCCGAGACCCACGGCCTCCAGAGCTCATCACGAGGGTACCTTCCAACCATAAATAGCGTGAGGTTACGACGGATGATTAGGTAATCTGAC
The DNA here is from genome assembly GCA_024421095.1 of Acidimicrobiia bacterium. Lineage (GTDB taxonomy): Bacteria > Actinomycetota > Acidimicrobiia > Acidimicrobiales > Aldehydirespiratoraceae > VXYK01. The sequence continues at coordinate 10,964 of JAHQYM010000005.1, forward strand.
GCGAATATCCAACCCAACAACGACACCAACGCAAAAACAAAACCGCTCAACGCAACAATGGTGATTATTGAGTTGTACCAATTATTGAACAAGTTTGCCTTGATCCAACTAGTGGTTGTGATTCGTTTGTGTGGTGCCACCTTCGTCATGCTGCACCCTCCAGTGTGAGAAGGCGATTTACTAAATTGCCAATCGCGGAAAGGAGCAACGACAACGCCAGATACGTGAACATTAGCACCAACAGGAGTTGTGGCGCAGGCTGTGACTGACCAAACAAATTGAATATCACCGAAGTGACCTCCGCAAAGCCGATAGCCACACCCAATGATGAGTTCTTGGTGTAATTAAGAAACTGATTAATCAAAGACGGAAAAGCAATCCGGAATGCCTGAGGGAGAATCACAAACCGATAGCGTTGCAAACCATTGAGAGCCAAAGCATGCGAGGCTTCTACCTGCCCTTTGTGGACAGCCAATATGCTACCACGAACTATCTCCGAGATATGCGAACCTGTATAGAGCACGAGCGCCAACATCAATGCCACATAAGGCATTTGCATACGAAATCCACCCGACCAAACACGTCCAGCTAACATTGGTTTAGAAAATTCGAACGGCCCCTGCAACACCAAAAAAGCGACAGCAGACAATGACAGCAGCGTTGCCAAAGACCAAAAGAGCCGTCGGTGCGGTTTACCGGTTCGATTAAACACCCAAGTCCGCCAAATCCACACAGCCCCGGCAATCACCACACTCGACACAAACACCGTGCGGTAAACCTCAAAGTTGTCTAATCCCACTACCGAGGGAAAGCCAAACCGACTATTGCTAAACAGCATCCACCCGCCGAAAAGCGACCAAGGGTTCTCTGCTTCTGCCCCTTCGCCTACAGCGGGAAACGCCAAGAACACTCCACCCCACAAGAACACAATAATCAACAGAGGTGGGAGGTTGCGAATAATCTCTACGTACCCAGTCGCAAGCTTCCGAACCAGCCAGTTCGTAGACATTCGCGCAATTCCAACAAGCGTTCCCAACAACAGCGACAACGGAATCCCCGCCAGAATCACCAAGAATGTGTTCTTGAGCGCTTGCAGCAATGTTGCCGAAATCGATGCGTCTTTGCTGAGCGGATTATCGGCTATGGGAATATTTGCGGGTTGGCGCAAAAAGTCGAAGTTCAAGTCGAGCCCAATAGCAGCAGTCCGTTGTTGGAAGTTAGACCAGAGCCAAATGCCGACTAGCAAGATAAGAGCCAGCGTGAAAGCCTGCACCGCTATCGCAATCGCCTTTTGATCACGCCAGAGAGGAGGACGATTTAGCCTTCTTGTAAGCACCTCTTGTCCCCTAACTAGTAGTCGCCAAATTCTCGCGCTCTAAACCGACAAGAGCATTGGGCGACCCCACTCAATCCGAACACTAACGCATTCAGCGGGGTCGCCCAACAACTAATTTCCGTGCGCCACAGATTTATCGGAACGGTGGAACGTACATTAGGCCACCGTCGGTCCACAAAGCGTTGCGGTCACGCTCAAGACCCAACGGTGTTAGGTGACGCTCAAAGATCTCAGCGTAGTTACCGACTTGACTGATGATCTGCTCTGCGAAGTCCGCTGGCAGCCCCAGACCAACATCGGGTTCAACACCTTCTGGGGAAGGCACGCCCAAAAACCTTCGAATATTGCTGTTACCGGAACCCATGAACTCAGACAAGTTCTGCGAGTTGATACCATATTCTTCAGCTTGGATGGTGGCCATTGTCGCCCAGTTGACGACCTGCGCCCACTCGGTGTCTCCGTCAGACACCACGGGGCCAAGTGGTTCCTTAGAAATTACCTCGCTTAGCACACGTGTGGGGAAGCTGAGGCTCGCCGAGAAAGCAGCCAAAGCCGAAGAATCTGCGGTCCAGACCTCACATGTGCGCGCGGTGAAAGCCGGTTGAAGTTCATCGTTGGCTTGAAACTCGAGCGGCGTGAACGGAATACCTCGGTCGTTGAATTCGGAATTCAAGTTGAGGAGAGTTGTTGTTCCCTGCAAGACACAGATACTGGCGTTGGCCATATCCTCCAGCGAACTGATATCGCTGTCGGCATGCACCATAAAGCCTTGACCATCGTAGAAGGTCGTAAACAAGAAATTGGCTTGCTCATTGCCGTCACGGCTTGCCGTCCAAGTGGTGTTGCGAATCAAAACATCAATGTCACCAGACTGCAATGTTGGGAAACGCTGTCCAGCATCAAGGGGGGTATATTCCACCGCGTTTGCGTTACCAAGCACCGCCGCCGCAACTACACGGCAAAAGTCGACATCAAAGCCAACGTAAGTGGCATCGGCTTGCTGTGATCCAAAGCCCGGAAGGTTGTCATTGATCGCACACTTCAAGGTCCCTCGCGCTTGCACGGCGGCTAATGTCCCCCCCGAGCTACTTTCTTCCGAATCGCTACCGCACGCTGCCGCTAGCAACACGACCGCGAATAGCACGGCTAACCAGCGCAGTGCCACGCTTTTGGTGTTTGGTTTGTTCATTAAATTGCCCCCTTAGTTGGTCACCGACCCGTATCTATAGCACGCAACATCGGATCACGGCCAGGTCGGTGGTAATAGAACACTGTAGCACTACTGCGACTATTATCAACACCCGTTCGCGTTCAATCAACGGTGTTGCGCCGCACCGATAACAACTGCGGCAACAAACTGCTTGCTGCGGCCACCGGTGAACGCATAGCTTCTTGGTCGATAACAGTCAAATCGCGACCTTCACAGTCAACGACTGCCACACCAACTTCGCTGCAGACAAGTAAAGCCCCGAGATAGTCCCACACGTGAAGCGATCCAGAAAAATCTACATACCCCGCGAAGCGGCCCTCTGCCACAGCACACAACTCCAACGCACAACAACCCAACGCACGAAACTGCCACCAAGAAGCTTGGCGCGGCGGCACACCGTTAACCGCCACCACAGCTTCGCTAAGCGCAATCTCTCTCGGAGACGCGAGCGGCGCACCGTCAAGCGTGGCACCACCGCCGCGAATAGCCGTATAGCGCCGCTTTCCAGGATGGTCATGCACCACCGCTAACCAAGGACCGTGTTCATCAACCACGCACAAACTCGTTGCAAACAAGCCCAGTTGCAAAGACGCATTGGTTGAACCGTCTAACGGATCAACCACCGCAATCAAACCGTTACCTTCCTGAAAGCCATCTTCCTGCAAACCGCTTTCTTCGCTGAGGACCCTAATCCCGGCCGCTCCCAGCACGCCCAGAACTGCCTCATCGGCCACTAAATCAGCCACGTACTGGTCGGGACGCAACCCCGACATCCCCCAATTTTGCTGGTCAGCAAATGCTCCCACCACCGCATCGGCAGCCTCACCAAGCACACCAAGCACACGCTCAGCACTGCGGCGAGCGTCACCAACTAGACGTTTGGAAGATTGTTGTTCTTCAATGGCACAAACGATACACGCTTACACACGGTAGATTAACAAAGATGGCTGTTATCGACTTGCAAGGATTCGTTGCCGAGCTAAAAGACCACGCCGTGGGCCACGGTTTCCATTTGCATGATGCTCGGCATTTCATTGAGACATACACAAACAGGCAGATCTGGGAAGTTGATCTGCATCCAGAGAACGCCTGTGGCGGCCCGTTAGACATGCTTTTGTCGTTAGAAGCAGATCCTAGGGCGTTGCTCGCGTTTGAGGACGAGTTGATCAAAGTTGGTGAAGACGGTGAACCTTCTCGCGATATTTGTTTGACGCTAGCAATCAGCTTTCTCTTGCCGCCGCTACCTCACGCCCCCGACCTGCTGATTTTGGCTACCGAAATTGCCGCTGTTGGCTCAACGGAATTGCCACTTGCGGTGAGCGCCAACGATGGCTTCGCGTCTGTGACCGATGCCCCGAAACGAACGGTCAACTTCACCGCCCGTTTCGATGTTGCAATCGCCGACGCGTATTTCGGCAACGATGTTCTCTGCGATGAACTCGAACGTTGCGCTGAAGTCGCTGAGTTTTTGCTTGACCGTGCCCCTGCTTGGATCGAAGGGTCCTGAAACACCGCTGCGCGGTTTGCGGCTCTTCGGCTTACGACACTGAGGCTTACGACACTGAGGCTTACGACACTAAGGATTGTCCCCCGTTGGTAGTTGACGCAGCACCTCCAACGCTTCGTTGGCATGGATGGCCATATTCGTTTCGCTGCGTACCACATGGATCACCCGCCGGTCTTGACCAATCACAAAGGTAGTTCGCTTTGGCGGCAACAAACCAATGCGTTTGACACCGAACAGGCGCGCAACCTTCCCACCTGGGTCTGACAACAGCGGAAAATCCAGCGCGTGTTGTTCGTCAAATTGTTTCTGTCGATCCACCGAATCCACGCTGATTCCCGCTCTTGTAGCATTGAGTTGGGCAAACTCAGATGCTAGGTCGCGGAAAGTGCAGCTTTGACTCGTTCAACCAGGGGTCATCACTCGCTGCATAAAGAACAGCACCAAAGGCCCAACTTGCAGCAAATTGTCGAGCGATTGAGTATTGCCATGCTGGTCGCTGAGAGCGAAATCGCCGACAACTTCACCTTTAGTCAACATCAAACAGCCGCCGCCGCGAACCCTTTATCAAGGTCGGCGATGATGTCTTCAATCGATTCGAGGCCCACCGACAAACGCACCTGACCCGCAGACACTCCAGTAGATGCTTGCTCTTCGGGAGTCAGTTGAGAATGCGTGGTAGCCGCAGGTTGAATCACCAAACTGCGAACATCGCCAATGTTGGCGAGGTGGCTGTGCAGTTCGAGCGCCTCAACAAACTTCTTCCCCGCCTCAAGGCCACCTTTGATTTCAAAAGCCGGCACCGAACCGTAGCCTCGCCCGCCACCAAGATGGTTGGCGATCTCGTGCCACTGAGAAGTTGGTAGTCCAGCGAAAGACACAGATTCAACTTGGTCGTGTGCCGCGAGATATTGCGCCACGGCGTTGGCGTTAGCGAAGTGACGCTCCATTCGCAAACTCAACGTCTCTAGCCCCTGCAACAACAAGAAAGCGTTGATCGGAGAGATCGACGCACCAATATCACGCAACAACTGAACTCGTGCCTTGATGATGTAAGAACCGGGCCCGAGCGCTGGCCAATAAGCAAGACCGTGATAGCTAGGGTCGGGATCGGTAAACATTGGATGTTTACCCGAAGCCGCAAAATCGAAACTGCCACCGTCAACGATCACCCCCGCAATGGTTGTGCCGTGACCACCGATGAATTTTGTGGCCGAATGAACAACAATGTCGGCACCATGTTCTAAGGGACGGATGAGGTATGGGGTAGCCACCGTGTTGTCGACAATGAGTGGCACATTATTGGAGTGAGCAATGTTGGCGACCTTGGCAATATCAACCACATTGTTCATCGGGTTACCGATCGATTCGCAGTAGTACGCTTTGGTATTGGGTTGCGTGGCCGCTTGCCACGCGGCGGCATCGTCGGCATCGTCAACAAATGTGACTGTGATTCCCATCTTCGGCAGGGTGTAGTGGAAAAGGTTGTAACTGCCGCCGTATAACGCCGAAGCCGACACAATGTGGTCACCAGATTCGGCGAGGTTGAGAATTGCCAAAGTCTCGGCCGCTTGCCCAGAAGACAAAGCCAACGCTCCAGGGATCCCAATAGCTGTCTCGGTTCCGCCTTCCAGGCTAGCTACACGAGCCTCAACCACAGCTTGAGTTGGGTTCATGATGCGCGTGTAAATGTTGCCCACTTCAGCCAGCGCAAACAAATTTTTGGCGTGGTCGGTGTCGCGGAACTGATACGCAGTTGTCTGATAAATTGGCGCGGCCCGAGCCCCCGTTTCTGGATCTGCTTGTTGGCCTGCGTGTATCTGGCGGGTTTCAAAGCCCCAATCGTTACTCATGTGTACTACCTTTCTTTTCTTATGCGGCTACTTACGGCACGCATGCGAACCAATGGTGGGCTCGGTGGGGATCGAACCCACGACCGAAGGATTATGAGTCCTTTGCTCTAACCACTGAGCTACGAGCCCAACTTGAGGCTACCGCCAAATTGTGCAGGCTCACCCTGCTTAGTTGGCTCCGGGGGTGGGGCTCGAACCCACGACAAATCGGTTAACAGCCGATTGCTCTGCCAACTGAGCTACCCCGGATCGCAAAACGATGTTCGGTTGATGATACAAGCATTTCTCTTGCCCACCTATCTTGTTCGCCATTGCACTTGTTGAATCAACCACGGTAACAAAACCTCAGTCACATTCTGGCGTTGCACGCCCATATCAAGTTTCTCAAGTTCAAGTTGAAGCCAGCGCAATGCTGCACTCAACTCGACCCGACCAAGGTCACTATCGGAATACAAACGCAAACCACGCACCATCCCATCAAGGGTGCGCCTCGCCACCGCACGAACTAAACCAGCCATAACATCGTCAACATCGGCATCAAAGCCGTCGACAGCAAGCTTCCGCAATAGTGCCGCTGCGGGCTCACTGCAGATCTCAACTGCGCCCGCGAAACCGTGATCTTGAAGCGCTTGGAAGGCTTCTTGGCGCACCCCATTGCCGAACAAATTGGTATGCAATTTCGCACCGAACTCGGGACGATCGATCACCAACCGGATCGCCTCATCTTCGGCTGGAACCGCTGGTTCATCAGCAACACGTGCATCATCAGCAACACGCACAGTAGCGCGCTGCTCGGTTGTCACCGCCGAGCGGAACCCCGCAGACAAAGAACGTAAAGTCGCGATCTCTACCCGACAACGGTCCGATATTTCCAACAAGTAAGGATCGCGAACCAACTCATTGGGGTGCTCACTCACAACCAGAACCGCGTTTTGTGCAGCACGAGCGCGCGCTTCGGGACTCGATAAGTCCTTGCGAGCCAAAGCCCTTTCCATCCGAAAACGCATGTAGGGCTTCGCTTCTTGCACTGCACGGGCCAACTCAGTTGGATCTTGACGGGCAACTTGATCCGGGTCAACGCCCTCAGCAAGGTCAGCCACGTAGACATCTAACTCAAACTTCTGTTCCCATTCATAGACACGTTCCGCGGCTGCCAGACCCGCCGAATCGGTATCGAAAGCGAGCACCAAACGGTCGGCCGAAAAGCGTTTGAGTAACTGAATGTGCTCCTCGGTGAGCGCTGTTCCACAGGTAGCCACCGCGCGCAAAATGTTTGCGCGACCAAAACCGATCACGTCCGTGTAGCCCTCACAAATGATCGCTTCGCCTTCATTGACTATCCCAGCACGATGCGTATATAAACCATAGAGCAAACGGCTTTTGTCGTAGACCAGTGCTCGGCCACTGGAGTTTTTGTATTTCGGGCCCTCCCCATCTGGCAGCACACGCCCGCCAAATCCACTAAATCTTCCCCGTTCATCGGCGATAGGGAACATCACGCGCGCACGGAACGCATCAATCGGCCAACCCTGCGAATTCAAATAACCAAGGCCACTATCACGAAAATCATCCCGAGTAATCTTCAAATGTTCTGCTAGCGCGTTGGGGCGGTCGGGTGCCCAGCCGAGTTTGTATTTCGCAACGACATCACGGTCATATCCGCGGGAGCGCAGATAGCCACGAGCCGCACCCGCATCAGTAGCATTCAGCAGACGCTGATGGTAGAAATCAGCTGCCTTGGCCACCGCTTCAAGCAAGTCTGACTTGCGACCGCGTTTCTTTCCTTCGTCCATGTCGGTGTAGCGAAGTCGGATACCGCATCGAGCTGCGAGCGACTCAACCGCACCCACGAAATCCACTTTTTCCATTTCTTGGACGAAGGTGATGGCATCACCACTGCGCCCGCAACCAAAACAGTGGTAAACGCCCTTTTCTGCACTAACCGACAGCGACGGGGTGCGCTCACCATGCAGGGGACAACGAGCCATCCAGCTACGCCCCGACCGTTTGATTGTGGTGTGTTCACCAATGATCGCAACTAGGTCGGCGCTAACCCGAACCTTGGCGATGTCGTCCTCGTGAATACCCATATGTGTAAGTTAGTCGAGCCGTTGCGCTAAGAAGCCTTGAATTTCCGCGATCGCGACCCGTTGTTGCTGACGTGTATCGCGCTCACGCACCGTGACCGCGCCATCGGTTATTGTGTCGAAGTCTATCGTCACGCAATAGGGCGTGCCGATTTCATCTTGACGGGCATAGCGCTTACCAATAGATTGCGTTTGGTCGTAATCGGCCATCCAACGGAACTTGACCAAGTCGAAAACCTCATGCGCGATCTTGATCAGTGAGCCCTTGTTGGATAACGGCAGCACCGCGAGCTTGTAAGGTGCCAAGCGCGGGTCTAAGCGCAATAATGTGCGGGTGTTGCCATCAACGACCTCCTCGTGATAAGCCGCCATCAGAAAAGCCATTGCCGCACGGGTGGCGCCGGCAGCCGGTTCAATCACGTAGGGAAAATACCGTGCGTTGTTGGCCTGATCGAAATACGTGAGACGTTCCCCCGAATGCTCGGCATGCACACTCAAGTCGAAATCGCCCCGATTAGCGATGCCTTCAAGCTCGTCCCAGCCCCACGGAAATCGAAACTCCAAATCCGAAGTCTTAGACGAGTAATGGCTCAACTCATCGGATTGATGCGGGCGCAAGCGAATCTCGTCTGCGTTGATACCCAAACTCAGATACCAAGCGAGCCGCTGCTCGCACCAGTAGTCAAACCAATAGTCGGCATCTTTGGGCGGTACGAAGAACTCCATTTCCATTTGTTCAAACTCGCGGGTACGGAAAACGAAGTTACCCGGCGTGATTTCGTTGCGAAAGGATTTGCCGATCTGTGCAATACCAAACGGCGGCTTTTTGCGACTGGTTTGCAAGACATTAACAAAGTTCGTGAAAATACCTTGCGCGGTTTCGGGACGCAGATAAACCTCGGCGCTGGAGTCAACCATCGGGCCGGCGTGAGTCTTGAACATTAAATTGAACTCGCGGGCTTCGGTGAAAGACCCCGTAGTGCCACAAGTTGGGCATTTGTTGGGGTCGACTAGCCGGTCTTGGCGGTGCCGGGCATTGCAATGCGTGCAATCGACAAGCGGGTCTGCAAAGTTAGCTAGATGCCCGCTTGCTTCCCAAACTTGTGGCGGCGAAAGGATGGCCGCGTCGAGGCCAACCACATCATGACGCTGCTGCACCATTGCTTGCCACCAAGCCTCTTTCACGTTTCGCAGTAGCAGCACACCAAGCGGCCCGTAGTCATATGTTGAACGAAATCCGCCATAAATCTCCGCCGATTGAAACACAAACCCCCGACGTTTCGATAAGTTCACTATCTTGTCGAACAAATTATTGGCAGACTGATCCGATTTTCCCATAGCAGAAAAGGCTAGCGGAGGTGTGTGACTATGAACTCAACTCAAACTGATTACCCGTATATGAGCGGCCAGAATCAGGGCAACACCGACCCAACTGCAATAATGGGTCGACGAATCGGTGCCTACGTAATTGATGTAGGTCTTGCAACTGCGGTAACGCTTGCGGTCGGGTTTGCGGCGCTGCTTGTTGCGTTTTTTCAACTTGCCACAGTTGAAGATGTCGTCGACAACGCCACGGCAATCAGAATCTGCGACGAATATAACACTTTTGCATCAACGGACATCTGCATCCCTTTGGGGACGGAAGTGTTGGTGCTGGAGCAAGAACAATACGGCCCGCTTTGGAGCACTACGCTCATCTGGACGGCCCTATCTGCGGTAATCTTTGGGTTGTTGAACCATGTGCTTCTTGGGTGGCTCGCTGGAGGTTCGCTGGGCAAGCTCATGCTCGGCCTCCGTGTAGTTGACAATGCCACATTCAAAAAAGCGCGCTTCTTGAAGCATCTGTTTCGCCATGTCCTCTGGATAGTCGACAACATTCCAGCCATATTTCCTTTAGTGGGTTTGATATGCGGTCTCACCAGCAAAGGACATCGCCGCGTCGGTGACATGGCAGCCAAGACGCTGGTTGTCCGAAAGGAGCACCTAGGCAAGCCAGTATTGGTAACCGGGGTCAACGACGCTGCCATGATTTCGGTAATGCAGATACCGCAAGCGTGGGGCCCACCTCGCCAACAACCGCCGTCTCTGGCCTCAACTCCAACGGTGGCCGAACCCGTGCCCGTGGAGGCGGTGTCCCCGTCGCCATACGCGCCACCAACTGAACCTAGCGCCGAACCAGAAGGCCAATCCGAGACCCCAACCAAAAGCACAATCGAAACACCAGAACCAACCGAAACTAGACCTGAACTTGCCACCGAACAGCAAACCTCAACCCCAGATCAGGCCTCGCAACCAGGGGTTGACGAACCCATGTGGGACGAAGCACGCCAAGCCTACATCCAATGGGATCCGCAACTTGAAGCTTGGATGGAATGGAGCGACACGCAAGGCCGCTGGATCCCAATCAGCGTGTGACCTAAGCCTGCTCAAGCACTGCGATTGAACGTAATCGCCGCTCCAGGTGACGTTCCACCAACGCGGTGGCCAGCAGTTGCAGCTCATGTTGCAAATCCAAAGCCGCGTGCAGTGCCTCATCGGCGAGCACAACGCTGAGTTGGCCGCTGAGAATTTGGCGCATCACCGCGAGCGCCTGGGTTGAGATCGGACGGCCACGTCTGCACTGTCTGCACAGCACCCCACCGTCATCAACATCAAAAGCCACCAGCGAATCAGCTCTGCCGCAACCAAGACAGGAATCGAGTTGAGGTGCTAGTCCCTCATGAGTCAACAACTTCAGAAAGAAAGCTGGTAACACAAAGGCGTTTTGGCGTTGTTCTAAGGTCACTAGTGCTCTCACCAACATGACATGTAGTGCTCGGTCTGCTTCACGATCTTGGGCCACCCCGTCAACAGCTTCAAGCATCGCTTGTGCTTGGCCCATTCGCTCTGGATTGTGACGCAAAGACGGAAAGCGAGTAATCGTCTCTACCTGTGTAATCGTGTCGAGGTCACCTCGACCCCGATACAACTGCACAGCCACATGGCTGAGCGGTTCTAAGCGTCCCCCGAACTTCGAGCGGGTACGGCGAATTCCTTTAGCAACACCACGCACCTTGCCATTTTCGTGAGTGTGCAAACTAATGATTCGGTCGGCTTCGCCAAGTTTCCAAGAACGCAACACCACTGCTTGGTCACGATAAAGACTCATCGACAGTCACCCATTCAAGATCGACCGTCGACCCCACCGAAACGGCGACGGCGGTCTTGATAATCGCGAATCGCCGCCAAGAACTCTTGACGCTGAAACTCCGGCCATAACGTATCAGTAAACACCAGTTCGCTGTAGGCGAGTTCCCAGAGCAAGAAGTTGGAAATCCGATATTCCCCAGAAGTACGAATAATCAAATCTGGTTCGGGCATTTCTGGGTCATACAGGTGGTCAGTGATAGTTGTTTCGGTGATTTTCTCCGCTGCTATACCCGCGGCAACAATGCGTTGCACCGCGTCAACAATCTCGGCTCGACCACCGTAGTTGAAAGCAATTGTAAAGGTCATTTTGCGGTTATTTTTGGTCAACTCCGTGGCTTCGTGCATCTGCCGTATCAAACGTTTCGGCACTCGCCAGTCTTGGCGTCCCACGAAACGAATCCGCACCCCATGGTCGTTGAGTTCATCGCGGCGGCGCAGCAATATGTCTTCATTGAAGTTCAACAGGAACTGTACTTCGTCACTCGGCCGACGCCAGTTCTCGGTGCTAAAGGCATACACAGTCAACCATTCGACACCTATTTCAAGGCATGCCTCCACTACCTCAAAGAGCGAATGTTCACCGGCACGGTGCCCCTGCGTTCGCGGTAATCCTTTCGATTGAGCCCATCTGCCGTTGCCGTCCATGACGCAACCAATATGACGTGGTATCCGATTCGGGTCTAAGCAGTCCACAGACACATGCTAAAACTACCCGCCTCAACGCCCAGCTTAGTTGCAAGTGGTCTAGTAACCGAAACGCTGGACTAAATCCGCACGGCGCTGCCAGTTCTTTTCGACCTTTACAAACAGTTCGATAAACACTTCTTCACCGATCTCGGCACGAACCGCACTACCCACCCGTTTGAGCACTTCGCCACGCCGACCGATCACAATCGGTTTTTGCGATTCGCGCTCAACGATAATCTCGCAACGAATCCGCGGCCATTCCCACTCAGTCACCCTAGTAGCAATGCTATGTGGGAGTTCGTCACGGGTTGCTGCGAGCAATTGCTCACGAACAAGTTCCGCTACCCAAAACTCGTCACCCACATCGCAAAGCATCTCCGCAGGGTACAAACGAGGACCCATTGGCATTTGCTCAACCAGATAAGCCACCAGAGCATCTATGCCTTCAGCAGTCTTGCCGCTCACCGGGAACCACTGCGCAGCACCCAGAGCCGCTGTGGCCCCAAGTTGTTCAAGGACTTGCTGACGTGTGCAAATGTCGATTTTGGTAACCACTACCACCGAATTTTGCGGTAAACGTTGTGCAATAGCAGCATCGCCGCGGCCATAACGAGCGGTGCCATCAAGCACAAAACACACCACATCCACTTGTGAACTTGCTTGTTGGGCGGTGGCATTGAGGCTCTTGTTGAGCGCGCTGTGTGGCTTGTGAATCCCCGGCGTGTCTACAAACACCAGTTGGGCATCGGGGCGATGCAAGATGCCACGGATCTGCGTGCGAGTGGTTTGAGGCTTATCAGAAACTATCGACACTTTGAAGCCAAGTATCTTGTTGAGCAGCGTAGATTTACCCGCGTTCGGACGACCAACGAAGGAAACAAACCCAACACGACATTCAGCTAGATCATTCATGGTTCTCGTGGAGCTGTTGTGGCTCTTTTTGATCTTGGCAAGCACCTGGAGTGACACGAACTTTGGTAATCCGGCGACCTTCCATGCTCTCTACCTTCAACACCACGCCCCCCTCAGCAATCGACTCGCCCACAGAAGGCACATGGCCCAAAGTGCCAAAAATCAAACCGCCCACAGTATCGGAGGCGACATCACCAAACTCAGCATGCACCAGCGCGTTGAGTTGCTCAACTGGCATTCTGCCATGCACTAACGCTTCACCACCGGCGAGAGGTTCGACTAGGGGCTCCTCAACATCAAACTCGTCAACAATTTCACCCACCAACTCCTCAACCACATCCTCAAGCGTCACCAAGCCAGCAGTACCGCCATACTCGTCGACTGCGATCGCCAGATGGAAATGCCCGGCTTGCATCTCCCGCAGCAGAACGTCTGCATGCTTAGTTTCGGGGACGAAGCGGGCTCGACGCATCACGGTTCGAACTTGCTGAGCGCCTTTGCCAGCACGTTCCGCACGGGTCAGGTCTTTCATCAGGCAGACCCCGACAATGTCGTCAAGATCTTCCCCAAACACGGGCAAGCGGCTCAAACCTTTGTCGATAGCGAGATCAACCACTTCACCAATCTGAAGATGCGCGGCTACCGCGATCATGTCTGTGCGCGGCACCATCAACTCGCGCGCGATCGTGTCATCCAAAGCAAAAACCGACTCGATCAGGTCTCGTTCCTCTTCATCAATCACATCGTCTGCTGCGGCTGCTTCGGTAAGCGCTATCAACTCGTCTTCAGAACCAACCGGCGGTTCAGTCCACCTCGACAAAAGCCGCTGCGGAAGCCGTTCGGTCAAAGCCAACACCACACCAGCAACAAAACCGGCGAGCAAAGCCACCGCAACGATTAACAAAACCCAGATCATGGCCAGTAGTGCTCTTGGAGAATTGCCTGTTCTCGAGCTTGCATCTGCTCGGTCGTGGCCCGGTCGTAATGATCAAAACCAAGCAAATGCAAGATGCCATGCACAATCAACAAGGCTAATTCATCTTCAACGGAACCATCGTGGAGACCTCGCCCGGCATGCTCACGAGCCTGAGCAGAAGCCCTAATAGGGCACAGCACCACATCACCAATCAGCGATTCACCACACTCGGTCGCAGCATCACCGTCAAGGGGAAACGCCAAGACATCGGTGGGGTAAGCATTACCTAAATGATCCTCGTTCAGTTGCGCCATGCGTTGCTCGTCAACGAATAGTAGGTTCACCTCGCCGTGTTGCAAACCTAACCAAGCAAGGGCATCTTGGGCTAGGCGTTGCCAACGTGGCGTGCTGATCGCAAACCCGTCCTGCTCGTTGAGAGCCACAACAACTAACCCCAATTGGTCGTTCACCATCAAGCGTTCACAAAGAATCTTCAGCTAACTGTGCATTGTCGGCTGCCGTTTCGTAGGCATCGACGATTTCTTGCACGATTCGATGCCGCACCACATCGCGTTTCGTCAACCACACGAAACAAACCCCTTCAATACCACCAAGTATCGGCTCCAACCCAGACAAGCCACTACGCCCCGTGGCCACATCAACTTGGGTGATGTCGCCAGTCACAACCGCTTTAGAACCATGGCCGATCCTGGTAAGGAACATCTTCATCTGTTCGCTAGTGGTGTTCTGTGCTTCATCCAAAATAATGAACGACGAGTTGAGCGTGCGCCCACGCATGAACGCCAATGGAGCCACCTCAACAGTGCGATTAGACATCAACCGCTCAACCCCATCGGTGCCAGCCATGTCACCCAAGGCATCATAAAGCGGGCGCAAGTAGGGGTCTACCTTCGCCATCAAGTCTCCTGGCAGAAAGCCGAGCCGCTCCCCCGCCTCAACCGCCGGGCGGGTCAGAATAATCCGTTCGACCAAACCGGCTTGCAACGCCGCCACAGCAGTCGCCACGGCTAACCAAGACTTGCCGGTACCCGCCGGGCCAATCCCGAACGTCACCACATTATTTTCGATAGCTTCCACATAACGCTTCTGTCCGCTTGATTTGGGGCGGATCACTCGGCCACGCTCAGCACGCAAAATTTCGTGTGTCAAAATGCTTGACGGCCGTTCATCAGCACGCACCATGTCTATAGTTGTATCGAGTGTGCGATGGTCAAGCCTCTGACCACTTTCCGCCAACAAAACCAATTCTTCAAATGTGGTTCTCGCGGCCTCGGCATCAGGACCGGAAAGGTGGACTTCGTTGCCTCGTACAGTCACCTGGGCCGCTGGAAACGCCTCTTCAATTTTGCGCAGGTGTTGATCGTATTCACCCAATAGTGCACCCATCAAGCGATTATCGGGGATCTGTAAGGTGATTGCATGTTCAGTCATTGGTCACCAAAATACTAGCGCTATGCTCGGAAATTCATGTCTGCCAAACTCGTTCGACAACCCCACCAACCCACAGAAGAACATCCACTCGACGGTTTAACGAGTTGGCTCGCCGATTGCTTAGTAGACGAAGCCGCCGCCGCGCGTAGTCGCCAACGCTCCCTTGAACAACAAGCCGCCCAAGAAGCCTCAATCGCCGGAGTGCTACTAGATTTGGCTGAGCGTGGCCGTCTCGTCACCATCAAAACCCTAACCGGGCAAAAATGCGAAGGGCATCTAACCTCAGTCGGTGCCGATTTCGTGTTTATGCATGCTTACGAGAACCAAGAACTGCTGATCCCTAACCAATCCATCGCGGTGATCAAGAGTTCAGACACCAACTGTCGCTCATTAGGAACCCGCACGCCCTCAACAGTCTGTTTAGCCGACACGCTTGAATGGTTAGCGGCTGACAAAGCACACGTTGAGGTGGTGGTTGGTGACGAAACAGTGCGCGGATGCCTGCAAACGTCTGGCACCGACCTGATCGCTATAAGCGTTGCCACAAGAACCGATTTGAGTCAGCGAGACCTGATCCATATCGCAACTACCGCTATCGACCACATGACCGTGTTATTGCGCTAGCGACGCGGTGGTGTCACCCTAGCAAACACCAGAACACCGAATCGACGGCCGCTACTCGCTTGCTTGGCTTGGGGCGAGGTCAGAGGTGTTAGCGTCTGCGGGTGCGGCGTTGGCGATCTAGGAAACGGTAAACATCTAGTAGGTCTATCCCTGGGAATGGGCTGAACTCGCGTCTTGTTGGTGGAAGAGCCGACAGCACATGGCTGCGTTCCGCCGCCGAAGGCCAGGTGTAGTCTTTCCATTGGTGTATCAGTTTGGGGTCTGGTTCAATCTCACTAGTTCTCGCGAATTCGCGCCGTAGCGTATTTGAACCACGAAAATACTGGGCGTAGTCCGCCGATGTCCCCAAAGTTATGGCCTGTGGAGCACCGCCGGTTTCAGTCTCAATATAGGTGGAGCAGAAATACTCGCCACTGTTGGTGACCGTGTACTGGCTATGCAAAATAAAACTACCTGAAGCGTTCCAAGCTTGACGACTCCCCCACTGACGCGGTACACGTCTCCCTTCAAGCCCACCATCGGGGGCTGCCGGAAACACAATCCCATCGTTCTCATACGCCTTGTTGATTACCCCAGCACGATCCGTGCGCAAAAAATGGCAAGGAAGATCAAGGTGCGGTGTCGCCAAATTGGTGAAGCGGTGCGCCGCCATCTCATAAGAGATATAGAAAATTTCTTTGAGATCTTCAACGGAAATATCCTTATCTGTTTTGGCTTGTTGAAGAAACTCAACAGCTGGTTCTTCCGGCGCGAGAATCGCAGCAGCAAAATAGTTGGATTCGATCCGTTGACGCAGGTATTCGGCGAAGTCACTCGTGTCTTTGTGCTCCAGCGCGAAATGTCCAAGCGTGTGCAAGACCACCGATCGAGCTTCACGGATTTTCAACCCGCCGCGATCGGGAATGAAAATAATCTTGTCGCGGGTGTCGGTAATGCTTCGGGCGGTCGAGGGCATCGCACGAACTCTTTCAATCGTGAAACCTCGCCTAGCCACAAGTTCGGTGAGGACTTTCTCGCTCACTGGTCCCGAACCTGGATAGTTTGCGTCCGCAAGCGCCTGCGTCGCGAGTGTCTCAATTTTTGAATAATGATTGGCGCGCGCACGCATTTCGGCACGCAAAGCAATATTGGCTGCCCGGGCCACATCAGCGAAGCGGGGGGTGCCGTCAACGGCATCGGTTGAAGCGCTGGAGTGAGCAACGCGTGCAGCGCCCGGCTTAGCGGTGCGACTTTGTTTCTCGGTTTGTCGGCTTTGTTCCTCGCGTTGCTTCAAGGCATTCCAAAGTGCCACTAGATGCTCTAGCACTTCATTAGCAACTTTCGCTGATGGTTTCAAGTGAGCAAGCCCGAGTGCTTGATAATCAGGGTCGTCTTGAGCGCGTGCTAAAGTGATTTCTAGGTGAGCGCGCCGATCAGGGGGTTCGGGCATCAACAGTTCTGCTGGAGTGGTGCCCAATACCTCGGCAAGTTCGTTCAGGAGCGTAAGTTTTGGTTCAACTTTGCCGGTTTCAAGTTGGGATAAATACGGTGCTGGCCGTTGCACCGCTTCGCTTACGTCTGCGAGCGTCTTTTTGGCGCGATGCCTTGCGTGGCGCAACCGACTACCCAACAGCAATAGATCAATTTCGTCTGCCATACCGCAAGAATGGCAGTTTTTTCGATACTCGCAACCTTTTACAAGATTATTTTCGACAAATCTTTCAGAAAGTTACGATTTGGATGCAATATAACCCAATGCATCACCAAGACACAAACACAAACCCTGTCAACCCCAGCTTCGAGGAGCAAGTCGCGAGCATTTCAGAAGACTGGGAACACAACAAGCGTTGGCGTGGTTTGCGCCGTGATTACAGCGCCGCAGATGTTGTGCGATTACGTGGATCGGTCACCTTGGAGTTGACTTTAGCCCGACAAGGTTCAGCAAAGCTATGGCAACAGTTGCACACAATGGACTATGTGCATGCGCTCGGAGCCATGACCGGCGGCCAAGCCATTCAATATGCCAAGGCTGCTTTACCGGCGATATACCTTTCGGGCTGGCAGGTCGCTGGCGATGCGAACCTCGCCGGCCAGGTTTACCCTGATCAATCGCTTTACCCGTCGAATTCGGTACCATCGGTCGTTGCTCGTATCAACAACGCCTTACGCCGAGCTGACCAAATTGAATGGGCTGAAACTTCGGGTGCCCCAAAAGTAGATTACCTTTTGCCAATCGTGGCCGATGCGGAAGCTGGATTCGGTGGACCACTCAACGCCTTTGAGTTAATGAAGGCCATGATCGAATCGGGTGCCGCAGGAGTTCATTGGGAAGATCAACTGAGTTCGGCCAAGAAATGCGGGCATATGGGAGGCAAAGTACTGATCCCCACTCAACAACACATCGCCACACTCACCGCGGCGCGGCTCGCGGCCGATGTCTGCGCGGTCGACACCATCATCGTGGCGCGCACTGATGCTCTCGGTGCCAACCTGATCACCAGCGATGTTGACGAAAGAGACCGTGAGTTCCTAAACGGTGAGCGTTCCGCAGAGGGTTTCTTCTACACCAAGCCGGGTTTAGCAACTCCCATCAAACGCAGTTTGGCGTACGCACCCTACTGCGACTTGATCTGGTGTGAGACATCCACGCCCGACCTCGATGAAGCTCGCCAATTTGCCGAAGCAATCCATGCCGAGTTCCCCGACAAGTTGTTGGCTTATAACTGCTCACCCTCCTTCAACTGGTCTGCCGCTTTAGATGAAGGAACCATCGCAAAATTCCAAAAAGAATTAGGCGCGATGGGCTACGCCTTCCAGTTCATCACCTTGGCGGGATGGCATGCTCTCAACGCTTCCGCCTTTGATTTAGCGCGAGGGTACCAAGCCTCAGACATGGCTGCCTATGTGCAACTACAACAACGCGAGTTCGCTATGGAATCAGCCGGTTACACAGCTACCCGCCACCAACGCGAAGTCGGAGCTGGTTACTTCGACGATGTTGCCAGCGTGATTTCTGCGGGTACCGCTTCAACTTTGGCACTCAAGGGCAGCACCGAAGAGCAACAATTCTGATCTGCCACTACTTTCGCCACCACAATCTCAACGCACTGGTGTCCAGATCGGTCGCTGGCGTTTGGAGCGCGTAAAAACGATTTGCCAGAGTTGGATAACCCGTGCTCTGAACCCAGCGGCCGAACTCAAAAGGTAATAGTCCCACATTCGCCTGAAGCGTTCATCGTAATGCGGTATTTCATGCCAATGAGCAGCAATCTTGGCCTGCCAAGCGAGCAAAGTCCGCGTGTAATACGGGCCGAAGTTATGGACATCCTCAATACTCCAATGGGTTTGGGCGGCTTTAGCTATTTGTGCAAGCGACGGCAAAACGCCGCCCGGGAAGATATGGCGGTCAAACCAAGGGTCTCCACTCGTCTGCCAATCGTTTGAACCGATCGTGTGGTGCAACATCATGCCTTCATCGTTGAGTAGTTCGCGGCACTTGTCGAAAAAACCAGGCAGGTTCTTCGGGCCAACGTGTTCCATCATTCCGATCGAAGTTATGCGGTCATATTTGCCACGCAGGTCTCGATAATCAGCATGCAAAATATGCACCTTGAGGCCATCGCAACGTTGCCGTGCAACTTCCACTTGTTCTTCCGCCGGGGAAACTCCAGTGACCTCTACGTCGTAACGCTGCGCGGCAAACTGTGCAAAACCGCCCCAACCGCAGCCGATATCAAGCAGTTTCATGCCCGCTTGCAAGCCCAACTTACGACATATCAGATCGAGTTTGGCTTCTTGGGCTCGCTCTAACGAAACCGTGTCTGGCTCTGTCGCGTCTGGCGCTCTCGTGTCTGGCTCCGTTGTGTCGGCCTCAAGTGGAATATCTTTCCAATACGCGCAGGAATAAATCATGCGCGAATCAAGCATCCGCTGATAAAGGTCGTTGCCTCTGTTGTAATGCGCGCGGGCATTGCGGCGAGCTCTCCACCTCGACTGGCGGTTGAGCAGCAAAGATTTCATGCCCAGCACAAACAACTGCGGGCTAGGCGAAACCAATGAGCGCAAGTCTGCTGTTTGCACCACAGTGAGGAACTGGTCAAGTTGGTTGGCATCCCAGTCGCCGTCCATGTAAGACTCGCCGAGGCCAAGTTCACGATGTTTGAGCACGCGAGCCCAGAAGCGGTCATCATGAACGCAGATATCCTGCGGCGCATTGCCTCCTAGAGTGATTCCTGCGGCATCAAGAAGTTCTAGTCCGGTGCTCTTCGCGTCTGGCACTAATCCCCCGTGTCGATGGGTGTCAAAGAATGAGACGATGCTACCATCTCCGAACGATTGACTCAAGCCGATAGTTGAACAGTCACAGATTTTAGGTCGGAGCACGATTGGCGCGACCGTCACAGAATTATGCAGTGGATCACAATGTGGCGATTCGGCGATTATAATATTGGCCAATCTGTTACCCGAGCAGAAAACATCAGTTAGGAGGGAACAACTTATGAACCAATCGGTACGCGCTGGTGTTGCGCAAGTCGCTTGGACTGGCGACAAAGAATCAATGATAGAACTCCACGAAAAATATCTGGCTGAAGCCGCCGCAGTTGGAACGCAAATTATCTGTTTCCAAGAACTTTTCTATGGGCCATACTTTTGCCAAGTGCAAGACACAGAGTTCTATGCGTATGCCGAAACGATTCCCGACGGCCCCACCACCAAGCGCTTCCAAGAACTAGCCGCTCGTCACGGAATGGTGATCGTGCTACCTATGTATGAAGAAGAACAACCTGGCATCCTCTACAACACCGCCGCGGTGATTGATGCCGATGGTTCCTATCTCGGCAAATACCGCAAGACTCATATCCCTCAAGTAAAGGGCTTTTGGGAAAAGTTTTACTTCCGTCCCGGCAACATGGGTTACCCCGTTTTCGATACAGCCGTCGGGAAGGTCGGTGTCTATATTTGTTATGACCGGCACTTCCCCGAAGGTTGGCGGGCTCTTGGTTTGGGCGGCGCAGAGATTGTTTTCAATCCTTCAGCCACCAGTCGCGGGCTTTCGGCTTACCTCTGGCAACTTGAGCAAACGGCTGCAGCAGCCGCCAACATGTATTTCGTGGGCGCTATCAACCGGGTCGGTGTCGAGCCTCTGGGCGACAACGACTTCTACGGGACCTCTTATTTTGCCTCACCGAGAGGTCAGATCGTGGATGGTGCCGCTTCAGACCAAAACGAGGAGTTAGTGCTGCGAGACCTAGATCTTTCGCATATTTCTGAAGTTCGCGACCAATGGGCTTTTTATCGCGACCGCCGCCCAGACATGTATGGGGGGTTAACAGCACCATAAGGCGTTTGCGATTGATGCGAAACTCAACTGCGGTAACATAATCGACAACTAAGAGAGAGGGTTTATCGTGACAACACTCATCAAGGGAGGGACGTTAGTCTCGTCTTCTGGAGTTGCACCCGCCGAAGTTCTGATCGACGGGGAACAGGTCGCCGCGGTGCTGCAACCAGGCAGCGACATCGCCCGTGCCGCGGAAACAAACGCACATGTCATTGATGCCACAAACAAACTTGTAGTACCCGGTGGGGTGGATGTCCACACCCACATGGAACTACCTTTCGGAGGCACCAAAGCGTCAGACGATTTTGAATCCGGTACCCGTGCGGCGGCTTGGGGTGGCACCACCACGATCGTTGATTTTGCGGTTCAACGCTTTGGAGAAAGCGTGCGAGAAAGCCTTGATACGTGGATGGCCAAGGCCGCCAACAAGTGCGCGGTTGATTACGGTTTTCACATGATCATCGGCGATGTCACCAACGACTCGCTCAAAGAGATGGATTCGCTGGTCAACGAAGGCATCACCAGTTTCAAACTATTCATGGCCTACCCAGGGGTTTTCTACTCCGATGACGGCCAGATCCTGCGTGCGATGCAACAAGCATCCGGCAACGGCGGTTTAATCATGATGCATGCCGAAAACGGACTAGCCATTGATGTGCTCGCCGAACAAGCATTTGAACGCGGCGACACAAGCCCGGTCAACCACGGTTACGTACGCCGCAAAGAGTTGGAATCTGAAGCCACACACCGCGCCATCCAGTTAGCCAAAGTGGGGGCCGCACCACTTTATATTGTACATCTGTCCGCTCGTGAAGCACTTGAACAAGTGGCTATCGCGCGGGATAGAGACATGAACGTTTTCGCCGAGACCTGCCCACAGTATCTCTACTTCAGCCTTGAGGAACACCTAGACAAACCCGGCTTTGAAGGTGCCGCCTACGTTTGTTCCACACCGTTGCGTTCTCACCATGAACACCATCAAGAAGAACTGTGGAGAGGGTTGCGCAGCAACGACCTAGCCGTGGTATCCACAGACCATTGCCCCTTCTGCATGAAAGAACAAAAAGAACTTGGGGTGAACGACTTCCGTGCCATCCCCAACGGGATTGGCGGCGTTGAACATCGCATGGACATGATTTTTCAAGGCGTGCGCAGCGGCGAGATTGGCTTAGCGCGTTGGGTGGAGTTATGTGCTACCACACCAGCACGCATGATGGGCCTTTACCCACGCAAAGGAATTATCGCTGCTGGTTCCGATGCCGACATCGTGATCTATGACCCCAACAAGACCTGGACAATTAGTGTCGACAACCACCATATGAACATGGATCACTCCGCCTATGAAGGTGTTGAAGTAACCGGCCATGCAGACACTGTGCTGTCCCGCGGCAAGGTAATCGTCAACAACGAACAGTATCTAGGTACAGCCGGTGATGGTCGATACCTGCCGCGCAACCTCTGCCAATACCTTCAGTAACGGAACCTCAACGATAACCTATCAGGAGAGATTATGGATTTCGGTGTTGTACTGCAAACAGACCCGCCCGCTTGGCGGGTGGTCGATTTAGCGAGGAAAGCCGAAACTTTAGGCTTCAGCCATGGTTGGACATTTGACAGCCATGTTTTATGGCAGGAACCATTTGTGATCTATAGCCAGATGTTGTCGGCCACCAACAAGATGATCGTGGGGCCGATGGTAACCAACCCCGGAACCCGAGACTGGACAGTCACCGCTTCGCTTTTTGCCACGCTCAACGACATGTTCGGCAACCGCACAATCTGTGGAATCGGCCGTGGTGATTCGGCGCTCCGGGTAATCGGCAAGAAACCAATCACGCTTGCCACCCTCAAGAATTCAATGGCCGTGATCAAAAACCTCGCAGAGGGACGCGAGGTTGAATATAACGGCACAACTCAACAGTTTCCGTGGTCACACGGCAGCAAACTAGGAATCTGGATGGCAGCGTATGGGCCCAAGGCGCTGAAACTATGTGGCAGCGTGGCGGACGGGTTCATTTTGCAACTCGCCGACCCGCAGATCGCTGCTTGGACGATCGCTGCGGTGCGCCAAGCCGCCGAAGACGCGGGCCGCAACCCAGACGATCTCTACATCTGCGTAGCCGCGCCCGCTTACGTGGGTACCGACATCGAACATCAACGAAACCAATGCCGCTGGTTTGGGGGTATGGTCGGAAACCATGTGGCTGATCTAGTGGCACGTTACGGCGCTGGCAGTCGCGCCGTTCCAATAGCATTAACTGATTACATCAAAGGCCGCCAAGGGTACGACTACGCCGAGCATGGACGCTCCGGAGCTACGCACACAGAATTCGTGCCCGATGTGATTATAGACCGATTCTGCATTCTCGGAGATGAACAAAACCACATCCAGCGATTGCGCGAACTGCGCGACTTAGGTGTCAACCAATTCGCCATCTACCTAATGCATGACCAACGCGATGAAACCCTCAATGCCTACGGACAACGAATAATCGGTGCGGTGAATGGCTGATTCCGCAAAATGAAAGCTTCACGCTTGCACGGGCCGGTGCGCCGGTTGGCCGTTTTTTGTCTTTTTGTGATTTTGCTGATGTTGGGTTACACCGCATACAAGGCCTTCGGGCAAGCCATTGACGACGCTCAAACTGATTGGCCTGCAATCGGTTCGGTTCTGCCTCGCACCGATGATCTAACCATGCCCTCGGTCTTAGATATTGTTCGCGGGGTATTTGATGAACCTCGGAGATCTAATGAAGCGTTCGGATCGATTGTGTTTGATAAAGCCGTTTTTACCTTGCGCGAAGCGAGCGTTGGATTTGCGGTCGGCGTGATTGTTGGTTTGGGGATTGCCATCATCTTGTCGCAATCGCAGTTGCTTGAACGGGCACTGGTTCCACATGTGATCGCTAGTCAAACAATTCCGCTCATCGCGATTGCGCCAATAGTGGTAATCTGGGGTCGAAAAAACGTCGACTTCTTGCCTTGGGAGTGGCAGGATTGGATGTCGGTATCGCTCATCGCTACCTATCTGACATTTTTTCCGGTAGCTATCAACGGGCTTAGGGGATTGCATTCACCGTCTGCTGAAGCTGTCGAGTTAATGGATTCTTATGCAGCTTCGCGGCGGCACACGCTTTGGCGTTTACGGTTACCGGCTTCGCTGCCGTATTTGTTCTCAGCATTCAAGATTGCTGCTACCGCTAGTGTGGTAGGCGCGATCGTCGGCGAAATTTCCGCAGGAGTAGACGGGGGGTTAGGCCGCCAGATTCTGCTTGAGGCGAGTCGATACACGACTGGTCCGGAACGCTTATATGTGGCCGTGTTGTTTGCCGCAGGCTTAGGAATATTTGCGTTCCTGACGATTTTAACTTTCGAATATGGTTTGGTGCGCCGCAAAGGAACGGAGCTTGTTCTGTGACTAGTCAAAATGTACCAGCAGTTGAAATACGCGGCGTAAGCAAGGTATTCAATCCAGGAGGCAGCAACGAAGTATTGGCCCTAGAAGACATCAACCTTGAAATAGCTGCGGGTGATTTCGTTACCCTCATCGGCCCGTCCGGTTGTGGCAAAAGTACCTTACTTCGCCTAGTGGCCGCATTGGTTGGCAGTAGTTCTGGAGAGGTGCTAGTCAACGGCAAATCAGCCGATCAAGCCCGCCTCGATCGCGACTATTCCATGGTTTTTCAAAAAGCCGGCTTGTTCGATTGGAGAAATGTTGCTCGCAACATCGAACTTCCCCTTGAACTCATGGGTTGGCGGAAGTCAGCACGGCACCGCCGTTCGACTGAAATGTTGGAGTTGGTACAACTGCAAGATTTTGCGCGGCATTTTCCGCAGCAACTTTCTGGTGGTATGGCACAACGTGTGGCCATTGCGAGAGCCATGTCATTCAATCCGGCACTATTGCTAATGGATGAACCTTTCGGAGCTTTAGATGAGATGACGCGAGAACATATGCAAAACGAAGTTTTGCGAATATGGTCGGAAACCAACACCACCGTAATCTTCGTGACCCATTCGATTTCTGAAGCAGTGTTCTTGTCAACTAAAGTAGTGGTGATGTCGCCGCGGCCCGGGCGGATCGCTGCTGTGCTCGAAAACCATCTCGAATCGCGAGACGACACGGCGCGAGATTCACCTGAGTTCTTCGCCAACGTTAGTGAAGTGCGCAAGTTGCTTCGAGCAGGCGAAAACTGATGAAACAACTATCTAACTTCGTGCAAATCTGGCCACCTTTGGTTGCAACCGCGATTGCTTTAGGCTCTTGGGAATTCCTCTTGTGGATCACTCAACCTGATGGTTTTGTTTTGCCTCCCCCTACCGAAATTGCTGCTGCCGTAGGCGAAAACTTTGCGACCATCACTACAGCAACGAGAGTTACCGGTTTCATAATCGTGACTGGTTTAGTTGCGGGTGTGTTGCTTGGTATCACTGCGGCTTTGCTGGTCACCACGTTCCGAACCGCTAATGAGACAATCACACCTTTAGCAGTCGCCATCAACGCCATACCCATCGTGGCCCTAGCACCCATTTTCAACTTTTGGTTCGGCCTTTTGTCTCCCCGCTCTAACCAAGCCGTGGTGGTAGCGTTAGTGTTCTTTCCGATTGTTATTAACACGGCTCGCGGTTTAACCGAAGTGGAACCAAGTCAAATCGAGTTGATGGAGTCTTACGGGGTTCGCAAGTGGCGGATTATTCGAGAGGTGCGCATCCCCAACGCTATGCCGTTCTTTTTCACAGCTTTGAAACTGGCGACTTCGCTGGCCGTAATCGCAGCTATCGTGGCCGAGTATTTTGGCGGCCGCCAAGACGCATTAGGAAACATCATCACTAGTTCCGCTGGGCTAACCCGTTACGCAGATGCTTGGGCCGCGGTTCTAGCGGGGTCGTTACTCGGAATAGTTCTCTACGGTGTGGCCGTGCTCGCCGAGCGTGTCACCATGCCGTGGTACTTTCTCGCTCGGAGGTCATGAGCAATCAGCGCCTTCAAGCAAGAAAAAACAAAAGAAACCAACAAATGAAATGCAACCCTGGAGGAAAATCATGAAACTACAACAATCCCTAATTAGACTCTTAGTGCCACTCTTGGCGCTGGGAGTGCTGGCCGGAGCCTGCGGAAGCGACAGCAACACAGAACCGGTACCAACAACCACCGCAGCACCAACAACTGCGGCACCGACGACTACAGAAGCTTCAATGCCTGAAGAGTTGACACCAATAAAACTGCAGCTGCAGTGGTTCACTCAAGCACAGTTCGCCGGCTATTACGCCGCGCTTGCCCGTGGCTTCTACGAAGATGTCGGACTAGATGTTGAAATACTTGAAGGTGGGTTAGATATCGTTCCTGCTTCGGTACTTAATTCTGGTGCGGCTGATTTCGCGGTCTCTTGGGTGCCCCGAGGTCTGGTGCCACGCGAAGAGGGCACCAACATTACCAACATCGCTCAAATTTTCCAGCGCAGTGCCACGCTGCAAGTAGCTTTCGCCGATTCGGGGATTAGTTCGGTCGCAGACCTAGCCGGCAAGAACGTGGGCAATTGGGGCTTTGGCAACGAATTCGAGATGCTCGCTGGCCTGCGCCGCAACGATCTTGACCCTGAATCTGATGTGACGCTGGTGCAGCAAGCGTTCGATATGCTCGCCTTGATCAACGGCGACGTTGATGCTGCTCAGGCAATGATCTACAACGAATATGCACAGGTGCTTGAAACGGTCAACCCCGATACTGGCGAACTTTATCAACCAGAAGATCTCAACATCATCGACTGGAACGACGAAGGCACCGCCATGTTGCAAGACGCTTTGTGGGCCGATGCTGATCGCCTAGAGACTGACGCTGCCTATCGTGATGCCGCAGTGCGTTTTGTGGAAGCATCAATTCGTGGTTGGGCGTATTGCCGAGACAACGCCAACGCATGTGTCGACATCGTCCTTGATAATGCTTCCACCTTGGGCGAGTCGCATCAAGCCTGGCAACTAAACGAAGTCAGTTCGCTAATCTGGCCGTCGCCACTCGGAGCCGGTGTTATGGATCCTGAACTTTGGAATCAAACTGTTGAAATCGCCGTTAGCGAACAAATACTCTCAAGCCCGCCCGACGAAGGTGCCTACCGCACCGACATCGCAGAAGAAGCAGTCGCCAAACTGCGTGAGCAGGGTGTCGATGTGGTTGGCAACGACTTCGAACGTATCGTTGTGGAACTTCGAGAAGGTGGGGAGTAAACCATCTGCTTAGAGATCTGGCTGGTAGACACCTAAGATGTTGCCACTCGGATCTTTGAAATGAAAACGCCGTCCGCCCGGGTAGGGGTAAATCGCAGAGACGATCTCCCCGCCCGCGGCGGATACTTCATCTTGTGTCTGCTCTAGGTTGGTGCTGCTCAGCAATACGAGTGGGCCTATCGCGTTTTCCGATTCGGGCTCGTGTGCTGGCGCAGCTTGTGCTGTGCCGTTTAGCCCTACTTCAATTGCCGCACCGGCGCTGACTTCGTATGCCACGTAAGTGGGGCCATAATCAGTCCATTGCCAGCCGAACACACGCTGATAAAACTGCTTTGTGTCGCCCAAGTTGGGCGCTGGAAGTTCTACGTAGGTAACTTCAAGTGTGGTTTCGTTCATTGCTCCATCCCTCCTCTGGTAGGCAAGAAACGTTAGCACCTCCGACAGGACTTGAACCTGCAACCTGCGAGGTAGAAGCTCGCTGCTCTATCCAGTTGAGCTACGGAGGCAGAATAATCGTACGCCATTTGCCACAAGTCGCTACACTTTACGGTTAACCTTGTTTTCAAGTAGTATGGAAATAAGTCAACATGGTGGGCGTAGCTCAGTTGGTTAGAGCGCCTGGTTGTGGTCCAGGAGGTCGGGGGTTCGAGTCCCCTCGTTCACCCGTATAGTCGCTGCGGCGACAACGCGCACCTCTAGCTCAACTGGCAGAGCAACGGACTCTTAATCCGCAGGTTCTGGGTTCGAATCCCAGGGGGTGTACCACTTAGGCGCTTAGCAAGATCCGTGCTACTAGGTCTTGGCCGAAGGCCGTGAGAATAGCGAGATACATCAATCCAGTTGCGGCCATCACCGCGGAATAAGCACGTTCACGAAGTGCAGCAATGGTAACTCCGACTAAAGCGATGGTAGTGAGCACGCACGCCACCCAGAACCAACCAAGTAAACCGTTGTAAGCGTCATCAATTGTGCCGTTCAGCACCGACACCATCCCCACCGGCCACAACAACAACACAGTCTCGGGCACCCAAACAATGCCTGTCCAGCGTACTAGTTCCAACATCGGGTCTCTACGTAGACCGGGTTGCACAAGATACCAATGCCCCAAAAGCATGGCATCGGTCACCACACCCATAAACAACGCGCTGACTAGCCCCCTAGCAACTGACAGCGCAACTGGGTCACCGGCAAAGACTGATGCGAACAGCACCGCAACCATCCCAAGCGCAGCCGCGAGTAAGTCTAGTTGCGGAGGAAACTCAGGCGCGCAAGGCTCAAAACGTGGTTCGTCTCGGTCAATACCAGTCATCGCCGCGACCCGCGCCGTATTGCGTTCAGCCCGTAACTTTTGCCCCAATACCCCTGCCGATTTACGAACCATCGACACCACCAACGCGAACATCCCGCAAAGCACGAAACCGAGGGTGGCGAGGTCTCGGGTCCAGACTATTTCTGTGCTTAGCGCGGCAACTAACGAGCCAAGCGCCAGAGCCAAAAAGACTATCCGTTGGATCCAGCCGTAGCCGAGACCAACTTCACGGCGCCGTGTTGTGACCCACAGAAAAACCCAACCGCCAGCTGCCCACTGCACCAAAACTGTTGCTGCATCAATACTGATCACCGCACCAAGCTAGCGCCTCAGCGAAGGATCTTGACCTTGCATATATGCTTAAGTCCAGTTAAGTTAAGTGGACTTAAGTTAAGTGGACTTAAGTTAACTCAACTTAAGTTAAGTGGAGTTAAGTTAAGTGGAGTTATGCTGAATGCATACTGCTATGGAGACACTAACCATGAAAGACTTGTCGAAGCCCGAGAACCTTTACGACCGTGAAGCAGAGTGGAAAGACCTGACGCGGTTTGCCTGCGCTCCAAGCGTTAGACTGCGCTTGGGACTCGTCTATGGTAGACGACGCTACGGAAAGAGTTATCTACTGCGTCGCCTGGTTGAGACGTTGGGTGGGGTATATCACTTAGCCTTGCGCGAAGAACCTAGACCTTCGCTCAACCGCTTCACCAACAACCTAACTAGACAAATCCAGTGGACACCGCAAGCACCGTTTCAAGACTGGTTTGATGCACTCATTGGGGCTACAACCGCCCTAGGTAGCAGCGGCACGCAACCTAAAGTTCTCGTGATAGACGAATATCCCTACCTGCAGCAAAACAACCTTGAACTCGAATCAGCACTACAAGCCGTAATGGACGAAGCTTCCGCAGGTGAACTCACCAAGAAATGGACAGCGCCTGTGAGTGTGATCTTATGCGGCTCAGCCATGTCCGCAATGACACAACTCTTGAGCGGTACATCTCCATTACGAGGCCGTGCAGTCCTAGACATGCCTCTAAACCCTTTTGATTTTCGGCAATCTCGCGACTATTGGGGAATCCAGAACCCAGCCGTGGCGTTCAACGTCGACACCGTGGTGGGCGGAGCACCTGGTTACAAAGACCTCACCTCCGATATGGGTATTCCGCGCAGCCCTGCACAGTTCACAAAATGGATCACGTCGACCGTGTTGAACCCATCTCATGTGCTTTTTCGAGAAGATGAATACCTGCTGCGCGAAGACCCTCGGGTGACCAACGAAGCCACCTATTATTCGCTTCTCCAAGCGGTAGCTGATGGGCGATCAACACCAGCCAAGATAGCCTCGGCGCTTGCCAAGTCTGCTAACGACTTTAGCCACCACCTCAAGGTCATGACCAGCGCTGGTTTCGTTGTCCGCCATCACGACCTGCTCGCCGTAAAACGACCGATATATCGAGTAGCCGACCCAATCGTGCGTTTCCATCATCTCATCAACCGTCGGCACCGGGCGCGTCTCGAAGATCGGCAAGCTGCCGAGGTTTGGGCCGATACAAGCAATACCTACCGCTCACAAATCCTTGGCCCTCACTTTGAGACGCTTTGCCGCTTCTGGATAGACAAATATGCCTCAGAAGCAACCCTAGGCGGCGAAACTGAGCAATGCGGGTCAGTGCAAATCCACGACCGTCGGCAACGCCTTAGTTTCGAGTTGGACGTGGTCGCGTTAAAGCGTGGCGCTCACGCCGAAACCTTCAAAACCATCCAGATTGTTGGTGAAGCCAAGGCCCACCGACTAGACCCCAGCGCGCTCGAGCGGCTAGACCGACTTGTCGATCACTTGGCGAGTCGCTCAAACATAATCTTCTCGCCGACCGCGAAACGCATCCTCTTCTCACTTCGAGGTTTTACCCCCACTCTGACAACGGTTGCCAAGAGCCGTTCTGATGTGGAACTAGTCGACCTCCAACGACTTTACGAAGGCGAATAAGTGGCCTGCGCCAATCACGCTTCCACCACAGCCAAGTGGTGATCGGCCAGATTCAACGGGTCGGGGCCACCATCGGTAGCAACAACAATGTCTTCAATACGCATGCCCCAACAGCCCGGCAGATAAATTCCGGGTTCCACAGAAAACGCATTCCCAGACACTAGCGGTTCTTGGTTACCTTCAATTATGTAGGGGTCTTCGTGCGCTTCGACACCAATCCCATGCCCTGTTCGGTGGATAAAATAACTGCCGAAACCAGCCGCGGTAATCCGCTGGCGAGCCGCTTGGTCCACTGCTTGGGCTGGCGTGCCAACTAGCGCTGATTTGACTGCCGCGGCCTGCGCCTCATGCAACACAGCATAAGCCTCAAGATAATCACGATCGGGGGTTGCCCCTACCCAAACGCATCGCGTCAAATCGGAACAGTAACCGACACCATCTGAACCGATCATCGTGCCGCCGAAGTCACACAACACTGCCTCGCCGGCAGCGATCTTGCGAGAACCCGCATGATGATGAGGGCTGGCCGCATTTTCGCCGGCCGCAACGATAGCGAAGTTGACACGGTCGTGTCCCTCAGCAAGAATTTGGCGGCCGAGTTCAGCCGAAACTTCAGCTTCCGTCTTGCCGATTAGAGGAATCTCCCCTCGCTGCAGTCGCCCGGCGATGGTATCTACGGCGCGGCTCGCGGTTCGCAAACGTTCGATTTCCTCAGCATCTTTCACCGCGCGGATGGCGCTGGTTATCGTGCTTGCACGCCGAAAGTTGGTATTTGGTTTTGCGGTCATCAAGTCAACAAGAAAACCCGACCAAGTTTGGTCGCCTAGCGCGGCGCTGGTTGCTTTACCCATCAACTCAGCGATTATCGCTATTGGGTCTTCGCTTTCCGCCCAGGGCCTCAACGCGAAAATTTCTGAATACGGAGTTACGCGAGCCATTTCTAACTCGGGTACAACAAGCGTCGCTGCATCGTCACGGGGCACGACCAACATGGTGATTCGCTCCAGCGGCATCGCCTCGTATCCACAAAAATACGGTAGATCGGCACCAACCGACAAGAGCAGCAGATCAACCCCCTGTTGGGTCATTTGTGCTCGCGCATTGCCTAGTCTCTTGCTGAAACTCTTAGACATGGGCTAACGCAATTTCACTACGTCCGGAACTGTTGGGGCGCAACTGTTCTGCCGCTTGGCGGGCATGATAGCTCGACCGGGTCAACGGTGAGGATTCAACGTGGCCAATTCCGTGACGCTCACCAAAGCGCTTCCAATCATCAAAATCCTTGGGCTGCCACCACTGCGCCACTGGGAGATGCCGCACACTCGGACGCAAATACTGGCCGATGGTCACAATGTCGACACCAATCGCGGCCAGATCAACGAGTGTCTGACGCACTTCATCGTCGCGCTCTCCCATACCCACTATGACCGAAGATTTGGTCGTCAAACCGGCGGCTTTGGCGTGGGCCAAGACGGCTAGGCTGCGTGCGTAGCTAGCGGACGGACGCACCGCGCGTTGCAGGCGTGCCACCGTCTCAATGTTGTGGTTGAAGACATCTGGTCGAGCGTCGAAAACTCGGGAAAGGGCAGCCAGGCAACCTTTGAAGTCGGAAACGAGAGTTTCGATTTGGCACTGCGGAACGCGGGCGCGGATCGCCTGCACTACATCGGCCACAGCAGCAGCACCGCCGTCGTCTAGATCATCTCTGGCCACCATGGTTACCACCGCGTGACGCAACGCCATCGACTCCACGGCTTGCGCCACGCGTTGAGATTCAGAGGGGGCGGGTGGTAGTGGCGCACGAGTGTCGACTAAGCAAAAGCCGCAAGCTCGGGTGCAACGTTCACCTAGGATCATGAAAGTGGCAGTACCGTCATTCCAACACTCTGAAATGTTGGGGCAGGCTGCTTCTTCGCATACGGTCACAAGCTTGAGATCGCGCAGCGTTGATTTGACACGCCGGTATTCGTTGCCAGGATCGAACTTTACCCGCAGCCATTCAGGTTTGCGGGAACGCACCGGCAAAGGTGCTTGGTCGGCAACGCCAGCTTGCGCGAGACGGCCCAGTAGACGCAGTGAGGTTCCTTCTGCTTGAGAAACGTAAGTTTCAGGCGGCAGGTATGGGCCTTGATCCGTGCGGTGGTTGCCTCGTGTTGCTTTGAAGCCAACGCTCGCATGGTCGACCGATTTGTGTTTGGCAAACACCTGCAGCGCCTTTTCGGTAAACACCTCAACTATTTCGGGCATCGAAACACTTATGCCCAGTTCCGCTAATGAGGTGACACCTTTGTCGGCAATGCCGCAGGGCACGATCCGCTCAAACCAAGCCAAATCTGGGTTGACGTTTAGCGCCACTCCATGCATGGCACGCCCGCGTGAAATCCGCGCACCGATGGCCGCTATCTTTGCAGGTTCCGCCGCTCCAGTATCAACCCACACCCCATGGCAACCCCTGAGCCGTTGCCCAACTACCCCAACATCGCCCAGACAGTCGATTAGAATTTGTTCAAGGGTGGCAACATACGCTGCGGTGTCGGCCATACCTCCACCACGCTGCCCCGGTACTTCAACAATGGGGTATGCAACCAATTGGCCTGGGCCGTGATAGGTCACATCACCGCCACGGTCTGTTTCGATAAGGTCGGCACCAAACGCTGCGATGTCGGCTAGGAGATGTGTGGGCGGGGTGCGCTTGGTGGTGGTTACCACATGCTGGTGTTCCATCAACAGCAGATACTCGTGTTGGCGATTGGCAAATAGGGCTCGCTGCAGCGCTAGTGCATCGCCATAAGCGACCCGCCCCAACCAGCGAACCCGCAGTGTCGGTTCAGGGGTAGTTGGCCCTCTCAGCGGACTTCAGCCTCCCAGTCGCGGCTTTCAATAATCTCTTTGATGCGATGCAGAAACGCTGCTGCATAAGCACCGTCGAATGCGCGATGATCCCAAGCCATCGCTAACACTCCTACCGAGTGTATGGCTATCGATTCGTTACCATAATTGTCGGTTACCACTACCGGTTTGCGACTTACTCCATCGGTTGAAAGGATCGCCACTTGAGGTTGATTGATGATAGGGAACTGCATCATGGTGCCGTATTGACCGGCATTGGTAAGCGTGAAAGTTCCACCGCTGAGTTCATCGGGTAATAGTTGTTTGCTGCGCGCCCTCGCTGCTATATCCACGATGTCACGTGCTATTTGACGCAGACGTTTACCCTCGGCACCTTTGATCACGGGTGCGAGTAGTCCATTAAAGTCGATGTCTACAGCGACACCAAGATTCACTTCATCGTGGACGACTAGATGGTCGCCTCCGAAACTAGCATTGAGATGCGGGAAGTCCCGTAATGCGTCTACTAGGGCGCGGGCGATGAACGGTAGGTAGGTGAGGCTGAATCCCTCTGCCGTTTTCCACGCCGATTTCAAGGTTCGGCGCACGGTTTCAACACCCTCATAATCAATTTCCATTGCGGTCAACACATGCGGCGATGTGGCTTTGGAGGCGACCATGTGCTCTGCTGTGCGTTTACGAATGTTGTTGAGCGCTACCACTTGGCCACGCGTTTGTACTTCGGTTGAAGTCATTGCGGTTGGACTAGTTGGAGGTTGCGGCATCACTATTTGTGTTGGTGCGGGTGTTGCGTGTTGCGTTGCTGGATCCGCGACTAGCGGTTGGGCAGGAGTCGGTTCAGGTTGCGCCGACGAAGGTGCGGGTTGTGCCGCTATCGGTGCGGGTTGTGCCGCTATCGGTGCGGGTTGTGCCGGTGCGGTTACAGGTGCGGGTTGTGAACGGATCACTGCTTCAACATCGGCTCGGGTGATTCGTCCACCTATGCCAGTGCCAGCAATAGCGGATGGGTCAAGGTCGTAGTCGTTAATAAGGCGTCGCACCACAGGAGAAATCAGCGCGCTTAGACCCGAACGCACAGATGATTCTTCAACAGTTTGCGATGCGGAAACCGGTGTTGTCGGTGGTTGGGTTGGCAACGGTTGAGGATGCGACAGGGCAGGCTCAAGCGGGGCTTGCGCCGGTTCTTCGAACACCGAAGCGGGCTCCGCTGCCGGTTCAGCGGTAGCCGAACGATTTGCCTCGCTGGCATCTTCAATGCGAGCGAGGACTTGACCAACCTCAACCGTGTCGCCCTCGTCGGCGAGAATTTCAGTCAACGTGCCGGCTCTCGGCGATGGCACTTCTGAGTCAACTTTGTCGGTGGAAACCTCAAAGAGGATTTCATCCATTTCCACATGGTCGCCAAGTTGTTTGAACCAGCGATTTATCGTTCCTTCGGTGACTGTTTCACCTAACTGTGGCATCATCACATCAGCCATAATTTTTCCCTTCAAAGCCCGAGACTATTTTATCCATGCAGCGAACGACCGGTTAGCGACAACACAGTCTCACCAAAGATTTCACTCATGGTGGGATGCGGTTGAATAAAAGCGGCAACATCATCCACCGTTGCTTCCCAATTGACGGCCAAGTATGCCTGTCCTAGTTGCTCAGTCACCCAAGGCCCAACCATATGCACACCCAAAATTTGCCCCCCCGTGCCATCAGGGTTTTTCTCAGCAATGACTTTCACTAGGCCGTCGGTATCGCCCACGATTTTCGCTCGACCGCTACCGATAAAACGGTTAGCAGCTGTAACCACCTGATAGCCTGCTGCTCGCGCAGATTCTTCGGTGTGGCCAGCGAAAGCGACCTCAGGGTGGCAATAGATGCACCACGGCGTTCGTTGGTGGTCTAGTGGCAAAGGTTCTTCACTCAACGAATCGGTGACCGCCAACATTCCCTCAGCAAATGCAACATGAGCAAGTTGCGGTGTGTTGATCAGGTCGCCAATGGCCCATACGTTGGGCTCGGCCGTACGACAACGGTCATCCACCTCAACGAAACCCCGTTCGTCAACACCAACCGCTGTGCCAACCAAGCCCAAATGTTCAGAATTGGGGCGACGCCCAACCGACACCACAACCAAGTCTACGTCTAGGGAGTTGCCATCGCCGAAAGTAACGGTGGTGTTTTGCCCTGCGGGGTCGGGGGTGTGGCCTTGAACTGAAGCCGAGGTGTAGACAGTAATCCCACGTTTCTTGAAACTGCGTGCCAAGACCTTGACGGCATCTCGGTCGCAGCCGTTGAGGATTTGCGGTAGCGCTTCAATGACCGAGACTTTCACGCCCAAGTCTGACATCATTGAGGCGAACTCGACACCGATCGCGCCACCGCCTATCACTGCCGCACGCTGCGGTAGAGCTTGGATGGACAACAATTCGTCTGATGTCATGACTAGGCGGCCGTCAACTTCAAAACCTGGAATCGTGCGCGGCAACGATCCCGTAGCCAAAATTACTGACGAAGCGGTGAGGGTTTGTTGGTCGGTGGCGCGATGTACTGTTACCACACGGTTGGCCCCCAAACTGCCGACTCCGTTATAGACGGTTACTTTGCGACCCTTTAGTAAATGTTCGAGCCCAGCAACGAGTTGATCAATGACGGTCTGCTTGCGCCGCATGGTGACACCCCAGTTGAGTTGCGGGGCTTCGGTCTCAACACCGAATTCGCTAGCGCGCGATACCGTGCGAAAAACGTGCGCCGTCTCCAACAACTCTTTCGCGGGAATGCAGCCAACGTGCAAACAAGATCCGCCGACTTTGGCTTTTTCTACTAGGCCCACATTGAGCCCGATACCTGCTCCGTAGAGTGCGGCGGCGTAACCGCCAGGACCGCCACCTATGACGATTAGATCGTGTTGTGTATTGATAGGGTTTCCTCCCGCTCAAAACTAAGGCTACTCGGCTGCATTGGGGCTTAGGCGGCCATTAGCAACTGAATAGTGCCAGCTACCAAGATCGCTAATCCAACAAACAACGCCACCCCGATCAACATCCGTGTGCTCATAGCGGCCATCTCATAGACGCAAGGTTAGCGCGCTAGGTTCGGTTTGCGGGTTGCGTAATTTGTTGGCGCAATTGCTACTGATGCCCGGCGCGACTATAGTGGGGCCGATGACCACAAGCAGTTTGCGCTCCGGCATAGGTATTGGTTTGCTGTCACTGGCGCTACTTGGTGCTTGCGGCAGTGGCACTCCTACCGAAACCACTCCTACCACCTCCGCCTTGAGCACCCCAACTACGCTTTCAAGCACAACCGCACCCACTACTTCAACCAACGCAGAAGACGGAACTCAAGTAGATGTCGCTTGGCCACATACCTGGACGGAATCACTTATCGGTGGGGGCCAATTTGATGCGGGCGACTACGCCGGTCAAGACTTGGTCTTATGGTTTTGGGCACCGTGGTGACCAACGTGTCAACGAGAAGCCGCTGCGGTCGCAGCGCTACAGCAACAGTTCGGGAACCAAGTCAGCATTATTGGAGTGGGTGGCGCAAGCTCATCAATTAGCGACCTCGAACGGTTCGTTAGTAATCACGGTGCCGAGGCGATACCTAATCTCTCTGACCTTGACAATTCTGTGTGGGAATTCTATGATGTCACAAGCCAACAAACTTTCGCGCTAATCAACGATGACGGCGCAACGGAAATAGCTAAAGTGTCGGTTCCTGAACTGGCTACCCGTATTGAAACGCTTGTGGCCACATAACCAAATCGTTTAGACTGGACGCGCGTTGGCGCGCTTGGCACGCTTGGCGCGCTTAACGGCGGCGGCGCAATATCCAACCCACAATCTCACTCAGCACCGCACCCGCAACCGCTGAAATCACGATAATCAACCACAACGGCGCGCTGCGATCAATGAAAAACCATTGAACCGGCGTGCTGTCAGTGTTTTGCACAACGAATGCGATCAACGCAACAGCCACAAGTGCCGCTCCGATGAATCTAGCTAGTCCCTTCGTTGTCATCTGCTTTTCGTTTGGTTCCGTAGACATTCTCAACCCTCCTTGGCTGTAGGCTCTATAATCACACAGCATAGAGGTTGGCTAGCATAAGCACAGCACACTAGATTGGAGGACGATCATGCGGGTACTAATCAGCGGTTCTAGCGGTTTGATTGGGGCGGCCTTGCTTGAAGCTTTGCAGGTCACAGCACATACTCCAATCCGCTTGTTGCGCACCCCCACCCAGAGCCAGGCGGAAAGCATTGTTTGGGATCCCGAAAAGGCGCATCTGCCCGACGATGCCCTAAATAACATTGATGCGATCGTCCATCTAGCCGGTGAACCAATCGCCGCGAAGCGTTGGAGCGAAGCTCAGAAACGAAAAATACTCCAAAGCCGAACGTCCACAACTAAACTATTAGCAACGGCCATCAGTGAAGCTGCCTCGCCACCATCAGTGTTTCTTTCGGGCTCCGCGATAGGGATTTACGGCAACCGAGGCGACGAGCAACTCAATGAAATCAGCTCACGCGGTGAAGGTTTTCTTGCCGATGTGGTACGCCAATGGGAGCAGGCTGCTTGCGTTGCAAAAGAACACACACGCCTCGCGTATTTGCGTACCGGCGTAGTATTGTCGGACAAAGGTGGCGCGCTCAAAACCCAGTTGCCTTTCTTTCGGTTAGGAATCGGCGGGCGGATCGGCAGCGGCAACCAATGGCTCAGTTGGATCTCAATCCAAGACACAGTGCAAGCAATCATTTGGCTGTTAGACAACGATGTTAGTGGCCCGGTAAACCTCTGTTCCCCCAACCCGGTGACCAACGCCGAGTTCACCAAGGCGCTTGGTCAAGCCGTCGGTCGCCCCACGTTTCTGCCCACACCCAAACTTGCTACTTGGGCAAAAGTCGGCCCAGAACTAGCCGAAGAGCTACTCTACACTAGTCAAAAAGTTGATCCTGCTGCGCTACTAACCGCCGGTTACACGTTCCTCTATCCACATTTGGAACCCGCCTTGCGGAACACCCTCAGCGGTAGCGGTGCGCCAAGGTGAACCACATCAACAGTTACAACACCTCAGGCATACCAAAACCGGTTTGTTCTTTCTGTGTGACGGCTGCTTGTGACGCTAAACGGTCAGCAACGTCATTCCAGTGGTCCCCAGAGTGACCCTTGACCCACTTGAAAGTAATTTCGTGGGTAAACGAACGGTAAAGCTCAATTAGTGGTTCCCAAAGGTCACGGTTGGCAACCACTTTCTTGCTTGAGGTGCGCCAATTGCGGTTGATCCAACCGACCCACCAACGATCAGTAAAACAAGTGACCACATAGCTCGAATCTGAAATCACTTCGATGGTTCCGTCTGCCTCTGGTGCGACCGTTTGCAAAGCTTCAAGAACGGCAGTGAGTTCCATCCGCTGGTTGGTTGTTTCTGCAACCGCACCGCTAGCCCATTTGCCATCGGGGACCACCCAAGCCCAGCCACCAGGCCCGGGGTTACCCGAACATGAACCGTCGGTGTAAACGGTGGTCGCTATTTGCGAGTCGGTAAAGCCAAAAAGGTCGATACGTCATTATGCAGCAAAATCTCAAAAAGTCAACCGTCTGAAAAGAAAAAAATGCTGCAACAATAGAGAGCGCTATGGCAGACCATTTCTCCCGGCAACTACCCGACATTGACCCAGACGAAACCACGGAATGGACCGACTCCCTTGATGCCGTTCACGCCCGAGCCGGCCAGGCAAGAGCCCGTTACCTGTTAGCCAAACTATTAGAACGCGCCAACGAACTCAACATCGGCGTACCCCCAACCACCAGCACACCCTACATCAACACCATCCCAGCCACTTCGCAACCATTCTTTCCTGGCGACGAATACATTGAGCGGCGCATCCGCGCCATCATTCGTTGGAACGCCGCGGCGATGGTGATACGCGCCAACAAAGTTGCTGACGGCATCGGTGGCCACCTGTCAACCTTTGCGTCCAGCGCGGCGCTGTACGAAGTTGGTTTCAACCATTTCTTCAAAGGCAAAGAAGACGGTCTACCCGGAGACCACGTTTATTTCCAAGGCCACGCCGCGCCGGGGGTGTATGCGCGTGCCTTCTTAGAAGGGCGCTTGAACGAGACGCAACTCGACAATTTCCGTATGGAAGTAAACGGCGCTGGCCTCTCGAGTTACCCTCACCCTCGTTTGATGCCCGACTTTTGGGAATACCCAACTGTGTCGATGGGTTTAGGGCCGATCAACTCGATTTATCACGCCCGGTTCAACCGCTACATGCATCAGCGCAGCATTGACGACACCTCGCAGAGCAGCGTGTGGTGTTATCTCGGTGACGGCGAATGCGACGAACCCGAAACGCTCGGGGCAATCTCTCTGGCGGGTCGCTCCGGCCTTGACAACCTGAAATGGATCATCAACTGCAACTTGCAACGCTTGGATGGCCCAGTGCGGGGTAATGGCAAGATTATTCAAGAACTTGAAGGCGTGTTTCGTGGTGCCGGATGGAACGTCATCAAAGTAATTTGGGGTAGCCGCTGGGACGAATTATTGCATCGTGACGTAGACGGTTTGTTGCTCAACAAAATGGCCGAAACCGTGGATGGGGAATACCAGCGTTTCGCCGTGGAAGACGGTGGCTACATCCGTGAACATTTTTTCGGTCCAGACCCGAGGTTACGCAAACTCGTTGAACATTTGAGTGACGATTACCTAAAAGCACTCCCCCGCGGCGGCCACGACTACCAAAAAGTTTACGCGGCTTTCAAAGCGGCAGCCGAGACGGTCGGCCAACCAACGGTGATCCTCGCCAAAACGATCAAAGGTTGGACGCTCGGCGAGGGTTTCGAAGGCCGCAACGCCACCCACCAAATCAAGAAAATGACCAAAGCACAACTCCTTGAACTTCGTGCCCGTCTGCGTATGGAAAACGAGATCAGCGAAGAATCCCTTGAGGACGGCATCCCCCCTTATTACCGTCCCTCACCAGATTCCGCAGAACGCGAATACCTCATGGAGCGCCGCCGCGCCTTGGATGGTCCCCTGCCAAGCCGCATAGTACGCGACCGCCGGCCACTCAAGCTCCCTGCCGAGGCACTTTTCAACGACCTGCAAAAGGGCTCGGCGGGGCGCGCTGTATCAACCACGATGGCGTTTACCGCAGTGTTGCGAGAGATGCTGAGAGACGAACGATTCGGGGCCCGTGTGGTGCCGATAGTTCCCGACGAAGCACGCACTTTCGGTATGGATTCTTTGTTTCGAGAGTTCCGTATCTATGCACCACAAGGCCAGTTGTATGAGCCTGTGGATCACGACCTGTTGCTTTCCTACGCGGAATCAAAGGATGGTCAGATCATTGAAGAAGGCATCACCGAGTGTGGCTCAACGGCTGAGTGGATCGCCGCTGCTACCGCTTACGCCAATAGCGGTGTACCTATGGTTCCGTTCTACACGTTTTACTCCATGTTTGGATTTCAGCGTGTGGGTGATTCGCTTTGGGCAGCCGCAGATGCCCGCGCCAGAGGTTTTCTCATGGGGGCTACCGCAGGCCGCACCACGCTACTCGGCGAAGGTTTGCAACACCAAGACGGGCACAGCTTGTTGTTGGCATCCGCGGTTCCGGCTTGTGAGGCATACGACCCAGCGTTTGCCTACGAACTCGGAACTATTCTACGCGATGGTCTGGCGCGAATGTATCCCCACGGGCAAGCCACCGATGGCGAAGATGTCTTCTACTACATAACTATTTATAACGAAAACTATGCACAGCCAACTCGTCCCGACCACGTTCAAGACCGTGACATCACCGACGGCATCTACAAGTTTGATGACGGCCCCGACAATCTGACTCGCCGCGCCACCATCTTATTTTCGGGCACGTTGAACCTCGCCGCTCGTCAAGCTCAAGAAATCCTCGCTGACGACTATGGCATAGGAGCGGAACTCTGGAGTGTCACCTCTTACAAACGCCTGCGTACACAAGCCTTAGATGTGGAACGCCGTAATCGACTTTTGCAGCAAGAACCCGCAGAATTATCGAACGTGGCGCGAAAGTTGAGCGACAGCGAGGGGCCAATCTTGGCCGTGTCGGACTGGATGACTTTAGTTCCCGATCAAATCGCCCGATTCACTCCCCGACCGTTGCATGTCTTAGGTACTGATGGTTTTGGTCGCTCCGATACCAGAGAAGCGCTACGCCGGTTTTTTGAAATAGACGCGGAGAGTATCGTTGTGGCTGTGCTTTCGGCAATGCTTGGCGAAGGCACTGCCAGCATTGACGAAGTGCGCCGTGCGATTGAGGTCGCTGGTATCGACCCATACCGCGCCGACCCAGCACACCCCGAAGCCGGTGTCTGAGCAATCAATTCCTTGGCGGGGCACGCTCGTGGTGAGCGGTGACACTGACGCTGACGAACTCATAAACACCAATCCGCTTGCGCTGCTCATCGGTATGTTGTTAGACCAACAAGTGCCGCTCGAATGGGCTTTCGCCGCGCCCCAACGGCTAGCGCAACGACTCGGAGGCAACCTAGAAGCAACCCAGATAGCCGAGTTGAATCCGCAATTTCTGGAAGCGGCGGCTGTTGAAAAACCTGCCATTCACAGATTTCCAGCGATGATGGCTCGCCGTATCCACAAAATGTGTGAGTACTTGGTGGACGAATATGGCGGTGACCCGGCGGCTGTCTGGATTGCTGAAACCGACGCTGCAGTTGTTTATGAGCGACTACTGGCTTTGCCTGGTTTTGGGCCCAACAAAGCGCAGATATTTCTGACTATTCTGGTCAAACGGTTCGATCAGCAGTTGCCGGGGTGGGAGAGCATCGTCGGTGAATACGCCACCGAAGACTTGCGCAGCGTTGCCGACCTCGGCGACCCCGACGCATTGCGAAGACTACGCGAAAAACGCCGCAACCAAAAGCGCTAACCCGATCCCCACATTGACGCACCGACACGATCCAGAATTGTTAGCGCATGGGCATCTTGGCCCGGATTTTTCAGTAAGCGGTTGGTGGGGGTTGGCTGGGGTGTTGAGAGTGTGCTG
Organism: Acidimicrobiia bacterium; assembly: GCA_024421095.1. Classification (GTDB taxonomy): domain Bacteria; phylum Actinomycetota; class Acidimicrobiia; order Acidimicrobiales; family Aldehydirespiratoraceae; genus VXYK01. The sequence continues at coordinate 53,457 of JAHQYM010000005.1, forward strand.
CGGTGGGGGGTGTGTTTAGATGAGCGGTCCTGTCCCCACCCGCGTTGATGGGACCGCCAAGACTGTGTTGTTGGGGTTGATCGACGATGCCGTCGCCTCTGGCTGGACGCACAGCCGGGTTTGTATGGTGCTGGGTGTGGACCGCCGCCGAGCGTGGCGCTGGACCCTGCGCCGCGCCCAGGACACTCTCGATGATGCCCGCCCAGGCGGTCGTCCGATCCACAGTTTGTTGAGCTCAGAACGCGACGAGATCGTGCGTCTCTTCGACGAGTGGGGTGATGTTGACCGGTCGCATCGCAAACTCGCGCACCGCGGTTCCTATCTGCGTCGTGTGTGGGTGTCACCGTCGACTGTGGACCGCGTACTAGCAGGTCACGGCCTTGCACTAGCGGGCACGCCCCGCCCGGTCCGCGCAGCCAAGACACCTTGGCCGAACTGGTGTGAGTGGCGACCCAACCAACTGTGGTGCTGGGACGGCACCCAAATCCAGGCATGTAAACAAGCTAAGCACGCCTACGCTATCGTCGATGTCGTGTCCCGCAAATGGGATGCCAGCCATCTCACAACGACACCGGACTCGGTAGCTGCTCGGGTTCTGTTCACCAAAGCACTCCAAAAAGAAGGGCTACTCACCGAAGAGGCCGCCGCCCGCCTTGATGACCCCAACGCAGACATACCCGACAGCAACGAGGATCCGTTGCTGTCGGCGGTCAGCGACAACGGCCCGGAGATGCGTGCTGGTGACACCGCCAAGTTCATGGCCATCTGCTCAATCGCTCAGCACTTCGGGCGGCGGTCCACACCCACCGACCAGGCCTGGATCGAGTCGCTGTTCAGCCACGCCAAAGGTGTGCACCCCCACCTCGAAACGCTCGACGATCCCGCCGATCTCACCGGAGAACTCGAACGCGTCCGGCTCCACTACAACACAGTACGGTTCCACGAACACGTCGGCTATGTCACCCCCAACGACGAACACACCGGACAAGGCAACCAGATCCGCCAAGCACGCCAACACGGACTCCGACAAGCCGATCAGCAACGACGCGTCCACTACCGAAACCAACCACTAACATGACCGCCCCCAACCGCCCGCCGATGCGCCGTGAAAAAACCGGCAATCTGTCGCGAAGAGTCAGATACACCTCAACCCCTGACCGCAGCACACGCTCAACACACCCTTGACATCCCGTCAACCTCCATTCCCAACCTGACGCGCCCCCACACACCCACCAACCGCCCCGCACCCGCCGCCGTACCCAACCCAACCCCACCCAGCCCCGCCAATCGCTTACTGAAAATCTGGGTTAGCTGCGGTGCCGTGCTGATCCTCTGAAAGGATGCCGCGGGATGCTTTGTAACCTCGGTTTGTCGGCAGCCATTCGGGAGCGGAAGACAAGGATCATCGACGTTCCGCATCGACATTGGGGTCGTTTCTGCGATGCGGGTGTCGGAGCCACCCTAATCCCAACAACCTCCTCTCCTTCTCGAATTTTGCTACCCGCTGAATCATCGATCCGGTTGTGTCCTAGCTAACCGTTTCGTGTAGTGTCACACCTTGTCGCTAAGGTGTGGTTATGTTCGATTCTATGATTTCGCAGACCCGACGGGTGGTTACTGTTGGGTTTTGGCGTGGTGAGTTGGAGGGTTTGGTTGCTGGCGCTGCACGGGTTGTGGCCCCGCTAAAAGCAGTGCAGGCACGGCGCGCTACCGAGATCACCGATTCGGTCGTGTCCTGGCTAACCGTTTCATGCAATGTCACACCCTGTCGCTAAGGTGTGGTTATGTTTGATTCTATGATTTCGCAGACCCGGCAGGTGGTAACTGTTGGGCGTTCGCGTGGCGAGTTGGAGGGTTTGCTTGCTGGTTCTGCGGGGTTGTCGCGCTGGCGCGGTTCCCTGTCGCCAACGAATCGTGGTTGGAGGGTTTGGTTGCTGGCGCTGCACGGGTTGTGGCCGCGTTGAATGCGTTGCAGGCACAGGGTTCTACTGAGATCATTGATACCGCCGTGCTGCTTCTAATGTTTTGTGTATTGTCATACCCTGTTGGTAAGGTGTTGTTATGTTTGATTCTATGATTTCGCAGACCCGGCAGGTGGTTACTGTGGGGCGTTCGCGTGGCGTGTTGGAGGGTTTGGTTGCTGGTGCTGCACGGGTTGTGGCTGCGTTGAATACTTTGCAGGCACAGGTTTCTACTGAGTTCATCGGTTTTGCCGTGCCGCGTCTATCCGTTTCGTGTAGTGTCATACCCTGTTGGTAAGGTGTTGTTATGTTTGATTCCATGATTTCGCAGACCCGGCAGGTGGTTACTGTTGGGCGTTCGCGTGGTGAGTTGGAGGGTTTGGTTGCTGGCGCTGCACGGGTTGTGGCTGCGTTGAATGCGTTGCAGGCGCGTTGCGCGACTGAGATTGAGGGGCTTGATGACGGCGGGTTGAACTCGAAAGTCGTTTTGCGTGACGCGGGGCGCATGTCAACACGTGCTGCTAACCGAGTCGCGCGGACTGCTGCTGGGCTCGCTGAGATGCCGAAACTCGCTGAGTCTTTGGCTAACGGTGCGATCACTGTTGAACACGCCGAAGTCGCGGTTGGGGCGGCTGCGAAAACTTCGCCTCAACAAGTTGAGGATCAACTCTCAGAACTTGCTGAGGGTTCATCTGTTGATGTGTTCACTGAACAATCAAGGCGTTGGGTCAACAGCAAACAACCCAACAACAACGCTGAACGATATGAACAACAACGCAAAAACCGGT
>JAHQYM010000082.1 GCA_024421095.1 Acidimicrobiia bacterium
TGTTTGGGCGCACTCATACGACGCTGCTTGTGGAATGGCCGATTTCAGTTTCTAATAGGTTGTGTAGTTGGCTGTAACATTTGGTGAACAATTCGGCCATCTCCATCGTTGGCACTCCTCGCTCGGCACGGCCATTGGAACCGCGGTGACAGATTGCTTCCGCGCGTTTTGTTTTCTGCCCCAGAAACCAGGCTTCGTTTGCTTTCAAGTATGCCATTGCTTGTTGTTGGCGTTCGGAAACACTAGAGCCTTGCACTTTAGGTTGTTGGCCAACGATCACTGGGTACGGTGGAGAACCGGTAGTGATTATTTGTTCTAGGTCTGTTGGGATTTGCTGCTGTGCTACCGGCTCACCAAGCTGATGGAGCCGTGAGTAACCCTCAAAGACCCTTATGCCTTCACCGCCGACCAGACCAAAGGTGAGCGAAAAGGCTTCAAGCAACCCAGCCAAAATGTCGTCTGTAGTACTTAATCGACTCAACCACGGCCATGGAAACTCCACTTCATCTGCAGCCGCGCTGATCCGCATTGTTTCGTTGTGGTGAGCTGTGATGTATCCACACAGTCGGGCCACCGCGAAACCGCGCACCACAGATTCGAGCACTGTTCTCGGTAGAGGCACAAAACCGTCTAGCCGCCGCGCCCGCCGCCACATCCAAAAAGACGATGAAAGTTCCTCCGGGTCTTCTGTGGAGGCCACAGCTTCGTTTAGCGGCACAGTTATTGAGCGCACCACCATTGGATGTACTGGATTCTTGATGAACTGCGACACCAGAATCGAGGTCGTGTCGGTGTTGGAAACTTGGAAGGAAGCATCTCCGATAATTGCCTTGGCATCTCCGTGTGCTACGTGGCCTTCAGGGAACGGAAACTGTGAGCACACTGTGAGCAACTCCAGTTTTTTGCTTGGGTGACACTCGCCGTAGAGGTCTTGGTCTATTGCAATCAAGGGCTTTGACCCCTCCTTTGCTTTCCCAAGTTGTTGTCTAAATTCTTGCAGGCGTTGCGTATGGTCGAGTCGGCGGGCACCAGTGTCTCGATCACTCTCGCTCAGGTACGCTGCTAATCCCTCATCTAAGAAACGTTTGAACTTCCCGCCGGGGGCAAAAGTCCATTGATGCACCCTGCTCTCAATGTCTTCCCGACTGGCTTTACAAATGACACTTGCCGCCTGCCCCGGCATCCAGCGCTTCTGTGCTAGATGCACCAATGGCCAAATTTGTTCTTCAGCTTCCATCAGTTGGGTTCCCGCAACCAAGCGATAACGCAAATGGTCAATGTTGCGTTCTCCTGCTGGATCGTTTTCCAAGAAAGCTTCAGCAGATAGTATTTCTAGGTTCTCAACCCACTGATGGTGGCTCTCAAGGGGAAACTCCACAGTCGAAGGTGTGTATCGCAGAGGAATCCCTTGGCTGCGGGGAGCCGGCCAAGCTCTCACCTCATCGCTTTCGAGGGCTTCGGCGACTTGTGGAATGACTGCACGCAGCGAATCGGAGATGATGTTCAACACTTCTTTCTCGGCGTGCTCTAGTATCGTGGCGGCTTGGTCTAAGCGATGCGATTGCCAGCGTCGCGCCAATCCCTGAGCGATGCTTGTGATTGCGTCATTGAGTGTTTCGTCGTCTTGTCCTACTTGGCCAGATTCCTTGCCAATGAGCGACAACCCTGCTGACGCTAGTCGTACGTATTCCGAGTTGGCCTGAGTTTCCTGTTGGCGAATTTCATGAAGATGTTCACGGTTCAGTTTCTCTACGGCAGTCTTCACGGCCGCAGCAGCAACAGAAAGTGAAGACATGGCAGCAACCTGTGAGGCTGCTTTACATGTTGCGTCCACCATTTCGTTACACCATCGGCGATCTTCAGGCGAAAGGTGTGCCTTTTCGATGCTTGCCACCTTCCGACGTGCGATGCGTTCTAAGGTGCTCTTCCACTGTTCGCCACTGGCAACCTGTGCGGACAAGTCTTGTTTGAATTCGTTAGTGAACCCTAGGGACTGGCGGCGCAACTCATTGACTGAAGCAAACCACGACATTGCTCCAGCTAAGCCCGGTAAACGTTCAGGACTCTGCGACCATAACGGTGTGGCATCGTAAATCATCGCCGCGTACGCTTCTCCGTCGCGTTCCACGATTTGTTCGTCGGTTAAGTCTTTTGCTTCACGTTGACCTTGCATGAATGTGTCGCGAAGGTGACCGTTGAGCAAACCCTCTAGCACTTCCCTACCCAAGGTGTGTTGTGCCCAGTGCGCGAAGCGATCTCGGCCAACCGTAATTTTGGCTGCACCGAAAGAAGACACCGCGCCAAATTGTGCATCCCTACCAAATGGGTAACCGCCAAAGTTGCGTTTGGCATCGTTGCGCCAGTTGACGTTGATGAAGTTGTGGATTTCTTCTTGCACTACTGCAGACGTGACCCAAGCCGACATCGCTTCACCTACCGCGTGGTAGAAGTCCATGGTGTTACCTAGATCGGCACCGCTATAACCGACTCTGCCGAGCAGGAAAACGGAATGCGGCCCCACGCCAGGGCTCTGCACGCCTTTTGTCGATAGCGGAGATTCGATCTCGCCCGCATTAGACCAATACGCGGCGAGCAATTCAGAGAGCAACCCCAGCGAGTTAGCGGCCATTGGCTGCGACTCGCCGACTTCGAAAATGTCGTTCGCAAACAATACGAGAGACGGGTGAGCACCCAAAGGGTCGCAGCGGCGCACTAAATCGACCACATCGAGGGCAACGCCAGCTCCAGTGCCGCCGGCCATTGAGGAACACACCACCACGATGGGCGCAGGAGTTTCACCGCCGAGTTCCGCATCCACACCCATTTTCTGCCCGACTTCGTAGAGTTCTTGGCCACCAGACTTGGCTCTCCGAAACGCCTCTTTCAGACGAGAAAGCAAGGTTCGTTCAAGTGAGCGCAAGCCTGCGGCTCGCCCGATGGCTCGATTCTGTCCGGCACCATCTTTGAGCGGTACCCGCACGCCGTCTGGGTCAGGCAACCAGCCGCAAAGCAATTCCGGGGTTCCCAAATGACCGCTATGGTCGGCCACCAAAGAACGATGCAGGGCAGCATAGGTATCGTGTTCCGACGACAAGGTTAGGAAATCTTGCGAAGGAATGGTTGGGATCTCGGTCGGCGATTCCTGCGTGGTTAATGTGTCAAGGCCAATGAACTGCCAAGAGTTTGGCATGCCATGGTGCCAATCGTAGTGGTCTAGCGTGCGTTGCACGGCGGCGCGCACATAGCGCACAGCTTTCTCGCCAGAACCGCCACAGCCTATAAAAATTACTGGTCGGAGCATTGATCTTCCTTTCTTGGACGTATGTCTCTTGGTTGAATGCCAATGGGTTAATCGGCGAACGGGTCGCGGTAAGACGAAGGTGGGGCGAACGGGTTTGTGCTCGTGGTATCGTCTGCGAACGGGTTAGGTACGGTTTCTTGAGACTCTCCGTGGTTGGTTGTTTCGCTCTGCCTTTCACGGTTTTCACGTTTTCGGGATTTGTCAAGTGCGTCCGTCGCGGCCTGTTCCGCCTGTGCAATTACGTCCTCTTGTTCTGATTCTTCGTTCGGTAAATCCCACACAATCAACTGGGCAGCATCTTTGCTGCCAACTACCAGCCAACCTTTTCGCAAAGTGGGGCCAATCAAGGCGACCTGTTGATCTTTTTTGTTACGCATGCTGCCCTTTGGTCCAACACAGTCGTTACCAGATGCCGTGGCCACAATTGCGGGTGGGCGTCCGAGCAGTAACGGTAACCAACTAGAACTCAACCGTGCAAAGCCGACCGTAGCTGATGCGGCACCGGTGTTCAATTCCATACACAACTCACGTTGTTCGCTAATTGAAGGTTCGTGACCGAATGCGGGTTGCAAAGGCTTGACCACGTATTCGGGCGAATCGAGGGCTTTCCAAGGGCGCAACCTCCAAGCCACAAACACTCGACTCGCGGCCGCCAACACAAACAAAATCACCAGCAAAGGCAAAAACTTCGAGATTCGATCACCAAAGGTAACAATGTCCACCCGAAAGGTTTCTGAAGTAAGAGGCTGAGAAACTGGTGCCGCAGCCTCAGCAATCTTGTTGCGCAGTGTTGCCCACTCTTCTGGCGACGGCTCGGTCGCTCCCTCACCCAAGTTGGCAATCTCGTCATTTGCGTAGGAGTCTCGAGTTATCAAGAAGTGTAGCGTTGCGACCAATTCACTGTCTTTGTTTACGCCCGTATCTACAAGGATCGCCGGACAAGGCGTGGTGTATCTGGGGAGTGTGTATTTGGGAACCTCGCATTTCCAATCCGCATTCAAGACTTCGGGCTCACCTAAAGGCGCGGTCACTTTTTCGAGCGTGATGTCTTTGAGCGTGATGTCTTTGAGCGTGACGACTGCCGAGAACCGCCCGGGGATTGCCACCACTTGAAACTCTACGTTGTTGTTATCCACCTTTAGAGGCGAATCTGTCCACTGCAGAGACGGTAGAGCTGGAGGCTCTTGCTGGGTCAGCCAACTGCTGAGTTGTTGAAATCGCTCTTCGTCACTCAATCGAGATTCAAGCCAGTTAGCAAGATTAGCCAATGGGATGGGTTCTCCAAGTGGCCGCTTCCACTCCAGATCTTCCGGACCGTATTTGAAACTTTGGGTCAATTCCGCGACCGCGTAAATGCCGCCTGAGTCGTTAAGGATCTTAAGCAAACGAGTTTTATCTCCATCCGCCCAATCAAATACCTGTTCGTAAAACATCGGAATTTCAAAGGCTCCTTCGTTTACGGTTAGAGTCCGACAGACCGCTCTGCACCACAAGGTTGGTCGCGCGGGATTGACTGGGCCACCTGAAATATCGTTCAAGCCTAAACGGTACTCCGTCATTTTGTAAGCGATCGGTTGATTAGTGACAACGCCAACATTGCCGGTCAACGAACCCATCGAATCGTTCATATGGATAGTAACTTCGGGTGGTGAGCCTTCGACGGTTCGGACTGCTGCTGCTACTTTCGCTGCATCCTCTGCTGCTGTGGGTGTGGTGCCAGAAAATTCGAGGGTCCACTCCCCTGCCCATTCCCAACTGTTCCGATTCGCTATCTGTTTGGCTGCCTGGTGTCCGATGAGTTCCCAGCGACTGTCGTAAGGCTTGCGAAACAGGAAACCAGACCCACCAACACGTTCGTATCCCGCACGTACATCGAAGTCGAGAGGATATTCCGTTCCTTTAGGAGAACGCAAAGTAGTCGTGATGGCCGTCGGGTCGGATATCTGCCTATTGAGGGACGTTAGATCGACAAACACCCGAAAACCATCGTGGTCGGGCTTGAGTGTGAACGGGTATTTACAAAGGCTGGTAACGCTACCTTCGCCGCCACTACACCCCTTGAATTCACCGGCCGCTGGCAACCCAGATCGTTCACCTGGCAACAAATCCTCGGATTGTCGTGCAGCACTTGCTTTGTAAACAGCTTCGTTTATCAACTCATCAAGCGAATCAGTTAGACTACTTGCGGCGTTCTCTCCGCTAGATGGGTCCGGGCCAGTTAATGCGTGCTCACAACCCGCAGCAAACATCAATTTCAAAGGATCTTTGTTCACTGGAACTGTCCCCGAATCAAGTAGCACTGCGATCGTCCAGAGATTTTTCTCAGCAAGCTCACGCATCGCGTCCGATTTGCATAGGTCTGTCAATTGTGCGCGTTCAGATGGGGAGATGACGCTACTGGAACCGTCGGTTGCGTGTTCTCCGTCTGTAAACCAAAGCAGCAGATTGCAGTCATTTGATGCCCCATCACGAAACCGTTGTGCCGCACCGGTAAGTGCCTTGCGATAATCAGTGAGATGCCCGTCGGCCGCGGTGGCACGATTAGGAAGATTGCGCGCCTCCGCCAACTCGATGCCCGCCTCCGCCCAACCAAGTTCTTTGCGATAGTCTTCAGCGAATGTGTCGACCGCGATGCTAAGCGCCACACCATCGAAGGTTCTTGCCAAATTCGCCAGATTAGAAATGGCGGCTTGCACACCAGCACGGCGTTCATTCTCGGGGTCTGTGCGATTGAGGCTCCCTGAGCGGTCTAGCAACATCAACACGTTGATCTGGGGATCGTCACTAGGAACTTTGCATTTGTCGGTGACGCTCATGTCGGTGGGGCTCGGGTCTTCCTGGGCGACGGCTGGCGGGTGTGTGTCTTGCATCAACACCAGACCGGCACCACTAACGAGCAGAGAAATTGCAAACACACGCAGACGTTGCATTAGGTACCCGCCGATGCGGAAGCGCGGGCGTACAGTTCTGCCAAGCTCACCGCCCACACGCAGACGTTGCATTAGGTGCCCGCCGTTGTTGAAGCGCGGGCGTACGCTTCTGCCTAGCCCGTCGCCAACACGCATACGTTGCATTAGGTGCCCGCCGATGCGGAAGCGCGGGCGTACAGTTCTGCCCAGCCCACCGCCAACACGCATACGCTTCATCATGCACCCGCCGACGCGGAAACTCCGGCGCACTCTTCTGCCCAGCCGATCGCTAACACGCATACGCTTCATCATGCACCCGCCGATGCTGTTGCGGCCAACCAGGCTACTACCAATGCGGATACGAATGTCGCTGCCCGCCAACTTACCGTGAGTACCGACCGGCCGAATTTGCCTCTCTGGAAACGGGTTCGGCGCAACACCAAATCGGCCAACACAGCCAACAGATAAGCGACTGCCGCAACCGTGAAAAGCACATATCCCGAACTTCTAACGAAAGCAGCAATAAGCGCGGCAAGAGCCAACACACCACTCAACCCAAGTATCAGCAAATGGGTTTGTTCGGACGGCACGGCAGCCGAAGACTCACGACTGGCCGAGCGTATGTCATCTTCGGCAAAAGGGTCGTTGGCCGCTGCGAATGGGTCAATGTTCATTTGTTATGCCTCTCCGACCACACGGTGCGGCCATAGGTTTATCAAGCACGCACACCGTAGCACAGGGGGTGTGACATTGGCTTCGCGAGCGCCACTTGCCACTGCCAGAACGTCCGCCGCGAGCCGGATAGCACAGCGGGTTTTGCAGTTTCGCCATTTGACGGTACGCACGTGAATTTGGCAGGTCCGCCTTGAGCCGGATAGCACAGGGGGTGTGACATTGGCTTCGCGAGCGCCACTTGCCACTGCCAGAGGTGGCTGTGCATCGCCCACGGCGACCTTGGGCGCGATCAGGTGTTTCCGTGGCCTAACGAGCGCCACTGCCAGAGGCGGATTTAGCACGTTCAGAGGCAGATTTGGATTGGATAAAGATGGCTTCGGCTTCGGCGCATAACCTGTCGTCCACATGGAGTTCCGCAGAACAATAAACCTTTCTGCGTTCCACACCTTCAATCCAAGAGCGCATAGTCAATGGGGTCTCAAGAGGTGTCGGCGAATGGTAAACAACCTTTAACGTGCCAGTAAAGCCACCTAACCCGTTCACCACACCGACACAACCGAGCAGCTCGTCAAACAACAAAGCCAACGCACCCCCATGAACGCAACCGGGAGGCCCATTGAACACCGCAGGAAACGTCACCTCGCCATACAGGTCCATATAGTTCTCGGCCTCAACGGCGGTAAACGAAGCAGGCGGAGAAATAGGATTCAGCAAACCCACCAATGGGCTATATGGAAAAAAGTCTCTAGGGTTGCTGCCCGCTGGAACACGAGGTGGCCCATGCGTGAGCGCTGCACCGACGTTAGCACTGTCGGCAGACAAGCCGCGATAAACCAGTGACGACTGCATCCGCACCCCTTCCACCACGCACGGCTGCAACTCCGCACGCAGGTCACGCAGTCGCTCAATAACGCCAGTGATATCCGTGTTCGCAAAGTCGGCAGTACGAACCACATTTATCAACTCGCGCAACTCTTGGTTCAATACTTCAGACGGCGTGGATTCAGGTTTACGTGAAAGCATCTAGGAGACGGTAGCCCCAAGTTGGCACAGATAGCATTATTTGCTATACGATTTTTGCTGGCTTACCTGAATGGAGTTCACCATGAAGATCGGATTTATCGGGCTTGGCAACCTCGGCAGCAAACTCGCTGGTTCATTGTTGCGCAACGGTGTGGATTTGATGGTGCACGACTTAGACAAGTCTCTGATGGACGCATTCGTGCAACGAGGTGCTGCGTCAGCGGTTTCACCGAAGTCGCTTGCACAACATTGCGATGCGGTCATCACCTGCTTGCCTTCACCTGACGTTTGCGCACATGTAATGGAATCCGCTAACGGTGTGCTTGCGGGGCTTCGCGCCGAAAAACTTTGGTTGGAGATGTCGACCACAGACGAAGCCGAGGTGCGCCGGCTCGCCCACCTTGCTGAAGCGCTCGGTGCTGTTCCGATTGAATGCCCAGTGTCGGGCGGTTGCCATCGCGCGGCTACTGGCAACATTTCCATTTTCTGCGGAGGTTCCCGCGCCGGTTTTGAGTTGGCATTACCGATTCTTGCCATGATGGGGCGCAAGATCTTGCACACTGGGCCTTTGGGTTCCGCATCGATCCTCAAGGTGGTGACCAATTATTTGGCTTCGGTCAACTTAGTTTCGATTGGCGAAGCTTTTGCGGTAGCGCAGAAGTCGGGGATGGATCTGACGACTACCTTTGAAGCTATCCGTATTTCTTCAGGCAACTCGTTTGTGCATGAAACTGAAGGCCAAGTGATCTTGAACGGCTCCTACGACATCGGTTTCACGCTCGATTTAGTACAAAAAGATATGAGTTTGTTTTTGGATCTGGCGCAGCGGGCAGGACTTCCACTTGAGGTGGCACCAATGGTCGCTTCACTGTTTGATGATGCCGCTGAGAAGTATGGGTCTCGTGCGCTCAGCCCACGGGTGGTGCAGCGTAATGAAGAGTCCACGGGCCAAGCTTTTCGAGCCCCAGGGTTCCCAGCCGAATTAATCGACGATGAACCAGAGCAACCTGGCTACGAAGTAGAGTCGGCCCGTGATCGTGGTCTGGGGGGTGGTTGAGGGCTCTTGAGTTGGCAACCAATCCCGCGATTGGGGGCGGAGTTTGTGTGTTGTTGGTTTAGTTGTTTAGGTAGGTGTTGGTGAGTTGGGTTATTTGAGCCGTGGTGAGTTTTTTGGCTTGGTAGTCGGCTAGGGCGGCTAGGAGTTCGGCTAGGTCTATTTTGTTGTTGTTGT